>NZ_JBDKEE010000023.1:0-67684 GCF_051130085.1 Enterobacter sp. PTB
CTTATTCAATCGACAGGGCCGGAAACCGTTCGGCTACCTCGTCGAAATTTGGGATTACTGTAGATACCGTCAACGCCGCGCCGGTGATCACCAGCGTCACGGATAACGTCGGTCCGGTAACGGGCAACGTGGCCAACGCGGGTTCAACGGATGACAACACGCCGACGCTGAACGGTACCGCTGAAGCAGGTAGCACAGTGTACATCGCGGTGAACGGTTCTACGTACAGTGTCACCGCCGCCGCTAACGGCAGCTGGAGCTTAACGCCGTCTGCACTGCCGTTGGGGAACCACACGTTTAGCGTGTTCTCTATCGATAAAGCAGGGAACCAGAGTGCGGGTGTTTCACGCAGCCTGACAGTGGTTTCTCCGAAATCGAGCGGGTTCGAAGATTTTAACACTGTACCGTTCCAGAACTTTGGAAAGGGTCTGGTCACACTGCCAAGTGGTCTGAAATTTACGTTAAACGATAAATATTACCCTGGTTATGGTGCGGCGATTTATCAGTGGGGCGTTTCATCCAGCAGTCGTGTATTAGCAATGACCGGCGACATCACCATGCATTTTGACGGGGTAAATGCTGTCAGCATGAAACTTTCTGGTGCGAACGATTCCGTCCAGTCTAGCGTTGTGAAGTCAACATACACCGTTTACGACACGGCAGGGAAAGTGATCTCTTCAGGATATCTGCCAGTTGGTGAGTCAACCTTCTCTGTTAATGCCCCGTCGGGACGTGAGATTGGTAATATCGTCTTCAGTATGGGGCGTGGTGCAAGCAGTGGTTTGTCGGGTGGCGGTAACACCATCAATACCGATCAGTACTGGATTGATGATGTCCGCTGGACAGTGAACACACCGCGCTCAGCATCCAGAAGCATGATGATGAACGCCGAAGAGCAGCATGACGATAACGCCAGTGTTGTTAGCACCCTGAACGATCGTGAGATTAACCTGGATAATCTCCAGCACAAGACGATTGATATTACCAACAGCAAGCAGGACAAGCTGAATATCAGTCTGCACGACGTGCTGACCCACGCTGAAAAAGACCTGTTTATCACAGATGGTAATAAACAGCTGATGGTGCAGGGTAATAAAGGCGACGTGGTAAACCTGAGCGATCTTCTGCCTGACAACTGCGATCCGGGCAACTGGACCAACGCCGGTAATGTGAAGGTATCGGGTGTTGAGTATCAGGTGTTCCACATGGAAAGCCAGGATGTCGAGCTGCTGGTACAAGCTGGCGTAACCGTCAACGTGAATAATCACTAACTTAAACTTTTCCAGGCCTCCTTTCGGGGAGGCCTCTGGAGGATTTATGACTTTTTTCAAGACCTCTTTATTTGCGGCGCTGTTTACCTCCTCCGCATTTTTCATTCACACCGCCACCGCTGCGGAGAATTTTGGCAAGGTGTATCAGCCTGTTGCACCCGTCGCTCAGACTCAGGCGCAAATTGTTTACTACCGTGACGCCAGTAACACCACCGGCGGGGCGGCACATATTTATGTGGATAATGAATTCCACGATGCGCTGCTGCCTGGCGGTTATACCGTGTTCTGTCTGGCGCCGGGTAAGCATAATCTCGGCGCATACCAGAACGATGCACCGCAGTATCGTGGTAAAGAACAGGGTTACAACGTCGAAATGAACGGCGGGCAAACCTATTTCGTGCGCGTCAACCACACGATGAATGCCGTGCCGGAAGCCCGTACGCGCGAGCAGGCGGAGAAGGATTTATCGGGGCTACGTGAGCAGACCCATGTGCTTTCTCGCGCATCCAGCGTGGAAGCCTGTAAGACTCTGGCCGCACCTCAGTACAAAGATTACACCCTGTCTGGCGATATTATGTTCCGCTTTGGACAGTCCGGTGAAAAGGGCGTTTCCGCTCAGGGCCGCCAGGCGGTGAAAGACCTGGTGGCGACAATAAAACGTGAAAACGTCGAGCTGAAACAAATTCAGGTGATTGGCCATACGGATGCTATCGGCAGCGATCGTAGCAACTACGCGCTGGGGCTGAAGCGTGCGCAGACGGTACGTACGATGCTGGCAGAAAATGGCCTTCCGGCGCGTTTGATGGTGGCGTCCAGCGTCGGCAGTAACGAGCCGGTTGTTAATGACTGTGCCGCGTCCGGCAAGCGTGAGTTGGTTTCCTGCTATGCGCCAAACCGCCGCGTTGTTGTGCGTGTAAGCGGCGATCAGAACGTGACTGCACCTGAGCAAAAATAATCTTGCGTCCTGCCTTCCCGCAATGGGAGGGCATTCTCTTTTCCCTCGTGTATCCCTCATCAAACCTGTTTCGTGACAAAAAATAACCCGTTCCATTGAGACAGGTCTCATTAATTTAAGACTGTTCCGCGTGACAGAATATTCTTAATTTAAACCAATAAATCAATTTAATTCATTGATTTAAATATAAATAATCAATCAGGAAAAACGCGAAATATGGAATCCTCAACTGCAAATTTTCAGGAGGAACAGCTGCTTGCCGCCGCTCGCGATAACCGACAAAGTGATGATTCTCTGCTCAGAAGTATTGCCTGGGTGTGTGAGCATTATGGTCTCGGTAAAAGCGATGATGTTTTGCTGGCGGGTCTGCCTGTCGAACAACTCCTCACTCCCTCTTTAGCGCTTGATGCGCTCAAAAATGCCGGTGTGACCGGAGGGCTCATCAAGCGTAATAGCGCAGAACTGCCGGAGCAGATCTTCCCGATGATTTTGCTGCGTAAGGGCGCTGGCGGGATGGTGCTGCTGGGACGCGAGCGTCGTAAAAATGCCGAAGACAAATGGGATCTGTTCTATTCCCTGGTCATGCCGGATGTCTCTGACGAGCCGGTTGAACTGAATCATGAAGCGCTTAACGAGCTGTATGTTGGCTACGCGATCGCGGCTAAACCGACTGCGCGTATTGACAGTCGGGTTAGCGATATCGCGCCGCCGCAGCCGAAAGGCCACTGGCTGTTCAGTACGCTGTGGCGCTACCGTCGTTACTATCGTAGCGCCGCGCTGGCGTCGGTGCTGGTGAACGTGCTCGCGCTGGCCACCGTGTTCTTTACCATGAACGTTTATGACCGCGTGATCCCTAACCAGGCGTTTACCACGCTCTGGTCGCTGGCGATTGGCGTGCTGGTGGCAATGATTTTTGAAGCCGTAACCCGTAGCGTGCGTGCTCACCTGCTGGATACCGCAGGAAAAAAAGCGGATCTGATTGTCGGCAGCGTGCTGTTTCGTCAGGCGCTGGCGGTAAAAATGGAGCATAAGCCCGCCTCCTCAGGCTCTTTTGCCAACCAGCTGCGCGAATTCGAATCCGTGCGTGATTTCGTCTCATCCGCGACGCTTGCAACCATTGCCGACCTGCCGTTCGTTCTGCTGTTTATTGGCATTATCTTCGCCATCGGCGGCCCGCTGGCGATTGTCCCGTTGCTGATGCTGCCAATGATCCTGCTGGTCAGTATGGTCATTCAGTGGCCGCTGGCCAAAGTGATGAAAGCCAGCCTGCAGGAAGCATCGCTGAAGCAGGGCGTCCTGATTGAATCCATCGAAGGGATGGAAACGCTGAAATCCGTGGGGGGCGAGTCCTGGATGCAGAGCCGCTGGCAAAAGTTCAGCGCCATGCAATCTTCCAGCTCGGCGGCGTCTAAGCACTACTCTACGCTGGCGATGAATTCGGTGAGTTTCCTTCAACAGCTGCAGACGGTCATGCTGATTGTCACCGGCGTGTACCTGATTGATGCCGGCACCCTGACGCAGGGCGCGTTAATCGGTACGGTCATGCTGGCCGGTCGTGTGACCGCGCCGTTAAGCCAGGTCGTCGGTTTAGCCGTGCGTTATCAGCAGGCCAAAGCTGCGCTGACTTCGCTGAACAAGCTGATGGAGAACCCAACCGATCGCAGCAGTGAGATTGACTACATCAAACAGCCTGAGTTGAACGGTGATATCGAGCTTAAAGGCATTACCTTCTCTTATCCGGCACCGCCCATGCAGCCGAACCCGGATATCCTCAAAGGCGTGAATCTGACGATAAAACCGGGCGAACGTGTAGCGATCGTCGGGAAAATCGGCAGCGGTAAATCCACGCTGCTGCGCATCATTGCCCGCCTTTACACGCCGGTGAAAGGGCAGATTTTCAGTAGCGGTCTGGACGTGAATCAAATTGAGCCGTCTGACTGGCGAAACAACGTAGGGTTTGTGGGGCAGGATGCGCGTCTGTTTTACGGCACATTGCGCGAAAACATCATGATTGGCCGTCAGAATGCGTCGTCTGATGAGTTTCTTAAGGTACTGCGTTTAACCGGGCTGGACCACATTGCCGCGCGCCACCCGCGTGGCATTCATATGCCCGTTGGCGAGCAGGGCAACAGTTTGTCCGGCGGCCAGCGTCAGCTGGTTTCCCTGGCGCGAACGCTGTTGGCGCGTCCTAACCTGCTGCTGCTGGATGAACCGACCAGCGCGATGGATGCGCAGACCGAAGCCCTGTTCCTGCAACACCTGAAAATCGCGACTGCCGGACACACGCTGGTTGTTGTCACCCATCGCCCGTCGCTGCTGGCGCTGGTGGACAGAATGGTGATTATTGAGGACGGAAAAATCGTCGCGGATGGTCCAAAACAGCAGATTCTGGCTGCGCTCAACGGCACGCCGGCAGCGCAACCTGAGCAGACGCCCGCTAACGACAGTACGCCAGCGCAAGCTGTGCCAGTAAAAGAGCAGGCGGAGGCCAGCGCATGAAATTTCTAAAACAGAAGAAAAATAAACCGCTCTCAGCGCGTGATGCCGCCTGGATGAGCGATATCCAGGAGGCGCTGTTCTCCCAGACCACGCCAAAATCGCGACTGGTGTTATGGCTCATCCTGGCGGTGTTCATCGGCTTCTTAACCTGGGCGCATTTCGCCAAAGTGGAAGAGATCACCAAGGGTGATGCGAAGATCGTCTCAAAAAGTCGCGAACAGATTATCCAGAGCCTCGAGGGCGGGATACTCGAAGAGTTGAACGTCCGAGAGGGCGATATCGTTGAACCGGGGCAGGTGCTGCTGAAAATCGACCCGACGCGTGCGCAATCGAGTTATCAGGAGACGCTGCGCAAGGTAGTGGCACTGGAAGCGACCGTTAACCGCCTGCGTGCGGAAGCGTATGGTCTGCCGCTGACCTTTAGCGACCGCGTGAAAAAGTATCCTTCTGAGGTCGAGCTGGAAACCCGCGCTTACAACAGCCGTAAGCAAGCGCTGGAAGAGGGTGTGGCTTCGCTTGAGAAGAGCTATCGTCTGGCGCAAAACGAAATTGCCATGTCTGAGCCGCTGGCGGCGCGCGGCCTGCTTTCCGAAGTAGAGCTGCTGCGCATGCGCCGTCAGGCAAACGACCTGCAATCGCAGATTGTTGAGCGCCGCAACCGCTATCAGGCGGATGCCAACGCCGACCTGATCCGTCAGGAGCTGGATCTGGTGCAGGCTGAAGAGAGTCTGACCGGTCGCGAAGATATTGTGAACCGCACAACCATTACCGCACTGGTAAAAGGCACGGTCAAAAATGTGCGGGTTACCACTATTGGCGGGGTTATTCAGCCTGGTGAACACATCATGGAGATCGTGCCGCTGGAAGATCAGCTGCTGGTGGAAGGGAAGATCAAACCGTCTGACGTGGCCTTCCTGCATGCCGGTTTGCCTGCCATGGTGAAAATCACCGCTTACGATTTTGCAATCTATGGCGGCCTGAAGGGGCAAGTGTCTCTCGTCAGTCCGGATACGTTAAAAGATGACGCTAAAGCTGCGGCGGGCCGTCCTGATGATACGTATTACCGGGTGATGGTCTTAACCGACAGCAGCACCCTCAAAGCAGGGGATAAAGCCCTGCCGATTATTCCCGGCATGATTGCGACCGTGGAAATTCGTACGGGCGAAAAAACCATTCTCGATTACCTGCTGAAACCTATTTTCAAAGCGAAAGAAGCCTTCCGGGAGCGTTAATTTACGATGAAAAAGTATTCTCCAGTACAGCGTCGCCTGGCGGCGACGCTGACGGTCCTCTCTTGCCTGATTTCAGGGAAAAGTGTCGCCAGTAGCGAGGGCTTATTAGCCTTTCAACCTGTCGCTCCGCAGGCAAAATCCGGCATGGTGATGGCCTCCACCCCGCCTGCACCTCTCGCGCCACGGGTGGCGCAGAAAAGCGCGGTGGATAACCATGCTACTAGCACAACCCACACCGCGTTTGCGAAAAGCAACGCGACAAACGTTGATCGACAGACCGCCCGTGCGCCTGGCGAGAATGAAATCCGTCTGCTCTTTAATAATGCGGTTAATACTGCACTGGGTATGAGCCCTGAGGTTCGTGGCGCACAGTTCAATACCGAGGCGGCACAGGCCAACGTTGATGAAGCGAAAGGGCAACGCTGGCCGCAGGTGGATGTCGGGACGCGTTCAAAAAGCGTCCAGTTCGGTGGCGGAGAACGGGGCTACAGCGACAGTCGTCCGGCGGTGACCGTGAATGTCGCAACCACATTGCTCGATTTTGGTCGTACCAGCAACACCATTAAAAGCCGTGAAGCGCTGCATCTGGCCGCGAAAGAGAATACGGGCGCACAGGCGGAAAACATTGCCTGGCAGGTCAGTAGTGCACTCATTGAGTTGAGTAAGCAGCGCCAGATCATTGTTCTCAGCCAAAAGTACGTGGCGCGTATGAATGAACTGGTCGAAATGCTGGACGGCATTGTGAAGGTTGACCAGGGGCGTCGCAGTGAACTGACGCAGGCCAGAGGGCGTTTTTTACAGGCGCAATCTTCTTTAGATACGGCCATATCGCGCGCGCGTGATACGGAAATCATCCTCAACCGCCTGCTGGGGGATACGCCCGTTCCTCTGCCAACAGCAGCGGTGTGGAACCTGAAGCCAGGGGAGCTGAACAAGCAGTTATCCGCCATTGAAAGCCATCCCACCATTCGACAGGCGCAGGCAGAGACCGCATCAGCACTGGCGGATGCGGAAGCGGCGCGCTCTGCCGCCTACCCAACGGTGACGTGGAACGTTGGCAAAAGTACCGGGCGCGATGAACTGGGACGTGAACAGGCGTGGGAAACCAATGTAAACTTAAGCTGGCCGATTTTCCGGGGCGGTTCACAGCGGGCCGCTGAGCTTTCTGCCGCACGCCGTGCAGATGCCAGCAGAGAGGCCATTGAACAGCAATCCCGCGATCTGGATAACCGGGTACGTGCTGCCGATCAGGATGCCCATAGCATGCTGGAGCGCGCGGAGTTGTATCATAACTTATCGATTGAATCCGATCGTATTCGTCATGATTTCTTCGATCAGTGGTATCACCTCGGTCGACGTACTCTGTTAGATGTGTTGAGTGCAGAAAGTGATTTTTACGGCAACCAGGTCGCGGAAGTGACTAACCGTTTTGATGGCTATTCCGCTATTTTTCGTAGCTATGCCAGTTCCGGTACTTTATTGTTATGGTTACGGAATAATAATTAAGTCTTTTTTAAAGATGGCTCACACTGCAGGCATAAAAGAGAATATGTATGAACCCGTTTTCAGGTAAAAAAATATACGTCGCTTTACTCGACGATCACCCGATTGTCCGTAAGGGGATGGAAATTATATTGAGCCAGGAGCCTGATTTCGAACTAAAAGGCAGCTTTGCCACTCGTATCGAACTCATGAATTTTTTACGCAACAACCGTGTTGATGTGTTGGTTCTTGACTATTTGCTTGGTGATGAAGAGATCGACGGTTTACCGATGATCAAACAGCTCATGAGCACCTTCCCGTGGCTGAAAATTCTTCTTTCCTCCACGCTGGAAAACACGGCGATTGTGCGCATGGCGTTAAAAATTGGCGTGCGTGGGCATGTCGGTAAAAGCCGTGATTTATCGGAAGTGGTGAATGCGGCGCGCCAGGTCGCGGCGGGGCGTATCTCCCTCTCAGAAAGCATGGAGAAAGAGTTCTACCTGATTTCCGAGCCTTGTGCAGACACGAAATCGGGTTCAGAGGGTGACAACGCGCCGCAGGTGATTGAGGGCATTGGCCGCCTGGATCAGCTGTCTCCCAAGGAGCTTGAGGTGCTGCGACTCTTCACCGGTGGAATGTCTGTCCTGCAGATTTCAGAGAAATTCAATCGTAGTCGTAAGACGGTCAGCGGTCAGAAGAAATCGGCCATGAAAAAGCTGGGCGTGAAAACGGACTCTGAACTGTTTCTTTGGCACGACCAACTGCTTTAATCCCATTACAACAGATTCATTTGAGACATTATCAGGAGCCTTTTACAGGCTCCTTTTTTATTTCAGTCAGACGGTATCGTCCGATGCTTTGTGCTCAATGGGATGAATATTTCGCAGTGCAGCCGCGAGATGATTGATTGAGCAGGGCTTGAACAGGCAATCATTCATACCAGCCTGTAAACAACGCGCCGTGATCTCATGCATGGCATTGGCGGTAAAGCCGATAATCCAGGCCGCGGCCCTGTGCTGCTCCTGCTCACGCGTGCGGATTATGTCAGTAAGCTGATAACCATTCATGCCGGGCATGTTGCAGTCGGTAATGATCACGTCGAAATCTGTTTTTTCCCAGATAGCCAGTGCCTCATTTCCCTCTGACGCAAGATACGCATGCTGTCCTAACCAGGCCAACTGTTTAGCCAGCAGGATCCGGTTGGCAGGGTTATCGTCCACGACCAGGATCTTCAGGGCCGGAATTTTGTCTTCGTCTTCGTGCTGCTGGACATCCACGGCCGCCGCCGTTTTTACTTTCGGCAGTGTAAAGGTTGCTCTCACCGTGGTGCCCACGTTTTTCTCACTGGTCAGCATAAGCGTGCCGCCCATGCTTTCGCAGATGGTCCGGCTGATATAGAGGCCCAGCCCCGTTCCTGCGCGGCGGTTGTCTGCCTGACTAAAGGGCCTGAACAAGGCTGCCTGCTGGCTGGCATCGATCCCCACGCCGCTGTCCTTGACGTCAATGATGTAGTGAACGCTGTCATTTACCGGGTCTTCAGCCTGCTGCAGCGTCAGTGATACGCCGCCGACGTCGGTAAACTTAATGGCATTACTTAACAGGTTCGACAGAACCTGCTTGATGCGTAAGGGGTCGGCACAGACATCGATTATCGGTTCCGTCGGGAACGCGCGGGTGAGTTCGATATTTTTCTCAATGGCCACGCCCTGGAAAACCCGCATCATATTGTTAATCAGCGTACCGAGGTTCGTGGCTTCAGGATTGAAATCGAGATGCCCCCCCTCAATACGGGAAATATCCAGAATATCGCCAATTAATCCCACCAGTCCTTCTGCCGATTCATACGCCACCTCGAGCGCCTGAATATCTTGCTCACCACGGCGTCCTTTTTTCAGCACGATATCCAGCATGCCAATAATGGCATTCATCGGCGTGCGGATTTCATGACTCATGGTCGACAGGAAGACGGATTTTGCGCGGTTAGAATCCTCGGCCCTGTCTTTGGCTTCCTTAAGTTCAACCAGCAGCGCTTCACGCTCGGTGATGACCTCGCGTAATTGCACAAGCTGGGTGTTCATCTGACGACGAAGTGCCGCTTTACGCGCGATCTGTCGACGCAGGTAGAGTGCCCAACCCAGGGCCAGAATAATTAAGACGGCGCTAAAGACGGCGGTGGCAATCAACACTTCCCGATAGCGATACCAGAAGCTGTCGACAACCACCAGTTCGTTGGGGCGCCAGCGGTTGGCCAGATTTTCCAGCTCAACAGGGGGAATGCTCAGCAATATTTTATCTAAAATCCCCTGAAGTTCCGGATTGGACAGCCCGACCCCGAAAGAGATCCAGACGGGGGCGTCACCCACAATCGACACCACTTTAAGTTTGTCCTGAAAGTTGGTGAAGATTTGATAGTCACTCATGATCAGAATACCCACCGCGGCATCCGCTTTCCCCTCAAGTACGGTGGAAAGCAGCTGTGATTCATTGCCCACGTGAACAATTTCAATTTCCGGGTAACGCTGGCGCACCATACTTTCCACACCAATGTTTTTTACCATCGCCAGCCGTTTTCCACGCAGGTCTGCCAGCATATGAATGTCGTTACGATTTGTCGCTGTTGCCAGGGAAAAGGCGCTCCGCAGATAGGGGCGGGTGAAAAGAATCTTATTTTTACGCGCTTCACTGGGGGTGATTGAGGCGAGCATATCCGCGCTTGACTCGTTCACCTGTTGAATCAGTTCCTCGGTGGTGCTGCCCGTTTCAAAACGAAACTGTAAACCGGTTCTGAGCGATACAACGGAAAACAGATCGGCGGCAATACCGCGCAGCACACCTTTATTATCAATAAATGAGACCGGGGCTGCATTGTCCTGGCTGTAGATCAGAACGTTAACGATGGGATGTTTCTTGATCCACGCTTTCTCTTGCTCGGTAAAAAGAAGGGATTTCGACCCCTGTGCGAGATCAATGCGATCGGGCTGCCAGAGACGATAAAGCTCCTGCTTTTCATCTTCTGGCACGGCCTTGATTGCGGCATTAATCAGTGTGAGCAGTTGTGGTTTTTTTTGACTGACGGCAAACCCCACTTCACGGCTGGTCAGGCGTGAGAATCGCTCAACATGAATATTGTTCAGGTAGTTGCGGCTGAGCGAGTAACTGTTGCCCAGGTAAACCCGCGACTGACCAAACGCCACCGCGCTCAACGCTTCCTGATAACTGTCGAACAGGCGAAAACGGGCGTTAGGGTAGGCGGCCTGAGCCTGTGACAGGGGCAAATAGTCCCTCGGCATTGCGACGTCGGTATCACGTAGATCCTCTGCCAGAGGGGCGGTATCGCTATCGTTGAGCCCCAGCACCGGTTTATCGCTGGCATAAGGTAAAGAAAAGGCAAAGGCATCGTTATCCGGGAAGGCGGCCACGGACGGGATCAGGTCAATATCGCCACGTGCCAGCGCCTGCCACGCCTCTTCAGAGGAGCTAAACACTTTTATCTTAACCGGGAGGTTAAGTTGCCAGGCGACCAGTCCCGTATAATCCGCGCTCAAACCTTCATACTCATTGCGAATGTTACGCATGCCAAACGGTGGGGCATCATAATGGGTCACGCCCACGTTCAGTTGTCGTTGTTGTTTAATAAACGCGGCTTGATCGGCGGTAAGAGATAAACGCTGTAATCCCTGGACCGGTGTTCTCATCAGGATCTTATATTCATCGCCTATCGCTGAAGGCATTGAAAGCGAGAGTGAAACCAGCAGCACAAAAAGGCGAAAATAGTGACGCATATCTCTTTAACTGACTCCTGAAGACGAAGTGAGCCTGGGAATATTTTCCCCGGACATCGGGTGTGCTGTGAATGAAACATCATAAACAACCTGTACGGGCTAGCCCATAACTTACTGTATAGCCGATGAAAAGACATCCTTCATGCCTGACCTCAGCAATACCGGGGTCGAATTATACCGATGTCATCTTCATTTATGTGTGCGCAGTATGATGAAACAGACGATAAAGGGTTATAAGACCTGACTTGGTTATTTTTTTTAATGAAATAACATCTCATTATAAACGGTAATGGTATTAATTAAGTTGCTGTAAAATACTCAGCTTAAGTGAAATTGAATAAGAGGCGGAAATCGCTTTTTACCTGCCAGGACCGGGGCTGTACTCTCTTCAGGGAATATCAAGACGGGTCTTATCGTGAGCCACCCGTAACAATGAAAAAATCGGCTTAATTTTTCTGATTAAATAATTGAGCGGATTTTTATGCGCCCGGTACCTCAACGTCGACCTGTTAACCACGCCGCAATAAGCCAGCAGTTACATTCCCTGGCGGAGATTTATCGCCAGTCTATGGCTGACGGGGATTACGCCAGCGCCTCTCGCTGCTGTGAAAAAGCCCTGGCCGTATTGCCCAAAAATATGTCAGTGCAAAGTGACTATGCGCTAAGCCTGATGCGTCAGGGAAAGTACGATCAGGCGTATAAAGTGTATCGTAAAATATACCAGTCGCCGCAGCGTCATGAAGCCTCTGAAACCTGGCTGGATGGTTTTGCAGAACTGTGTGGGCACATGGGCAAAACCCAGGAGATGCGCACCTATGGCCTTGAGTCGCTGACGCTGTCGGATCAACGCTTTGGTCACGGCAAATGCTGGCCGCTTCCCTCAACGCCGCCGCGTCCTTTTGATGCCACGCAGCGCGAAAAAAATATTATCGCCTTCAGCCTGTTCGGCGATCGGCCGCGCTATTGCGAAACGCTGATTAAAAACATTGAAGCCGCAAACTCGCTGTTTCCTGGCTGGTGCTGCCGTGTGTATCTGGATAATTCTGTGCCGCAGCACGTCTGGCAACGTCTGCAGGCGGGCGGTGCTCAACTGGTCGATATGAGCCACGAAAAAACCATCTATCCCACGTTATGGCGTTTTCTGGTGATGGACGACCCGACGGTTGAGCGGTTTTTAGTTCGTGATGCCGACTCGTTGCTCTCCGAACGCGAGCAGGTTTGTGTCGAGGCGTGGCTACGTTCGCCCTGGTACTTTCACCATATGCGTGACTATTTCACACATACCGAGTTGTTACTCGCCGGGATGTGGGCTGGATGTGGCGGCATCTTCCCGAACGTTGCAAGAATGATGCGTGAGTTTGTCGTGCAGTACCGGGGCAATGCGCGCTTCACTGACCAGTATTTCCTGAAGGCGGTGCTGTGGTCCACCGTGCGGCAAAGTCTGCTTAGCCATGATGATATTTTTGGTTTTCATCATGCTGAACCCTGGCGGGGCATCCTCCTGTTCGCTGGAAGGCAGAACACTTCCACGTCGGGAGCAATGCCGGGTTTACGATAATGGCCGGGCCAAGCCATAAACAAGACGGGGAAAAGCAGGCTGTGCTGCTGAAAATGGACGGTAATGCCTGGCGGTATACGGCAACCGTGCAGCAGGGGCAGTGGAAACTGCCGATGCCTTTTTTTCTTACCGAGGGGTTTCGTCAGGGAGACGTTAAGGTCGAGATAGTGAACGACGACGATCGTCAGGGGAGCTGAGACAGATTGCGGGACTCCCGGAAACGCAGCGTCCCGCGTGTCGCCAGGACCGCAGGACGCCTGCATTTACATATTATTGAGGGCGACCTGCATACCGACCTGAACCAGCAGTTCCGTTTCCATACCTGAATGCTGATATACGGCATATTGCACGCCATCGACAGTTACTGAGCCCCGGGCTTTCGTCCATTCACCCATTTCCGCGCCTTCGGGAAGTAGGTCCGAGAGGTTAATTACATCCCCTGCATCACCTTTTATCATCAGTTGCTGGCTGGTATCGTCGGTAAAAAGACGCGCTTCATTCTGAATTAAAACGTCGTCGAGCGTTATTTCCAGCACCACCGGAAATGGCGTATCGCGGTCCCCATCCGTGAGGGCCTCTGGCGCGATATCGCGATTATCAATATTGTTGTTCATCACGGATTAACCTGTTCAAACGTAAAAAAGTACTTTCCTGGTAAAGTGGAGGAGAAATTTTTACCGGGACGGAACAGGCGCGACAATAAGTCCGGTCTTATACTGTCGGGATCTTGCCTGCCACTGAGGTATCTGCGCAGAACAAGACAAAGCTTACTCAGGGTAAGCCGGGTCATCGGTATAATTTTATTTTCCAGCATGTTTTATTCAGGGAACGACTCGTACGATGCGTTTTTTATCAGCCCGGCTATTGAGCCTGCTTCTTACCGTGTGTTGTGTAGGGCAACTGCACGCCCAGCCACTGGAACTGCAGCGTCGCGTTCAGGTTAACGCGCCGCATGTCCAGTTCAGTGAGGCGGCGCAACGCTGGCTGGACAGCCATTCCACGCTGCATGTTGGGGTTTGGGGGCAGGAGCAACCGCCGTTAAGCGAAGGGATGGGCCATGGCGTCTTTGGCGGCATTGCCGCTGATTACCTGGCAATGCTGGAAGACAGCCTTAAGGTAAAAATTAAGCTGCATTACTACGAAAACAGCAGTGAAGCGTTACTCGCGCTGAAGCGCCAGGAAATACAGATGGTGGCTATCTGGAATCCGGAACTGTGGCCAAGCCCGGACCTGCAAGCCTCACCGCCCTGGCTGCTGGATAAAGCGGTTTTGATGACCCCAAAATCACAGGGTGAAACGCCTGTCGATCTGCGAAATAAAGTGATTGGCGTCGTCTCAGGAAGCCAGGCCAGTGAAGCGCTTCGCCGCCAGTATCCGGACAGCACCCTGCGCTTTCAGTCGTGGTATAACACCGCCGTCAGCGCGCTGGCCTTTAAGCAAATCGATGCGCTGTGGATTAACCGGGCCAGTGCGGAATATCTTACGCAATACCATCAGGTCAGAGACCTGAGCTGGACGTTCAGCCCGACGATACCTAATCTGAACATGAGTTTTGGTATCGACCGACAGCTACCGCTGCTGGCGGAATCCATCGATACCGTATTTAAACATATCTCGTTAGCCAGCCGTTTACGCATTGCGACCAGCTGGGGTCTGAACCGGAGCTTTGTTATCACCGCCAATCCACTGGGGTTAGATCCCGACGAGGAAAGCTGGCTACGCGAGCACGGGCAAATTCAGGTCATTATTGACCGCCGTCAAAGGCCTGTCACGTTTGTCAGCGAAGGTGAACCTCAGGGGCTGGTGGTCGATCTGCTTAACCAGTTTAACGACCAGTACGGCATTCGCTTTTCCTTCCTCAGCGTTGAAAGTGATGCTGAACTTCTGGCAATGAAGCGCGCTCACCCTGACGCACTGTTTGTTGAACAGGTTATCGATACGCCGCAGCAGACCAAAAGCGGTGCAGCGAAAACGCCTCCGTTGCTTACCACGCCCGCCGTGGTGGTGATGGATCAGGGCATCAAGCGCCCCAGTGATTTCTCACAGTTGAAAGGCGAGAAAATTGCCATTCAGGCGAATGACCCGCTGTTGCCCTGGCTGGACACCTGGTATCCCACCATTAAGCTGGTGAAAGTTCCGCATATGGACGACGCCCTTGAACGCTTAAAACGTGGAGAAGTCCGTGGGGTGATTGCACCGCAGTTTATTGCCAGTTATCTCGTGACTCTCCACCATCCAACCCGTTTTCATCTGGCGGTGACCCTTCCTGTGACACCCGTCGATCTGGTGTTGTCGGCGCAAACGGACAGCAGCAAGCCGATCAATATCCTGAACAAAGCGCTGGCCGATATGCAGCCACGGGCACTGATGCAAATGGCGGGTGACTGGCGTCAGGCGGCGATAGAAAACAGTGAAACCTGGAATAAAAGCACGTTCGTGAACTCGCTGCTGTGGGGCATATTGCTCTTTCTGGTCGTGGTGGGCTGCTGGCTGTGGATCCAGTATTTGCGCCGTGCATTACGCCGCGGCAACGTCTGGCAGCAGAAGCTGGCTGAGCAGCTGAAATTTACCCAATCACTGATAGACGCCTCTCCTGTTGCGCTCTATGTCCGCGATCGTCAGGGGAATTTACTGCGTTATAACCAGGCCTGGAGCGATACTATTGGCCTGTCAGGGCAGGATCTGAAAGGTCTGCCGATCACCGCCATCAATACGGTTGAGCCTTCAGAGCTGGCGGCGATCGAAGCCCGCTATCGCCAGGCATTGCAGGATGGTCAACCGCAGAAATGGTCCGCCAGGTTTCAGGTGGGTGAGCAGCCACGATACTTGCAGGGGTGGGTCGTGCCGTGGCATGACGGGCAGGGCGAGATTGGCGGGTTAATTGGCGGCTGGCTGGATATCACCGAAAAAGAGCTGTTGATTGCTCAACTCTCTGAAACAAAAAGTAATCTTGAGCAGGCGATTGCCAGTAAAAATGCCTTTATGCTGAGCATGGGGCATGAGGTTCGCACACCGCTTAACGTGATTACGGGTCTGCTGGAACTGGAACTTCAGGCGCTGGACGAGCGCCATGAACGCAACGAGAATCTGAACCTCATCTGGGAGTCCTCCCTTAATCTGCTTTCGTTAATTGGCGACATGTTCGATGTTTTCCGCGCCGATAACCCGCAACTGCTCGGCTTAACGCGCAGCACGAACCTGCCGCAGCTGATTGACAGCACGGTCGCCCTCTATCGTCAGCAGGCAGAAGCGAAAGGTATGAGCCTGAACGTGCTGATCGAGCTTTCAGCGCAACGCTACGATACCGATCCGCTGTTAATTATCCGCATTCTGTCGAGTCTCCTGCGCAATGCCATCAAGCATGCTGACGGCGATGCCATTGATATCGAGGTGTATGAGGGAACCCGCGACCCACAGGTTGAAAGCGTCCGGCTGGTGATTGAGGTGTGCGATGGGGGGCCGGGGATTTCCCAAGGAACCCAGGCGCAAATCATCGAACGCGCGAACAACGTGACGCTTAAATCGGAGTGGGCCGATACCGGCTTTAGTTTGCCCGCCTGTCTGCATATGGCGCGCGCTGCCGGGGCGGAGGTGCGCATTGAGAGCGAGCCGCACGAAGGATGTGTGGTGAGTTTCCTCTTTAATGCGACACCCTCAGCGAAAATAGCCCTGCATCATCCGGCACCGGACAGCGTAGCCAGCCTGCATATTCTGGTGGTAGATGATTATCCTCCCGCGCGTCAGACCTTGCAGCAGCGACTCGAATCATGGGGACACCGCGTCTCTTTGGCCACGCAAGGAGAAGAGGCGCTGGCAATGTGGAAAGTGCAGCCAGCGCGTTATGCCGCCATTATTACTGACTGTACTATGCCGGTGATGGATGGTTACGAATTGACCCGGCAGATCCGTGAGCATGAACGACGGGAAGGGCGTGAGGCGATCCCCATTTTTGGTCTGACGGCCATGAGCGGCACAGAAGCGGCCGCAAGCTGTATTGATGCCGGGATGGATGAATATCTGGAAAAACCGCTAACGCCGCAAAAATTGCAGGAGATGCTGGAGCGGTATTTCGCCAGTGCCGGAAAGACGGACGCCACCGTTGACGATAAAACACGCCAGCTTCAGCTCGAAATGATCGCCGTGAATCATGACGACGCCGAACACCTTAAACAGCGACTTGAACAGCGAGAGCGCGACAAGGTTGGCCGCATGGCGCACCGGATTAACGGCGGTGCGCGGTTGATGAATTTTACCTCGCTGAAAGAGGCCTGTGAGGCGCTGGAACTCGCCTGCAACAACGAACAAGGCTGGGAATCCATCGAACCGTTGGTCAGCCGTGTGCTGGAAGAGATGGAACGGTTTAACGCGTGGCTGGAACGCCAGACGTGAGACGTCGGCAAAAGGGAATGTTGCGGCATAACGGCGATACCAGGGCAAATATCCTGCACCCTGACGCTTATTGGATATACTTCATGTGGCAGGTTGTGCTGTTTCTGGATTTTTCAGCCAGAGCGGAGACACCGCATCGTACATCCTGCAACGGGATCCAATGAAAATGTTCACCATGAAACAGTTATGGAGGTGTGGAAGATGGGATTATTAAGTTTTGTGAAAGAAGCGGGCGAGAAAATCTGGGATGCCGTATCCGGCGGTAGCAAGGAAGATCAGGCCGACAAGCTGAAAAAACATATTGATAGTCTTAACCTGCCTGGTGCCGAAAAGGTCAACATTAATGTCGCGGACGACGGTACGGCGACGGTGACCGGCGACGTGGGCTCCCAGGAAGATAAAGAAAAAATTCTGGTGGCGGTAGGTAACGTCACCGGGATTGGTCAGGTCAATGATAGCGTGACCGTCACCCAAAGCGGGGTGGAAAGCCGCTATTACACGGTGAAATCCGGCGATACCCTGAGCGCCATCTCAAAAGCGATGTATGGCTCTGCCAATGAGTATCAGCGTATTTTTGAAGCCAATAAACCGATGCTGACGCATCCCGACAAAATCTACCCGGGTCAGGTACTGATTATCCCGGCTAAGTAAGCCGTCAATCAGGACGTGTTAGCGATGTTTGTAGGGAGTCTGTGATGGGATTATTAGATCAAATCGGCAGCCTGGCCGGCGGGCAGGGCGGTAAGACGGAGCAACTCCAGGCGATCATGACCTGGATTGAGCAGCAGGGCGGCATTCAGGGGATCCTCGAAAAATTCCGCAATGGCGGCCTGGGCGGCGTTGTCGAGTCGTGGCTTAGCCAGCAGAGTAATCAGTCGGTCAACAGCGAACAGATCACATCGGTGTTTGGATCGCCTGCGCTGCAGGATCTCGGCGCAAAACTGGGCGTGGATTCTCAAACCGCGTCGACGCTGATTGCTGAATACCTGCCTAAAATCGTCGATGGCCTTTCACCGCAGGGCGAAGCCCCGGCCCAGGGCGACCAGATGTCTGCGGGACTTAATCTGCTCAAAGGTAAGTTCCTGAGTTAGTGCAATCCGCAGCGTCATGACGCCGTGTACATACCAGGCCTGAATACAGGCCTGGTATGTAGTATCAGGCTTAATGGGAAGAGACAAATATCGACGCCTGCTGCACAGGCGGAACGGCGAAATTACGCTGCATGCGTTTTATTTCCTCTGCGGGTGGCAAACCAAACAGCCGCTTGAATTCACGATTAAACTGCGACGGACTTTCATAACCGACGGCGTAGCTCGCAGCGGCGGCGGTAATATGCTGACGCACCATCAACATCCTTGCCTGGTGCAGGCGCACCGATTTCACATACTGCATCGGCGGCATACGGGTTATCGCTTTGAAATGGGTGTGAAACGTCGGCACACTCATTCCGGCCTCCATCGCCAGTTGATTAAGCGTTAACGGCTCAGCGTAGGCGGTATGGATGTGCTGCAGTACTTTGCCAATTTTGCCGAACTGCCCCTGTAAGGCCAGCGCGGCGCGCATGGCCTTGCCCTGGGCGCCCGTCAGGACGCGGAAATAGAGCTCTCGCACCCGCGCCGGGCCGAGGATCGCCGCCTCAAGCGGATTGTTCAGTACTTCAAGCAGGCGCAGCACGGCCGTTTTTACCGCGTCGTCCATCGGGCTCGACATCATGCTTTGTGGCGCAGCGGGAGGATGTGGGGCGTGATGCTGCTCAATCTGCAACATCAGTTCAGCGGCAAGCTGAAAATCCAGATGCAGATATATCGCCAGCAAGGGGTGTTCTGCCGATGCGTCGGTTTCCATCACAAACGGCACCGGAACCGACACGGCCAGATAGTGCTGTTCATCATACAGATAGGTCTGCTGACCGAAAAAGCCGCGTTTGCTGCCCTGGCAGACAATTACAATCCCCGGATCGTAAAGCACGGGCGTTCGCGCAAGCGGGCGGTCGGCACGCAAAATTCGCACATCAGGTAACGCCGTCAGGTTGTACCCCTCCTGCACCGCCAGTGCTTTTACTAAGGTAATCATCCCGGACATCACTGCACCTCATAAAATCAGGCAATAAAAAGAGAAGATACGGCCTAAAAATACGGCAGGGCAGAGAATACCATGCAACCTTCACTGTTCATGGGAGTAATTTATGGCATCTGCAAAAACAATCTTAATCACCGGCGTTAGCAGCGGCTTTGGTCGTGCTCTGGCGGAGGAAGCCCTCGCCGCAGGCCATCGGGTCGTGGGGACCGTGCGCACCCCCGAAGCAAAGCAGGCATTCGAGACACTCGATACGCAGCGGGCATTCGGCTGCCTGCTGGATGTCACGGACTATGCGCACATTGATGAAGTGGTTACGCAGAGTGTGTCTACCGTCGGCCCGATTGATGTCCTTGTGAACAATGCCGGTTACGGTCACGAAGGCATACTGGAAGAGTCCTCGCTCGCAGACATGCGCCGCCAGTTTGAGGTGAATGTGTTTGGCGCCGTCGCGATGATCAAAGCCGTGCTGCCGGGCATGCGCCAGCGTCGTCACGGCCATATTCTTAATATCACCTCGATGGGCGGTTTCATCACTCTGCCCGGCATCAGCTATTACTGTGGCAGTAAATTTGCGCTCGAAGGCATATCAGATACGCTGAGCAAAGAGCTTGCTCCGTTCAACATACATGTCACTGCGGTGGCACCGGGCTCGTTTCGCACCGACTGGGCAGGACGCTCGATGGTACGCAGCGCGCGCAGCATCCCGGACTATGACGCGTTATTCGATCCTGTCCGCCAGGCTCGTCAGGAAAAAAGTGGTCAGCAACTCGGCGACCCCGTAAAAGCGGCGCGCGCCATGCTGGCTATCATTGAGAGCCAGAACCCGCCGACGCATTTATTGCTTGGCAGTGATGCTTTGAGTTTAGTGCGGGAAAAGCTTGCACGTTTAGGTGAGGAAATCGATCGCTGGGAAGCGTTAACACGTTCAACGGACGGCTGAGCGGCGAATACGGGGATATGATTACAGGCCGGTTTGCCACCTGCCTGTACGGGTCGCGGCGAAAGCCGCGACACTAGGTTGATTGCTGGCGTTCAGGGCAGACGGTACTGCGACGCCATGCCCCGGGGGCCTGGCCATACTGACGCTTAAAGCTGCGGTTAAAGGACTGCTGGGAGTCAAAGCCCAGCGCGATCGCCACGTTCAGGATCGGTTCATCGCTGTGGGTTAAGCGCTCGACCGATTTTTGCAGCTTTTGTGCACGAATATACTCGGCCAGCGGATACCCGGTATGTTCCTTGAAGATCCGCTGGAGATGCCATTTCGAGTAGCCGGCGCGCCTGGAAACGGTGTTAATGTCCAGGCGGCTTTCAAGGTTGTTGTCGATCCAGTCGAGTAGATCATGAATAAATGCGTCAGTGTTCATGGTTTCCCCCACGCCGCGTTTTAAAAAGCATTTTTGTCTGTTGCATTTAAAGATGACTCGCTCTGACATTAAATGCAAGTTTTATTGTTGCATTTAAATCCTTGCCGAAAACGCGCCTTTTGCCCCTGAGCCAAATAGCACATAAAGTGTATTAATTATTCTTGCACTAAATCTGACGCCTTCCTACAATCGCCGCGATAGTGTATTCGCAACTGTTACAGTTTTGTGGCGATGAACGACACAAATAGTCTCAAGCCAGTCCGGACAAAGGAAGTGGCGCCGCGTCTCCCGCAGCGTCTTGCCCGGCGGCCACCATTACCGGAATAAAAATAATGAGCCTGCAAAAATCCTGGGTTAACGTTCATCTGACGGCGCTGGGAGCGATGTTCCTCTCCATGCTGCTTGTCGGATGCGATGACGGCGTGGCACAAAATGCCGTCCCACAAGCGCCCGCTGTGAGCGCCGCTGACGTGGTAGTGAAATCCATCAGTCAGTGGGATAGCTTTAACGGCCGGATTGAAGCGGTGGAAAGCGTTCAGCTGCGCCCCCGTGTCTCCGGCTACATTGATAAAGTGAATTACACCGACGGCCAGGAAGTGAAAAAGGGCGAGGTGCTGTTCACTATCGATGACAGAACCTATCGCGCTGCGCTGGAACAGGCGCAGGCCACCTTAACGAGAGCCAAAACGCAGGCCAGCCTGGCGCGCAGTGAGGCTAACCGTACCGATAAACTCGTCAATACCAACGTCGTCTCCCGTGAAGAGTGGGAGCAGCGCCGTTCGGCCGCCGCTCAGGCGCAGGCCGACATTCGCGCCGCGCAGGCAGCAGTTGACGCGGCACAACTTAACCTCGATTTCACCAAAGTGACCGCGCCTATTGATGGCCGCGCCAGCCGCGCGCTGATCACCAGCGGTAATCTGGTCACTGCGGGTGACAGTGCCAGCGTCCTCACCACGCTGGTCTCCCTGAAAACGGTTTACGTCTACTTTGACGTGGATGAAGCAACCTACCTTCACTATCAAAATCTTGCCCGCAGCGGGCAGGGCGCGTCCAGTAATCATCTGGCACTCCCGGTTGAGATTGGTCTGGTGGGGGAGGAGGGTTATCCCCATCAGGGCAAGGTGGATTTTCTTGATAATCAGTTAACGCCGAGCACCGGCACCATCCGTATGCGCGCGCTGCTGGATAATGCGCAGCGTCAGTTCACGCCAGGACTGTTTGCCCGCGTACGCCTGCCGGGCAGTGCTGAATTCAAAGCCACGCTTGTCGACGATAAAGCGGTGCTGACCGATCAGGACCGAAAATACGTTTATATCGTTGATAAAGAAGGTAAAGCGCAGCGCCGCGATATCACGCCGGGACGTCTGGCCGCCGGTTTACGTATCGTGCAGCAGGGGCTGAACCCTGGCGATAAAGTCATCGTCGACGGTTTACAAAAAGTGTTTATGCCGGGTATGCCGGTTAACGCGAAAACCGTTCCGATGACCGCCAGCGCCGCGCTTAACTGATCCCTTACCCGAGAATCCGACATATGGACTTTTCCCGCTTTTTTATCGACAGGCCGATTTTCGCCGCAGTACTGTCGATTCTGATTTTCATCACAGGATTAATCGCTATCCCGCTGTTGCCGGTGAGCGAATATCCTGACGTCGTACCGCCAAGCGTGCAGGTGCGTGCGGAGTATCCGGGTGCCAACCCGAAAGTGATTGCAGAAACCGTGGCGACGCCGCTGGAAGAAGCCATCAACGGCGTTGAAAACATGATGTACATGAAATCCGTTGCAGGCTCTGACGGCGTACTGGTAACCACCGTGACGTTCCGCCCGGGTACCGACCCGGATCAGGCGCAGGTTCAGGTGCAAAACCGCGTGTCACAGGCCGAGGCGCGTCTGCCGGAAGATGTACGACGTTTGGGTATTACCACCCAGAAACAATCACCGACGCTGACGCTGGTGGTGCATCTGTTTTCGCCGGGCGGCAAGTACGATTCACTGTATATGCGTAACTACGCCACGCTTAAAGTGAAGGACGAACTGGCGCGTCTGCCGGGCGTGGGTCAGATTCAGATTTTTGGCTCTGGCGAATACGCGATGCGCATCTGGCTGGATCCCGACAAGGTGGCAGCCCGCGGGTTGACGGCCTCGGATGTCGTGACGGCGATGCAGGAGCAAAACGTTCAGGTTTCCGCCGGACAGCTTGGCGCCGAGCCGCTGCCGAAAGAGAGCGATTTCCTGATCTCCATTAACGCCCAGGGGCGTCTGCACACGGAAGAAGAGTTTGGCAATATTATTCTGAAAACGGCGCAAGACGGCTCGCTGGTACGCCTGCGCGACGTGGCGCGTATTGAAATGGGCTCTGGCAGCTATGCGCTGCGTTCCCAGCTCAACAACAAAGACGCGGTCGGGATTGGTATCTTCCAGTCCCCGGGTGCGAACGCCATCGATTTGTCTAACGCCGTGCGCGCGAAAATGAACGAACTGGCCACGCGTTTCCCGGAAGATATGAAATGGGCAGCACCGTACGACCCGACGGTTTTCGTTCGCGATTCCATTCGCGCGGTTGTGCAGACCCTGCTGGAAGCGGTGGTGCTGGTAGTACTGGTGGTGATCCTGTTCCTGCAGACCTGGCGCGCGTCGATTATTCCGCTGATCGCGGTGCCGGTATCGGTTGTGGGGACGTTCAGCATTCTCTACCTGCTTGGCTTCTCACTGAATACCCTGAGTTTGTTCGGGCTGGTGCTGGCTATCGGTATCGTCGTGGATGACGCCATCGTGGTGGTGGAAAACGTCGAGCGAAATATCGAAGAGGGGCTTTCTCCGCTTCAGGCGGCGCATCAGGCGATGCGTGAAGTTTCGGGGCCGATTATCGCGATTGCGCTGGTGCTGTGCGCGGTGTTTGTACCGATGGCGTTCCTCTCCGGGGTAACCGGCCAGTTCTACAAACAGTTTGCGGTGACTATCGCGATTTCGACGGTGATTTCCGCCATCAACTCGCTGACGCTCTCGCCTGCACTGGCAGCGCTGCTGTTAAAACCGCACGGCGCCCCGAAAGACTTCCCGACCCGGCTTATCGATCGTCTGTTCGGCTGGCTGTTCCGTCCGTTTAACCGCTTTTTCCACCGTAGCTCTAATGGTTATCAGGGGCTGGTGGGGAAAACGCTCGGACGCCGTGGCGCGGTGTTTGTTGTTTATGTGCTGCTGCTGTGCGCGGCTGGCGTCATGTTTAAAGCGGTCCCCGGCGGGTTTATACCTACCCAGGATAAGCTGTATTTAATTGGCGGCGTGAAAATGCCGGAAGGTTCTTCACTGGCCCGCACTGATGCGGTGATCCGCAAAATGAGCGAAATCGGGATGAATACCGAAGGCGTGGATTATGCGGTCGCTTTTCCTGGGCTTAACGCGCTGCAGTTCACCAACACGCCGAATACCGGGACGGTCTTCTTTGGTCTGAAACCGTTCGATCAGCGTAAACACACGGCGGCGGAAATTAACGCTGAGATCAATGCCAAAATCGCTCAAATTCAGCAGGGCTTTGGTTTCTCCATTTTGCCACCGCCGATTTTAGGGCTGGGGCAGGGGTCGGGCTATTCGCTGTACATCCAGGATCGCGGTGGTCTGGGCTATGGTGCGCTGCAAAACGCGGTGAACACCATGTCCGGTGCGATTATGCAGACGCCGGGGATGCATTTCCCGATCTCAACCTACCAGGCTAACGTTCCGCAGCTGGATGTACAGGTTGATCGAGATAAGGCGAAAGCGCAGGGCGTGTCGCTGACCGATCTGTTCGGTACGCTGCAAACCTATCTGGGATCGTCTTATGTGAACGATTTTAACCAGTTCGGGCGTACCTGGCGCGTGATGGCGCAGGCCGACGGGCCGTTCCGCGACAGCGTGGAAGACATTGCGAATTTGCGCACCCGTAATAATCAGGGCGAAATGGTGCCAATCGGCAGTATGGTGAATATCAGCACCACCTACGGGCCGGATCCGGTGATCCGTTATAACGGTTATCCGGCGGCGGATCTGATTGGCGATGCCGATCCGCGCATTCTCTCTTCGGCACAGGCGATGACGCAACTGGACGGAATGTCTAAGCAGATCCTGCCGAACGGGATGAATATTGAATGGACGGACCTGAGCTTCCAGCAGGCCACTCAGGGCAACACGGCGCTGATCGTCTTCCCGGTCGCGGTGCTGCTGGCTTTCCTGGTGCTGGCCGCACTGTATGAAAGCTGGACCCTGCCGCTGGCGGTGATCCTGATCGTTCCGATGACGATGCTGTCCGCGCTGTTTGGCGTCTGGCTGACCGGGGGCGATAACAACGTCTTCGTGCAGGTGGGGCTGGTGGTACTCATGGGGCTGGCATGTAAAAACGCGATTCTTATCGTTGAGTTTGCGCGCGAGCTGGAGCTTCAGGGGAAAGGGATTATGGAAGCGGCGCTGGAAGCGTGCCGCCTGCGTTTACGCCCGATTGTGATGACCTCCATCGCCTTTATTGCCGGGACGATTCCGCTGATCCTCGGCCACGGCGCAGGCGCAGAAGTGCGCGGCGTCACCGGGATCACGGTGTTCTCCGGGATGCTGGGCGTGACGCTGTTTGGTCTGTTCCTGACGCCGGTGTTTTACGTGACGCTGCGTAAATTCGTTACGCGCGGCAAACCGGTCAACGACGTTTTACCTGCCTAGGTTTTTACAGGGCACAAAAAAACCGCCTTCTCGTTAAGGCGGTTTTTTTTCGTATCAGGAAGGGCATGACTACGCTTTTTTATGCAGGCCTTCAATTTCAGGCACCGGATCGCACCCGCTGGTATCGGCTTTTTTGACCTTTTCCAGCGCGCTGGCCACGGTATGTTGAGCCAGAACCTCTAACGAAGCCTGCTCCGCTTCATCGGCGATAGATTTAAAGTACCAGCACGCGTTGGCGCTGACGACGCAGCGAGCCGGTACGTCAGGACGCGACGCCCACAGCTTTTTATCTTCTATGACAGAAACATAGATATCACGCAGGGTGATCTTATCCGCCGGACGACCAAGATGAATAGAACCGTTACGGCCAAGGGTTGAGACGATAATGCCGTCACGCGTAAGCGGAACCATTAACTTGCGGATAAAGCTCGGATTTGCTTCCAGTCCGTAGGCCAGAATCGCACTCGTCGAACGTTCACCCGATTGCTCCGCCATCGCTACGCTGAGAACCATCTGCAAAGCTGTCGGGAAGCGGTAATCTAACATTTCTTTGTCCTGGGTTGCGGTGAATCTTGTTCTTTTTGGCACCGCAGAGGTGAATAATCAATAAGTAACAATATAACAAATACGGCAATTTTTTTGAAGCAGACAACGCCTGACCTGGCCCGTAAAAAAGCGTTTACGCTTCGCGTCGAATGGCAGCATAAGACCCATCCATACGCTTTACCGATTGTATAAGCATTGTCTATTTCATCATGGCGACTGATAAAAATATTATGAAAAAATGCTGATCGAATCGCCGCTGATTTTTTGAGCACATAAAGGGAATGACATTACCCTCGTCAGAAGAAACAGGAGTCAGACCTATCCTGTCATTCATACATTAAAAAGCGGGAACGGGTCTGGTTTCTGTTTGAGTTGCCCGGCAATCTCGTTGAGTTTCAAGAGTGCTTGCTTTAACTGGCTGAACTCCGTTCCGCCAATACATAACCTGACGCCGTACTGATCCGACTGTTGACCCACTTCAGTCGAGGCCGGTGCTGTCACTTTGATGCCTGTCGCCAGCGCTGCATTGTAGAAAGAGTGCGCATCATCGCGTGAAAACGGTAACCAGAGATGAAAGCTGGGCAGCCCCGAGCGATAAACGTGCTCTCCTAAAATGTCGATAGCGAGTTGGTAACGACGCCGGGTTTCGTGTTCAATTGCGAGGGTGACGGTTTCTGCTGTGCCATCAATCAGCCATTGCTCCATGATGGAGCTGCTTAGCGGAGAGACCATCATCGCCGTTGCCCTCAGCATGGATTCTGCTCGCGAATACAGCGCCTCCGGTACCAGCAGCCCGCCAATCCGCAATGCTGGATTAAGGATCTTAGATAAACTATTCACATATAAGGTGATATCGGGGGCTATTTTGGCAATCTGTGGCAATTCTGTCGTGCTCATCAGCCGATAAACATCATCCTCAATAATCTTTATGCCCCTTTCCCGACAAACCCGAACCAGTTCCTGACGGCGGGCCAGGCTCATAATGCGTGTGGACGGACTTTGTAAGAGCGGCGTGACATAGACAGCACCGCCTTTTTCCGCATTTTCATCGAGGATCTTTTCCAGAACAGAGACATCCATGCCTTCGTCATCCATCGGGATCCCCACTAATGTGAGCTTCAGTAAATGCGACAGCTGAATCAGCCCTGAATAGGTCTGAGCCTCAACGTACAGTCGGCCAAAAGGTTCACAGACCGTAGACAACGCTACAGAGAGCGCATGCTGAGCACCGTTCGTTAAGATGAGACGCTGGTAATCTGCCGGGACACCCAGACGACTGAACCACTGCGCAAGAAGCCGCCGGTGTTCATCATGGCCCGTTGCCGGGGCGTAAGTGTTAAACATATCCATGTCAGGACGCCGGGCGAGGGTGGTGAGTGTCTTACTCAGTGACCGGGAGGTCAGTGCTGCCGGCGGGGTGTTTTGCGACAGGTCGATGAAGGTTCGGCTTCTGGAATTGGCCAGCGCGACAAACATTCCGCTGCCCTTAACGCTTCGAACCAGACCCCGTCTCTCCAGGATCCCATAGGCTTTCGTTACAGTACCCACCGCGATACCAAGCGTATCTGCCAGTTCACGATGTGCCGGAAGGCGCGCGCCGAGCCTCAGCAGGCCTGAAAGAATATCGTCTGACAACGCCTGGACCAGCCGATCGGTAGGGGAGGAATTGCCTTCTGCAAGACGGGGTTGCCACGGAGAACGTTCGCGCATGAGATAACCGTAAGTGTAATGTGACACTATTTATATTTACTGATAGTGTCACATCTTTTATTCTGGCGCCAGTATTTGAAATAGACGAAATGAGCGAAACGCATGAGTGAACAACGTGTGGATGTCAGTTCTGCCAGACCATTACTGGATAAGAGTGAAACGAAGAAAAAAGAAATCCTTCGTGGCCTGAAAGATGGGTTACCCGTATTACTGGGCGTGATCCCGTTTGCGCTGGTGTTGGGTGCGCAGGCAAGCCATAAGGGGCTCACGCCTCTCGACGTTCCCTTGATGACAGGATTAAATTTTGCCGGCGGGTCTGAATTTGCCGCCATACAAATCTGGACGTCGCCGCCACCTTTTTTACTTATTATGGCCGTAACATTACTGGTAAACAGTCGTCATATTTTAATGGGGGCGACGCTGGTTCCCTTACTTTCTCGTTTTCCAAAACGAAAGGTCTTACCTGCGCTTTTTTTTATGACGGATGAGAGTTGGGCACTCAGTTATAATGACGCGCATTCCAGAAATAACAAAACGGCGCCGCTGTTCAGCATGCCATATTATATGGCGGTCTCTTTATCTTTCTATACGATGTGGGTTTTCTGTACCGCACTCGGCGCGTTAATTGGCCCGGTGCTGGGCGATGTTCACCAGTATGGTTTTGATATGGCCTTTCCGGCGGTCTTTCTTGTGCTGGTCAGAGGCATGTGGAATGGCATTCGTAAAGCTGTGCCCTGGATAATCAGTCTGGTCGTCTCCGTGGCGGTATGTCATTTTATTGCCGGCCTGTGGTACGTCATTGCTGGCCCTTTAGCAGGATTAGCCGTTGCCGCATTTTTAGGGGGAGAGGATGCCTGATTATCAGACCTTCATCGCCATCGTATTAATGGCACTCACCACGTATGCAACGCGTGTGACCGCTTATCTTATATTACGAAACCGGGTGCTTACGCCCAGGGCGATGACGGTACTTAAATCCTCTCCCGGTTGTGTCATGCTGGCTTTCATTGCGCCTTTTTTTGCCTCCGGAAATCCCGCAGATCTGATCGCGTTAGGGTTAACGTTGGTTGTTGCAATGCGCTTTTCAATGCCGGTGACGGTGATCTCCGGCGTGATGTTTGCCTTTATACTTCGCTATTATTTAGGGTAAGTTTCCAGACCTGCCGCGCAACCAGAAACAGAACCGACTTCTTAGGTCCCTTTCCCCGCCGCTGTGCGCGACGTGGTAATGTTGGCGTCGAACAGGTTCTGCGTTGAGGATCCCGCTATGACCACGTTTTATCAACTGACAGCCACCCGTCTGGATGGACAGCCTGTCGCTATGCTCGACTTCGCTGGCAAGGTGGTGCTGGTCGTGAATACCGCCAGCCAATGTGGCTTCACGCCACAATACGGCGGCCTTGAGGCGCTTTATAAGAAATACGCCGCCCAGGGGCTGGTGGTGCTTGGGTTCCCCTGCAACCAGTTCGGTAAACAGGAGCCCGGCGATGCCGACGACATCGCCAGGACCTGTCACGTTCATTACGGTGTGAGCTTCCCGATATTCGAGAAGATCGAGGTCAACGGAGCCGCAGCGCATCCGGTGTTTCGCTATCTGAAAAACGAATTGCCCGGCGTGCTGGGGGGACGAATCAAGTGGAACTTCACCAAGTTCCTGATCGGACGCGACGGTAAACCGCTCAAGCGTTTTGCGCCGATCACCACCCCCGAGAAAATGGAAGCCGCAATCCTTACTGCGCTTGAACGCTAAGTATTGTGGTCATGATGGCCTGAACTCAGGAGGGTATTCATTGCAGGGGGCGTTTATCGCGCATCGCAGACGCCATGCCCGCATCTAAAATAGCACTCACGGAAAGATGTCACTCCCTCTCCTCATGCTATATCTCCATAAACATACCCATTAATGAAAGGACGTATGGAGATGCTGAGAGGCAAAAGAGCGGTTATTACGGGTGGGGGCAGGGGATTTGGTCAGGCGCTGTGCGTATGGCTGGCGCGGGAAGGCGTTGAGGTAGAATTTTGCGCGCGGCGGGCTGATGATATTCAACAAACCTGCAGTCTTATCACTGCTGAAGGCGGTATGGCAAAAGGGTATATCTGTGATTTAACCCGGGCTGAATCCCTTTCTGCGTTTTCTTCACAGCTATTAACTTCAGACAAGCCCATAGATATTTTAATTCTCAATGCTGCCCAATGGTTGTCAGGAACGTTAGACGACCAGCCTGATACCGACATTATTAATACCGTCAGTTCCGGCCTGACAGCGTCGATTCTTCTGACGCAGGCTCTGTTGCCTGGGTTAAGACGTTCAGACAGTGCTGATATCGTCTCAATTATCTCTTCCTGCGGGATCCCGAACTTCACGGATTCAATTGCGCACCCCGCTTTTTTCGCCAGCAAACATGGGCTCAGCGGATTTACAACAAAACTCGCACAGCAATTGTCCAAAGAAAATATACGGGTTACCGGACTGTATCCTCCTGATTTCGAACTTACAGGGTTAGATTCGAGTGTCGATAGCCAATGCAGAATGGGAGAGCGGCTCTTGAACGGGCGATCGGTCTGGGAAGCGATTCGTTTTGTGTTGGTTCAACCGCGTAGTTGCCATATAAGTAGCCTCTACTTTCAAGGTCCAACCCGCGAAGACCTGAGTGATAGGGTCTAAATCGGGTGATGTTAAACAGAACAGTCTTCGCACGGAGCAGCATGTTGATACCAAATGAAACAGGCTGCTCTGTGCCCTAAATGGATGCGTTGAGTCAATATGGGGGTTATGACAATTCAGGGATAGCGACAGGATACCCGGAAGATGACATTAAAGGGGTGAAATTGCCTCAACAACATGCTGGAAAACGTAAGGGTCAGAAAGTAGCTTAAATTCTTCATCATCCGGGTAAGTGACCGCCACATGATAGTTTTCTCCAGCAAATGCCTTCACTGACTGCAGATCCTGCCAGTAAGTTGCCAGAAAGAAATGCTCCCAACTCCCCTGCGTTTCTCTGCGAACGAACGCGCCTTTGTTCCCCGATATGCTCCTGGAATGCTCTACCCCTGTTTTTTCAAGGTGTTTTGCAAAACCTTCCGCATGTTCAAGCGGAACACATCCATGCCAGGTCCTTACAATCATTAGTGTTCTCTCTTTAGGGATGGTGAGGGTATAACCATATCATCAGAAAGCACCTCATGGTGTGATTAACGAAGAACGCTATCTCGCACTTCGATTTATCGGACATTCTTCACCTTGCTTCAGACTGAATCTCATGACCACGATAAATTTAGGTCACTTCCGTTTTTTGCTCGTCGCTGATCGTACGGCTCTTATGTCGGTCCGTGTTGTGCAAGAAGCGGACCTCCGTTACTCTTCTGACGAGGAAGCACAGAAATATTTAGGTCTGTTGGGTAATAATTACGATATATAATAAAAACTTCTCTATTTCAGAATCCAAGAGTATGGGCATACGCAAGGATGCAATTATGAAATCCAAGAGTGCGTTAGTTTTAGAAGAACTCAGATCCAAATTACGTACTGCATCTGTGGCACAAGTCGGTGGTTTCCGCCCTACAGCAGACCCAATTACATCCTGGTTTTTAAAAGGAGTCGCTCTTCCAGGTGAAGGGTTGCCAGTTTGGAAGGGGCAGCCGATGTTTCCGCTTCTCCAGATTCGCGTAGATGAGCTTCCCGTGATTCCTGAACAACTGAAGGGGATCGCGCTCTTAGTGCTTTACCATAATATGGAAAGCCATCCATTTGATAAACCTCATGGCGAGGGGTGGCTAATACGAGAATACGCCACCCTTGATGGGCTTGAGTTATTGCCTGCAATTAACACTCCATATCGCGCATTTCCGGTTCGGTGGATGAGTGTCAATGATGATGCTCCGGGATGGGAGGATGCTTGGGATATTATCGACTTGTCTGACGTAAACGATGATGAGGATGCAATTGATAGATTCTATGATGGTTTTAACCGGTACAGGGGAACCAAGGTTGGAGGATATCCAATGGAGATACAACATGGTGTGGGGATTCAAGATTTTGTCTTTCAAGTGGGGTCAGAAGAAAAAGTAAACTGGATGTGGGCGGACAATGGTATCGGCTACTTTCACAAATCCCCAGAGGGACTTTGGACGTTTTCATGTCAGTTTTACTAGAAACTCAACGTCCTCTCATCGCTCAAAGCGGACCTTGCGGCTCGTATGCTGGTCCGCTTTGTGCAGAAAGGTAAATTCAGCTGTATTCAATAATATCAAACCCTTCATCAGCCGTTGGCTCTGCGAAAAAGCGCGTTATGGTTTCAAATTGTTGATCTGAGGCTGTAAATTCATGCATTCCTTCTGCATTACGGGCGCGCAAGCGGGATTTACATACTTCATCAGTAACTTTCAGATAATGCAGCCTGTTACTGGCACCTGACTCCTTAATGATGCTCATCATCCATTCACGATTGGTTTGTGTGTTTGCCGGAAAATCCAGAACTACGGATAAACCCGCTTTGAGTAGCGACACCAGATGAGGCTTCATAGCGTTTCTGAGTCTTGAGGAATACTGCACATAATCAGCTATAGATTGCATTTCATTGGCAAAGAGGGCAGCCAGCCAATAATCTTCACTGACAATTATGGTGCCGGGTAATGCACCTAACTTTGCTGACAATGTGGATTTGCCTGATGCAATTTTCCCACATAACAAGTGCAAAGTGGGTTTTTCTGACGTTGTGGCTGTAGCGATATCCATTATTTACCTCACGGGATTGTTACCGGTAAGGCCCGCCTTACCGGCGGGAAAATGGCGAACGTTATCCCACCTGAGTCAGACAGGTGATAATAATCATTGAATGGAATAGGACAGAGTGTGTTTTCATTGTCATTCAAGTTAACAGGGCCTGAATGCAAAATCAGCAATTTTTTTCCCTTATATACTGAATGTCCACTCCAGTGAGTTTGGCCGCTTTGTGCCAGAAGCGGACATTTAACAAGGCGCTGAATTGAATAACACCAGCTGGCTCATCTTCGCTTACGTAGCGCATTAAGTAGCGTCTGCGTTGCATCAGAAGACGCTCCAGATGACGAACAAACCAGCCCAAATTCCCGGTGTATAGCAGGCGTCAAAGGCACCACGCACAGGTTGCGCAGCGTCTCCGGCAGGGCTGATTCAGGTACAAGGGCGACGCCCATCTCTTCCCCGACTAGCTTACAGGCGCTAATCCAGTCGCGTACTGTCACGCGTATATCAGAAAGTTGCAAACCAGCCATTTCCATCAGGCTTTTTCCGTTAATGACACATCCGCCTGTGGCCAGAATAAAGGGCTGGTCTGCCAGCGCCTTTAGCGTTATGCCATAAGCCCTGGCATGATGTGCCAGCTGATGTTTAGCTGGTATTACCGCGACCCATGCATCCTGTCCTAATATAACCTCTGCACGCCCGGGACCGGGATTCATGACCACCCCAAGTTCTACGGTATCGGCGGCAAGTCACTCCTCGACTTCCTCGTCCGAGCCTTCCAGGACAACGATTTCAATACCCGGATGCAGGCGCTTAACGTCGCGCAGAAGCCCTGGCAACAATGTGGACGTCACTGAGGGAAAACTGGCCAGGCGAATGCGCCCCCGGTGTAAGTCTCGGCTCTTATCAGTCAGTATGCGGATGGCATTCAGCTGCGAAAGCATGTTTCGTGCATTTTCAATAACCTGCTCACCCAGCGCGGTAATACCGATATACCGTCGCTCACGCGTAAATACCGGGAATCCAAGCGAAGCTTCGAGCTGGGCGATGGCCTGGCTGGCACCTGACTGAGTCATTCCTATCTCTTCTGCGGCGCGCGAGATGTTGCCGGCATCCGCGACGGCCACCAGCAGGCGCCAGTGTAAAAGATTCATCATGATTATCAGTAGCTCAGCTAATAGTTAAATTCTATATCATTAATTTTACAGCGAAATACGCGTCAAATACAGTGAGTTCAGAATTGCTTCGAATTTCTCGATGGCTTTACACATTTAACGGAGACAACATGAAACTCTATTACGCCCCGGATACCTGTTCGTTATCACCGCACATTGTGCTGCGTGAAATGGAAATTGAATTTGAACTGGTGAAGGTTAACAACAAAAGCAAGCTTACTGCTGATGGTCGCGACTTCCGCACCATTAACCCTAAAGGTTATGTCGCTGCACTTGAATTGGATAATGGGCAGATACTCACTGAGGGGCCAGCCATAGTGCAGTACCTCGCCGATCTTAAACCAGAATATGGCCTGGCACCGCGCGCGGACAGTTGGGCTCGGGTGCGTCTGCAGGAATGGCTTAACTTTATCACTAGTGAAATACACGCTGGCTCGGCACCGCTGTTCAACCCCGCGCTGCCTGAGGACATCAAAGCGATTTTTCAGGATAAGCTCTTCCGACAGTTCGATTTACTCCAGGCGAGGCTCGACGAAAACACCTATCTGACTGGCTCATCCTTCAGCGTAGCGGATGCCTACCTTTTTACTGTACTGGGTTGGTGTAAATTCTTCTCAATCCAACTGGAACGCTGGCCAGCGCTACCGGCGTACATGGAAAAAATAAATGCCCGACCTGCTGTACAGGCTGCATTACTGGCTGAAGTGTCTCAGTAGGGTAGGTAATCGCTTATTGCTGGACACAACATGTTGAGTGTCTGCAAAGAGGTCGTCTGCCCTTTGTTCTACGCGGGCCTGAAGTTGCGCGTAGCGTTCTGCTCTTTAGCATGAGCAGATGCTGAAACCCATTCCCGGCGGCATTCACTGCTGCTTTCGTTTCATTATGGACTCAACGCCGCGCGACTTTTTGCCTTCATCTATGCCTCAAGTCAGACCTTGCGGCTCTTATATCAGGCCGCTTTATACCCTAAGCGGCCGTTACGCCTGGCCACTCGTTTGTCGTGAGGAAACGTTAAGGCTCAAAATAATGCACTGTTTCAGATATAAAATTATACCGTCGGGACAGTACCGCCATCGATCACATATTCCGTACCGGTAATAGTGGCAGCACAGGATGACGCAAGGAAGACGATGAGGTTCGCCACTTCGATGGGCTTTGAGGGACGGCCCAGCGGAATTCCACCGAGTGCATTCATGATGATCTGCTTACCGCCCTCGTAGTCCGTTCCAGCCTGCTGAGCAAGTCGTTCCGCCATCGCTACCGATGCTTCGGTTTCTACCCAGCCAGGCGCCACACGCACCACCCGAATTCCCTTAGGGGACACCTCTTTCGACAGGCTTTTGCTGTACGCCGACAGTGCCGCTTTGGCCGCCGCATATCCGGTGGTCGATTCCGGTAACGGCAGTTCACGCTGAATAGAGGTGACGTGGATGATCACCCCATCCTGTTGCGCCAGCATCCCAGGCAACAACGCGCGATCTAAGCGTACCGCAGGCAACAGATTAAGATTGAGCTCCTGTTGCCATTCCTCTTCCCCAAGGGCTGCAAACCCACCGCCGGGAGCGGTAGAACCGCCTGCTACGTGGATGATGATATCGACGCCGCCCAGGTGTTTCTGAACGGCGTCCACGACTAAATTACATCCCTGGATGGTGGTCAGATCCGCCGCCACGAAAGCGTCTGCGGTAGATTCTGCGGGCTCGTGACGCGCGGTGGTTAGCACCGTTGCCCCTTGCTGTTTTAAAAGGCGGACAACTGCTTTGCCGATCCCTTTGGTACCTGCGGTAACCAGAACACGTCTGCCCTGTAAATCAAGATCCATCAGCATCAGATTATCTCCAGAGTCGCAATCTTGTCGCCAGCGAGGCCGAAAGTATGTGTAAGCATCACGGGGCTGCCGGGAAAATTACCGACAACGTTCGAGGTGACTATTACCCGATCGCCTTGCGTGAGAACTTCAATGGGGTGAACGCTATAGTCGAACGCATCACGCGCCGCGCGTTGCCACGCTTCGATTGCCGCGTGCCCCCGATGGGTTTTACCTTCGTCGAACACGATGGCATTGAGGGTAAAACAGCGCTTAACGCTGGCAATATCGGCACCATTGCCGATCGCAAAATAGGTTGAAATAGCTTGCGGTAGAGATAATGACATGGCCCTTACTCCCGTTATTTACAGTACGGGAATTTTTAACATAGACTGTAAAATTGACAAGTACGCACAAAAAAGTGAGCAACTGAATTATGAGTAAGTTATATAGCCCTGAAACCGCCGCAAGCGGCGTGGAACAAGTTCTGCGAATGCTGGAAGGTCGCTGGAAACTCATTATTCTGTTTCATCTTTTCGACGGAAAGGTGCAACGCTATTCTGATTTTGAAAAACTGATCCCCGAAATTTCGCAGAAGATGCTGGCACAACAGCTGCGACAGCTGGAGGCCGACGGCATTGTGTCACGTAGGGTATATCCCCAGGTTCCACCGAAAGTCGAATATCGGCTCACTGAGTGGGGGCAGGCGCTGTGTCCGGCTCTCGATGCGATGCTGAAATGGGCAGAAAAACGCGAGGTTTAGGGGCTCGGGTACATTTTTGTTTATGATCGAAAATTGTTGATGTTCATTCCTTGCTGATAGCAGACCTTACGGCTCTTATTTGGGTCCGCTTTGTGCCGGGAGCGGACATTATTTTTATCGACTTATTCTAAATTCAATGCAAGGTACTATTATTGAATATATCGGCTGGGTTAAATTATGAACACAACCAAACCCATAACGGGCAATATTGTGAAACGAAGGAATATTTGCATATGGCCTCATGGCCGCATCCCTGCTCATAGGCTGTTATGCGGACGTACAACGCATTGAGTGGAGTAGGGAGCATGATAAAGAGCGAAGTATGAAAATCGAAATCTACTAATCCTCGTAGTACCGAAGATTGCCGGCATACTATAGACTCTGGCACCCGCAGCGTTTCATATTCTAAAAGTCCTCAAGAAAGCTAAACAAGGCGTCCTGATTCTGTGAACGCTTTGAGCTTATGGAGCATATTTGCATTAATTAATCAAGCTCAGCTGATTATATAATAAACAAGAATCACACTATTTTCTATATTTAAATAAAACGGATAAAAACCGAGCCGGTTTAGGTGCTATGAAATGTTATTAACTCTTAAAAAAATTTGTTATGATAATTTTAGATTTGTTTTAAGTGGGGTGTTTTTTATAATTTCAGTATCCATTGTTGTAATTGTTAATTTTATTGGTGCGCGTTATAATTTGGTCATTAATCGCACCTTGGTTTTTGCTTTTCTGTTATTAACACTTCTTTGCATCAATAGCAAAATATTAAAAAACCTTATTGGCTTTATAGCCTTAACATTAATCGCTGCTGATTTATCTCTTCAGATGTATGCCTGGAATCACTTCAATGCTAAATTTGACTATGGTTTTGCATTAAGTGTAATAAATACTACAGGTAGCGAAGCATTTTCAATGTTAGGCGTTTATTGGAGAAGTTGTGCAATTTTTATGGGGTTGCTGTGTTTATTTGTTTTAACTATCAACTGTAGCACAAGTACCCTGCCGTTAAAGTATAGGCGATACCCTGCAATATTATTCGTGCTTTTGCTAACTGGCTATACTGTACAGGGTATACTGCATCAATTACGAAAAAGCAATGTTGATAGCCTTGCTCAACGTGTTGTCAATTCAACTCCACTGAGCACGGCTACAGTCTTTATGCAAGCCATCTCTGATATGAGTATTGCCTCCAGTATTAATAATAATACACCTGACTATTCAATATCACTATCAGATACCGGAATTGATAATTATGTAATTATTATTGGGGAGTCTGAGCGCAGTGCAAATATGAGCATATATGGATATGAGCGAAGCACGACTCCTGAACTGGAAGCAGAAATGAAAAATCTTCTGTTGTTCCAGCATGCCATTAGCCCCGCGCCAGTGACCATTATGGCTGTGCCACTTGCGCTCACTGCTGATTCAGTACAGGAAGCAGATCCCGCTAAGTACAGTGACAATATTATTAGTATAGCGAACAAAGCCGGGTACGATACGTACTGGTTTAGCCACCAGGGAAAAGGGGGCGCATATAATAATGTGATTACAGGTATCGCTATGAAAACCAAACACCATCAGTGGATTGAGCAGGGGTTCGATGACTCTTTGCTCCCAGAACTTGAATCAACGCTGAAAACATCTGGTAAGAAATTAATTGTGCTACATCTATATGGTAGCCACGAACCAGCCTGCGCGCGCTTCCCAAAAGATGCTTCCTTCTTTAAAGATGGAAATAAAGATGATGATTGCTATGATAACTCTGTGCGCTTCACGGATTATGTTATGGGGAAAGTTTTTAGCCAACTTTCAAATACACGCTCTTCTGTATTTTACTTTTCTGACCATGCCTTAATACGCGACCCTTCACGTTCAGTGGTATATTACCATGCGGGGGCTAATCCACCCCGGGAAGCGTTATCTGTCCCAACTTTCATTTGGTATAGCCCTAAAGTTGAAAGAAAGAATAAGTTGATCGGAGACTACAATACGCCATGGTCTACCGATGATGCGAATACCCTTTCCGAATTATGGCTCGGAATACATCGGGTTGAAAATGATATCGTTAGCTTGCAAAAGTGGCTACAGGACTATCAAAAACCGATTGTAATTAAGGATACAACGGGTAAGAAATTTAATTGGACGGATATAAAGTAGTAGAAACGATGATTCGTGGTTAAAAATTATTCTGCCGATTGACTGAAAATTCATGACTATGGGAGCCAGACCTGAAGAGGTACTGGCTCGTACTCTAAATATTCATGACCAGCTCTCCATTGATTTATACACTATGCTCTGAGTCAATCTTCATCGGGTGTGATAAAAATTGCGACATCCGCACCTCATTCACCGCGGCCGTCAGGGCAATGTAAATGAGCCTTCCATGACAATAACGCTTTTTCCTCCTACCCGAACTGACGGGCTTTCTGCAGTGCCGTCATAGCCTGAAAATAATATGCTGGCGCGCCCCATATCAACGCCCTGGCTTACGCGAAGAGAGAGCTCTTTTTTATTGCGAAGCTGGGCCAGCAGGGCTGTCACTGCGCCAGTCGCGCTGCCTGTTGCCGGATCTTCGGTCATGCGTGGCGTAAACATCCGGGCCTGCAAATCACACGGGTCTTCAGGATCCGTTTCCAGCGTATAGGCGTAAATGGACACCGCGCCGTCGAGGGGCAAAATAGCCCGGAACCCCTGCAAATTGGGTACGCAACAGCGAAGCGCATTTCGGGTCGCGAGTTCGACAATCAAAAAAGGCAGGCCAACAGAGGCGACGACAGGCATATGCATTTCAGTGCGTATATCACTGGCTTCAAGAGAGAGGCAGGCCGCCACGTTTTCCGGACTGACTTCTGAGTGGCAGGATAAAGCTTGCGGAACAAGAAGCTCTGCACCCGTGACCTTTGCATTTTCTTTGATAATCCTGACAGGTACCCGCCCGGCGGCTTCTTCGAATATCAGCGTTTCAGGTAGCGATTCGCCATTCAGTTCAGCCTGATACGCCAGGACAAAAGCAGTCCCAATATTGGGATGACCAGCGAAAGGGATTTCACGCGTCGGGGTAAAAATCCGTACCCAAGCCGTATGTGATGGTTCTTCAGGAGGTAAAACAAACGTCGTTTCACTGTAGCCAAATTCTAAGGCGAGCAGCTGCATTTGCTCAGTGGTCAATCCCTCGGCATCCAGAACGACAGCGACCGGGTTACCGCAAAACGGTTTATCAGTAAACACATCTGCAATCACATAACGTCTTCTCACCAGGACCTCAACTTCCATGCCTTAAAATGAATTTATACTCAACGAGTTTGTCGTTTTAATATACGCTCACGTGAAAACATAACCCACTGGCATTTACCTGTATGCGTATTTTTCACCTTAACGACGGAAGGTGATGTTTACCTGATTTTGTTCATCCACTCCGTTAAGGTGAGTGAATACAAAAGGCTCGGCGGTGCGTCTTTAATATCATGTATATCTCTGACATATCTCAGTCCCGTTTTTTCAAGAACGTTCTGTGATGCCAGATGGTTAGCTCTGACAACGGCTGAGATCTCGGTGAGTTGCATATCATCAAAACCATACCTTACCGCGCGTGTAGCAAATTCTGTCGCCAGGCCTTTTCCCCAGGCATCTGTCGATAACCGATACCCAAGATTGTTAATCACACAATCGCCATAGCTACGGATGCTCAGACCACCAAATCCGATGATTTTTTCAGGAGAGCCAAGAAGCGATATGGCGAAGCTACCAAAGCTGTGAGTTTGCCAGTGGGCGAGCCAGCGATTGAGAACCGTTTTTGCATGATCAATATCCGGGTAGGGGCCTGCGGGGTTAAACGTGTTCGTCGCCGGATCACCATAAATTCTGTAGAGATCCGCTACGTCTGATGCCATTACCGGGCGAAGGCACAATCGAGTTGTTTCAATTCGCAAACAGACCTCCTGATATGTGTTGACGGGAATATGTCTTTCATTAATTGATGCTCTCTGATTAAAGCATATATGTGTTTTGACGTAATTCGACAGATCCGATTGTGTGCTGTCGTGGCGAAACGCACACGACGAATACCCTGGTGTGTTAACCAATGGGCACAGGTCAGCCTCACCAGACATCAGTATGCGATGGACAGAATACGGACAAAAAAAGACCCGCAGTATGCGGGTCTGTATAAATGCTGAAAAGGGTAATCAGAACGACCAGCGCAGGTTAGCGTTGACCGAATTGATGCGGGTGTCTTGACCGAGTTGCCCCTGATAACCGACATCCAGCGTCGCAGCGCGCGACAGCTGTACGCGGACGCCGATATCGCCCACCATCACGTCCTCATCAACGGCCTGGCCCTGGGTGATGAACGCGTCACTGCCGGCAAATGCCATCCGCGATGAGGTGTTTTTATCCCCGTAGGCGTGCTGCCAGCCCAACGAACCATACAGGTTAACGTTTTTCGGCAGCTCGGTGACACCGCGCATCCCGAGCGTGGAGTAGAAGGTGTTCATCGTTTCATTACGCACGCTCAGTGCGGCGGCACCGCCATCTTCCCTGAAACTGTCGGTATGCAGTCGAATCCAGGACAGGTTGATAAACGGTTCAACATTCATCGCCGGCTGGCCAAAACGGTAGCCCGCCTCGGTAAACGCCAGCAGCGAGTTGGCGTCGTAATCTGACTTCAGGCGGTCCGAGAAACCACTGAAATCAACGTTGCGCTCGCCTTCAATCTTGTGCCAGGTGTAACCCAGCGCGCCGCGCAGTGAGAACGCATTCTGTTGCCCTGCGGCATACAGGCCAAGGTGATAGTTGTCGGTATCCGTGGATGAACGGCGGCTATCAACGTCGTAATCACCACGGCTATAGCCGAAGTACCCCCCGACACGTACGTTATGGTCAGCCAACGTGCGATCCGCGCCCAGCAGGAAGCCGGTGGTGTTGCCGTCCAGCTTGCCTGCGTTACCGTTGCCGCTCGTTCTGCTCCAGGAACTGAAGGTCTGGCCCCATATGCCGTTATTTTGTTGCTCCGGCTGTTGTACCAGCGACATCGCTAACGGCGGTATCGGCAGACTGTCATTATCGAACGCGCGCTGCATGCGCTGGTTCAGTACGTTGAACAGCTGAGTGCTGCCGGCGATCAGGTTAGACTGTACCGACGGGTAAACTTCACCTGACAGCTGGTTGAACGCCTCGCGCGCTTGCGGTGCGCTGAGTACCAGCAGAGAGTTATACAGCGCCAGGGAAGGGCCGTTTTGTGTCAGCGTGGAAAGCGCGCCGGCGGTATTCCACTGGTTGCTGGTGTTGGCCACCGTCTGGAAAATACCCGGTTTACCACTTCCTGGATTTTCTCCACCCGGATTTTCACCCCCTGGGTTCTCGCCGCCTGGATTCTCACCACCCGGATTTTCACCCCCAGGGTTCTCACCACCCGGGTTTTCACCACCCGGATTTTCACCCCCAGGATTCTCTCCGCCGGTCTCTTTCTGCGCGATGGTGAGATCGACAGCGTCGGTGCTCTGTTTCAGTGCCACGTCCAGGAAGGCGGATTTGGAGATGGCCCCGGCGAACTGGCCGTCAATTCCCCCCTCGGAGGTTAGAATGCGATAGCTTTGGCCCGTTTTGTAGCTGGTCTGCGGATCCAGTGCGGTAACCTGTACTTTAGCCTGATCGCTGATGGTCGTTTTGCCAGACACCAGTAACTGATCGCTGCGGCCGTCACCGGCGATATCAACGTCATAGAACGATTCACCCACAAAGTTCAGGTAGCGTTTCAGCGTCAGCGTGCCGATAGTGCCATCACCGGGCGAGATATGGCCGCCGGAGAGGATCTCTGTCTGGCCCAGCGTGCCGTTACCGCCCAGCGTGCCGCCGGCTTTGATCGACGCGGCGCTGCTGTAACCTTGTCCGTTACTGACCTCCGATCCCGCCGTCGCGTTGAGGATGAGCGTGCCGCCGTTCTCGGCGCTAAGCGTCTGCACATCAAAAATATCGTCTTCGGGTTGGGTGTTGATATTGCTGGCAATAATGACTTTTCCACCGCGCGCGGTCACGTTCGCCTTGAGCCCTGAAAGATCGCCGTTCAGCGTGGTCTGGCCGGAGGTATTGATCACTTCACCTTCGCCGCTCATCTTGTTGCTGAAAACGTAATTTCCGTCGGTATGGTTGAAGTAGACATAGCTGCCGAATAACCCACCCCGAAGGCTGATTGCCGTCTTCGCATCAAGAGTGCCCGCGCCGCCCGCTGCGCTGAGCGTCGGCTCCGTTAAACCGGTGCCGGAGTCCATATTGCCGCGGCTGCCGATTATCAGCGCGCCCCGGTTCGAGCCGGAGCCCGTCATCCCCACTACCAGCTCATTACCGCCTGCGGAAAATGCACCGCCGTCCATGACCGACAGTACGCCATTGCCGTAATCGCCAACGCTAACGCTGCTGGCACTGGTAAAACGCGAGCCCTCGCCCGCGATAACCAGCTCGGCGGTTTTACGTGCGCCAGAGACGCCCGCCACCTGAATGTTGCCCACGCTAACCGCTCCGCCGTTGAGCACGTCCAGATCGCCATAAAGCGTGAGCGTACGGGCAACATTCCATTGCGAACCGGATCCCGTGACAGTAGCTTTCGGGCTCAGCTTGTCGGTTTCATCTGGGCCGGAACCATTGCCGATACGGGCATCGTAGGTGGTGTTGAGCGTCGCACCGTTTTCAATCGCCAGCGTGGAGCGGGCACCCAGGTCAGTGCCGACGCTGAGAAAATTACTGACGACGCGTGAACCGGCGCCCGTAGCGATAAGGTGGCTGTCGTAGCCACGGGTGGTACCGACCACGATCTCCTTCGCGCTGGCCAGCGCACCGTCTTCAACTCGCAGGGTGCCCAGGCCAAGATTCAGGCCACCACGCAGAATGTACTGATCGTTAACCGCGTTCAGCTCAGCATTTGGTCCGCGGACCGTGACCGCGCTTTCATAAATTTGTCCGTTGAACAGTCGACCGATATTGATGTTATAGGCAGTGATTTTGCCATTATCGATCAGCAGGTTCCCACGTTGGTTACGGCCGACGTAAACATCGCCGGTGTAACCTAAAGATTCGGTAACACGCGCGTCGCCGTCAAAAATGGCATCCGCTGCGCGAGCGAAATCGGCAGGGGAGAGCATCAACAGCGGTGCGGAAAATAGAGCGAGGTAAAGTCTGGAAAGCGGTGTCTTAACCGCTAAAGAATGCGATGTAGAGTTATTCACGGGCTATCTCCGTACTCATTAGCATGATGTCTGGAAAATCGTTTTTATATGAAACTCAAATGTGTCGGGAAATTTAAAAGGCGTTATTATTTGTACGCCTTTTGGTATTGAGGAAATTATTTATGCGTGACAACCGGCGTACAGGTCGGCGCGCTTAGCGTCGGCGCAGATCCTAAAATTCCAGGCATCATCATTGATGAGCAATCGAAAATTCGCCCTTTTTCTGTCGTGGCGCGATAAGAAAGTTTTTGGCCGCCCAACGCATCCGGCTGGGCACCATTCACGTTGGTCACCGTTATTTCGTCCGACGAGCCCAGCCCCAGCATTTTAGCGGTTTCCGCCTGCAGCAGTGGAATAGCCTGATCGGTTTTCAGGGTGGAACAACCGGCTAGCATCAACGTAACGGTTAAAGCGATTAGTGGTCTTTTCATAAATTATCCTTTATATCCAACCAGTTAAAATCACTGATTGTATTTATGTTTTCTATTACCCAAATCAGTGGGTAATATATTTCTCTTTCCTAATTGAAAAAACCCTCCTAAAGTAGGGTGGGTCGATAATAATTCATCTGTACTCTCAGATACGCGAAGGTGAAAGGAGATTCCTTTGGGGCAGAATTATGCGTTGGTCGTTGATGATCATCCATTGGTAGCAAGCGGCATCGCCAATTTTCTGATTACACATTGCCGGTTCAAACAGGCGTATGTCGTGACGAATGAAGAAGATTGCTACCGTCATATTAGGGAAAATGGCCCGCCACGTTTACTGGTAATCGATTTTTGGCTATCTTCCGGTACGGCGTTGAAATTACTCAAAGAAGTGAAACAACGTTACCCTCAGGTGCGCCTCCTGGTCGTCAGTGGGGATGAAAATAACGATATCTGGCAGAAAGTGCATACGGCCGGAGGACACGGTTTCGTATTGAAAAGCGAACCTCCTGAATTATTCTCACGGGCCGTTTTTGCCCTGGCGGATAATCTGACATGGTTTCCTTGTGCAAACGAATGTGCCGTTAAGACGAATAATGAGCAGTTAAGTAAATTTAACTTAACGCCGCGGCAAATTGATGTTTTGAATATGATTATGCGCGGCCTGCCAAATAAAAGAATTGCCGCCCAGCTTTCTATTTCTGAGCCCACGGTAAAAGAACACATCAGCAATATTCTGAAAAAGATAGGCGTTAACAGTCGGGTGGAAGCCATCACGCTACTGCATGGCAAACGGGAGCCGTCGGAATGAGGTTTTTCCAGGGTTCCCAGAACGATGGCATCTCTCCCCCCGCGCAAATTCGCCTGCTGAATAATACATTTCTGCGGCTGGTATTCAGCTTTAGCGCTGTGCCTTTTGTCGGCATTCCTTTCGCTATCTGGATCCATTTGCTGGGGGACGATCTGGGTCCAACCATCACCTGGATAATAATTTACTTGCTCTGTGCTGTGGCGATCCGAATAGTGCATCGGCGCTATCAGCAAGAGGTTAAAGAAAATGATGATGAGGCCGTCCTGCGACGCTGGCTTCCGCGCATTAATAAGGTGGCCTTTTTTCACGGGCTGGGGATTTCATCACTCTATTTAATTACCCCGCAGACGCAGAATTTTGACTTTTTCCTGCTCCTTAATATCAGCATTGCCGCTATTGTCGCTGCCAATGCGACGCATCTGACGCCGGTCATCAGCACCTTCACACGGTTTTTCTTTGCCTCCTGGGGAGTTCTGACTCTCGGTATCATCCTGCGACTGGATGACCTGATGTTCATCGTGCTGATGCTGAACCTGCTGTACGGCTTCGCAATCTACCGCCATGCGTTAACGTCCCACGCGTTCTTTATCCAGCAAGCACTGCTGGAAGAGCAAAGCTCACGCCTGGCGGAGCAGTTCCGGCAGGCCAAAGAAGAAGCGGAACAGGCGTTGCTCGATAAAAATCAGTTCCTGACGACCGCCAGCCACGATCTGCGCCAGCCAGTGCATGCCATGGGCTTTTTGATCGAAGCCATTATCCACAGAAACCAGGACGACAGCCTGACGCCACAGCTGCTTGACCTGCAACAGAGCGTTCGTTCGGTGCACCTGATGTTCAATTCCCTGCTCGATCTCAGCAAAATTGAATCTGGCAATGTGATGACCGCCCCTACACGCGTGGACATCGGCACGCTTCTCGACTCGGTGATCACCCTGTTTCGCGAAGAGGCCAACAGTCGCGCACTGCGGCTGCGAACCTGGCGGCCCAAACGTCGCCTCTTCGTGATGGGGGACCCGCTGCTGGTGCGTCAGTCCTTGATTAACCTGATACAAAATGCCCTTCGCTATACGCAACAGGGCGGTGTGCTGGTTGCCATCCGTCCGCGCGGTGTCGAGTGTCTGGTGGAAGTATGGGACACCGGGGTGGGGATTGCCGACGACGAAAAAAGCAAAATCTTCTCGCCTTACTACCGCCCCGAGCTGGCATGGAAGATCGACAGCGCAGGGCACGGGCTGGGCCTGGCGGTGGTTGCCCGCTGTGCCAAGCTGATGAACGTGAAGTATGGAATGCACTCCATTGAAGGCAAAGGTTCACGCTTCTGGATGCGCTTTACGCAATACACGGGTGACGTGAAAGCGGTGGATCCACTGCCCGCCGGTGACAACATCGCTACACCGGTACGCTATGCGCCACTGCATGGCTCCTGCCTGATCGTTGACGACGATCCGCTGGTGACGTCCGCCTGGGAAAGCCTGATGAGCCTCTGGGGGATTAACGTGCGCTGCGCGGCCTCGGCCGAAGACGCTTTTGCCATCATTGACGACGGTTTCACGCCATTTGCTGTACTGTGCGACCAGCGCCTGCGATCCGGCGAAAGCGGGTTCGACATCCTGAAAGCACTTTTCGAACGTCTGCCCGACATGAGCGGCGCGATGGTCAGCGGGGAGTTTAACTCGCCGGTTTTGCTGGAAGCGGAGCAGGAAGGCTACCTGGTGTTGCGTAAGCCGCTGGAGCCAGCCAAACTGCATGCGCTACTGACACAGTGGTCTGCGGGCTCGGGCTAAAACGAAAGTACAATTTGACTGCAACACAATTCTGGAAATGCTATACTGTATATAAATACAGTATGAGAGGTGCATAATGGCTGTTGAAACAAAATACGTTGTCGTACGAAAAGGTGAAGAGAAAATGACATTTGCCAGTAAAAAAGAGGCTGACGCTCACGACAAACTGCTCGACATGGCAGAAGCGTTCACCGACTGGCTGTTGCAAAGCGGCATGCAGATGGATGAAACGCAGGCTGAAAATCTTGGGCTGTATCTCGCCGAGCAGAAAGAGGCCGTGCAGCATATTCTGCGTACCAGCAAGCTTCCCGATCTCAATGCCGCCACTGCCACAGATAACCCAGAGCCAGATGCGGCTGGCAGTAAGAAAATCAGAGCCGTTAAAGCTGCCTGATCGCCAGAGTGCATCATTGATTCTGATGCCCCGAGTCAGGGGGGCATCAGGGCGTGTTGAGTGCCGCCCCGTTATCTGACAGGGGCGGAACGAAAACATATTATTGAGAGTTCAGCGCGAGAAGTCGTCGGGAAGCACTCATCCCATCACGATCAGAAGCTGTACGTCACTTTCAAACTTCCCGTGGGCGACGTTTTTCGTTGAACAATGGGGCTATTGCCTGCATCTCCCGTCAACTGCGTAATACCTGTTGCGACAGCTACGCTCCAGTCTGGGGTGAGCTTGTGGGTCCAGTCCACATTCAGCGAATAAGCATAAATACCGGATCCAGCATCATGTCGGGAAAACCCCGATGCTGCTGACTGTGCGGCATTCACCCCGTAGTATGTCTGCATGTATTTGCTGGATCCCCAACTGGTGGTCAGCGCCAGCGTCAGGGAATTTTTCGGTGATGTATAAAGCGGGCTGATAATCCCGAAATGCAGGGCCTCACCGTTGTTTCTTTCAGAAACCGGCACTTCAGCCTGCAATTGCACACTCAGCCAGTCGGTCACCTTATACCCCAGTCCGGGCACAATGATGGCCGATCCTTTGACATCACCCATACCCCGCAAGTCGTCACTGCCGGAGCTTATTGAATCGCTGTTCACGTCACGATCCTTGCGACCAGCGCGGTAGCTCAGCGCAGCGTTGTACTCCAGTTTACCGACACTGTTACCGTAACCGATACCCCGCGTGGTGCTGATAAAGACGCCATTTGCCATGGAGTAATCAAGCACTAATGCTGTAGTGGCGCGGTTTTTATCCGAACCAGAATAGCGAGGCGTAATATCCACACCTCCCCCCAGGGTCAACACGTTACCCTGGTTCTGTTTTGCCGCCAGTGTCGGGGTGGTCAGAAACGCCAGAACGACTCCCGGCACTATTTTTTTCAGGCTGCGAGGCAGGAGCAAAGGAGGAAACTGATGACGCACTGCGATGTTTCTCATTAAAGAAGTCCTTGTGGATTCAAATGATGACGATACAAGCGGTTATTCACGCCAGTTTTCTCAGTTTGAATACGCACCCTAAGGTTCTTATGAGCCGAAAATGAAGAAACGCTGAAGCAAGTACCGCTGCAGTAAACCTGATAGATTTATCGAAACCGTTTTTTTCTTAAGACGTTCTTCATTCACTGTTGATACCGTAACCAATGTGAAAATTCTACTAATCGAAGACGACCTGGATCTGGGCAATGGCGTGCGGATCGCCCTTGCAGATCAAGGATTTGATGTCATATGGGTTCGCCGCAAAGAGGATGCGCTGCATCAGCTTGATGCTTGCGTGCCAGAACTGATATTGCTCGACCTGGGACTGCCTGATGGCGATGGCATGGGCCTGATGACCTGCTTGCGGCAACAGTTCAAGGGGATCCCTGTCATCATCCTGACTGCGCGAGGCACGCTACAGGATCGCCTGTGCGGGCTGGATGCCGGTGCAGACGATTACCTTGTTAAACCTTTTATTCTCGCCGAGTTGTTGGCCAGGGTAAGAGCGCTTGCGCGACGCAGTTACGGTTTTCAGAATGAGGCGATAGAAATCAGAGGATTATCTCTGCATGTGCCAACGCGTCGCGTGACGGTGAGTGCCCGTCACGTGGAGTTGACGGCAAGTGAATACGCGCTGCTTGAAACGTTAATGTTGCGCGCTGACCGCGTGCTTACACGACGTTTTCTGGAAGAAAGAATCTTCGGCACCAAAGAAAATCTGAGTAATGCTCTCGACGTGCATATGGGGAATTTGCGTCGAAAAATCGGGGACGGTTATGTGCGAACGGTGAGAGGGGTGGGGTATGTCATTGATACTGTACCGATCTACAAAGGCGGTGATTGATGCGAAATATCTGGCGCACCCTGAGACTCCCCACGCTCGTTCGGCGAATCATCATCGCCCAGATGCTGCTGCTGACCTTGCTGTGGTGTCTTTTTTTGACTTTTGTTTTGTGGGAGGACTTGCGTAGCCCCCCGATATTAACGGGCAGTAAGACCTACGAAACCCTTTTTACGCTGGTGGACAGTATGGACGATCGCCCGCAGGAACGCACCGATGTGCTGAACACGTTCAGTAAGGCGTTGCGGGAAGGATATGGCGGAGGTGAAGATCCCGAACTGTCAATCAGCCTCATTATTCGCAAACATAACGAGATAATTTATTCATCTGATGGCGCACCAACAGGAGTCGTAAACACCCAACTGGGGGAATTACAGCGCATTGAGAGTGAGGGGCGCACCTGGACCAGCCGTACGCTAAAATCCGGGAACTCCGATGTGGAGGTGACACTTGTGACGCCTGCCGGAGGATGGAACTTCTTTATCTACCTGAACTCGCGTGGCTATTACATATTGCCGCTACTGGTATGCATTCCTTTTCTTTTATTTCCCGCGTGGCTGTCAATTCGCATTGCAATGCGGCCCTGGAGCAAGGTCGTAAATGAAATATCCTTGCGAACGCCAGACGATCTCTCTCCATTAAAAGCCATGCCAAAACACAGGGAGCTTCGTCAAATGGTGGACGCGATAAACGTGTTTCTTGCCAGGGTGCGCGAAAGCGCGGAAAGGGAACGGATTTTCATTGCTGATGCCGCTCACGAGCTGCGTACTCCTCTGGCTGCAATGCGAATCAACGTGGAGGCGCTGCAGTCGTATGTAAGCAATGAAACTCAACAGGAATTACTGGCGGGGATTATTCGCAGCAACAGCCGGGCTGCCCGACTCGTCAATCAATTGTTGCTGATGATGCACAGTGAAGCACGTATTGATACCGTTATGCAGCCAGTGCCGCTGACGACGCTCATTCAGGAGCGAATGGCTGCACTGGAACCGCTGGCTACGGAGCGCAGGATAGAGCTTGAATTCGTCTCTGATGATGAAGTCTGGATCACAGGCATCAGGGAGCGCCTGATGTCGCTGATTGACAATTTGATTGAGAACGCAGTCAAGTACAGCCCTGAGGGCGGACGGGTTGAAGTAGAGCTACGATCGCGGGATAAATCCACGCAGCTTCGTGTCTCAGATGCCGGGCCCGGTATTCGGCCTGAATTGAGGGAGCGAGTGTTCGACCGTTTTTTTCGCGACCCCAACCAGATGCAAAGCGGGAGTGGACTGGGGCTAGCCATCGTCAACGCGGTTGCGCAGCAACACAACAGCAGCGTAGGCCTGTGTACGTCTGCAGAAGGCGGGCTCCTGGTCACTGTCGATTTCCCAACTCCGATAGCCGAAAATGCGTAGCAGAGGCCAGAAGCAGACATCTAAGAAAAACGTCCTGGCGTTTGATTCGCAGAGAATAGGGGGACTCTGTTTGCATCAACGTTATTTTAAAGGCCTGTTTTATCGAGCCATCTGGACACACGCTGGGCCAATTCATCCGGTTTTTCCAGAGGAATAAGATGTCCACAACCGTCGACATAATCTACACAGGTTCCGGTTAGCCTGGCGAGTTCTTCTGCCTCTTCTGTTGAACGCAGCCGATCATGTTTCGCTGCAATAACATAGGTCGGGCATGAAATGGTTTTTAACGTTATTCGCTCGCGGTTTAGCCCTGACTGGACTCTGAATACATCGGCTCCCAGCCTTTTTCCCATATTACGGATTTTCTCAATGATGGCCGTATTACTGGCGAGATCAGCATGAAGTGATTTTCTAATGGCCGTTGTGCTCAGCCCACTAAAGTCTCTGGAGGAATTGATATTCGCTGCAGCAACACGGGTATTTATCTGTTCTGCCGAATCCTCTCGGAGAGACGTGGCAATGAGGATCATCGCCGCTGTCCGTTCCGGAAAAGCCTCATAAATAGCTCTGGCAACATAACCACCTAGCGAAAAGCCGGCCAGCACAAAACGCTCCGGTAGTTTCTGGACTATATTAGCGGCAATATCCTGGATTGTGGTTCCCTGGCCCAGGCTCGCAGGTATAAAGAGCCTGCGCTCGGGAAATGCGGTGATAAAATCGTCCCACAGTGTTTCATCAAGCATAAATCCCGGGATAAGTACCACAGGAAGGTTCTCTGCATTCATCGGCAAGTCCCATTTTCTGGCCGCAGTGCCATTGCCAGGGTTTCTGAATCTGTAAACATAGCCTATTGCAGTTGATGAAGACATTGTCGTCTCGTCGAGGTCTGCCGTTTGTTCGTAGCAGACCTTGCGGCGCTTAAGTCGATCCGGTTCGTGCCTGGGGTGGTTTGGGGACACACGGTGGCACTATTTTTTAGCCACAATCCGCATTTCCACCAGCGCATTTTCTGGAATGAACGCTGATACGCCTATGGCAGTCCACGCCGGGTAGGGTGCCTTTACATATTCATCTTTCACTTTAGAAAAAACGTCTATATGTTTTTTTAGATCAATATGAAAAGTGGTCATCTCAAGAATATTTTCATACCCTAAGCCTGCGGCTTTCAAATAAACACCAAGCTTATAAAACGCATCATGGAATTGTTCTTCCGGATGCTGACTTATCGGTTTGTCCTTCCGTGCCGCGGTAACACCAGAGAGATACACCGTGCCATCTGCTTCGATAACGGGGGAGAAGTGCCAGTCATCGAAATAGTGTTGGAATTCTTCAGGGACTATCGATTTTTTCATGATTTTTTCTCAGGTTGATGCAGGAGTACCTGCTACGGGTAAACGGCACGCTGGGGAGGAACATGGGCAAGGTTGTTCACGCCTCAGCCAGTTGATTGTTTGTTACGTTACTTGATAGACGCGCCGCTCGCAGCAGAAAATAAACCGGAGGCCTGCCGGATAAGTCGGATGCTTAGCGCGGCACCCGTGGCCAGGCATATCGCCATCGCCAGAAGGGCGACGATAAAGGCATGCGTAATATTTGCACCGCTTCTGCCGGTGTCCAGCATGCTGTAAAAAATGCCACCGATGACGGCGACGCTCAGTGCAGTGCTGATTTGGAGTGTCGAGCTGGTTACCCCGGCAATCATGCCTGAAAACGCCGGTGCAACGCGGCCTGTCACCATCCGGACCAGCGTCGGCATCGCCAGTCCCTGGCCGAGGCCGGTGATAAAAAGCAATACGGCGAGTGGCAGCATGGACGGTGCGCTACCCGTCATAGTATGGGCAATCAACCCTGCCAGGCCTGCTAACCCCAACGTCTCGCATCCCATCCCGATTGCGCTCAGGTAATTGCCGACAAAACGCCTCAGATAAGGTGTTAGCAACGGACCGATCAGAAAACCCACGCCAAAAGGCAGAAAAAGCAGGCCCGCAGTCAGGGCGTTTAACTGCAACGCCTCTTGTAGATAAACGGAGAACAAAAGAAAGAAGGCCCCGATAGAATAAAACAGCAAAACGATCGCCAGCCCCTGGCCCAGCCCCGGTGCGCGTAACACGGCCGGATCAAGCAGAGGCGAACCGCCGTTCTGGCTAAGGCGACGCTCATAACGCCATAACAGCGACGCCAGCAGCGGGACAGCCAGAAATGACAGCCATGTCCACCAGGGCCATCCCGCTTCACGGCCTTCAATTAACGGCACAATCAGCGCACTCAACGTGGCGGTCGCCAGTAACATGCCGACCGGGTCCAGTCGTTGTGCGGATGGCGCACGCGTCTCTTTCACCAGTGGCAATCCGAAGAGAATGACCAGCAGCGCCACCGGCAAGTTAACGAGAAAAATAGCCCGCCATCCCAGGTGAAACAGATCCGCTGAGATCAGGATACCGCCCACTACCTGCCCGATAACCGAGGCCAGGCCAAATACAGCGCCATAGATACTCAACGCGAACGGTTTTTCCGCTTCCGGAAAAATGGCCTGTACGGAAGCCAGTGCCTGAGGCGCCATAATCGCGGCCGTAGCACCCTGTAACACGCGTCCGCTAATTAGTACCCATGGTGACCAGGCTAAACCGCACAGCAGCGATGCCGCCGCAAAACCGATAAGCCCTATAAAAAACATCTTCCCACGACCATAAATATCACCCAGACGGCCGCCGGTAATTAAGGTTACGGCATACACGGCTGCATAGGACGAAATGACCAGCTGTTCAGCAGAGGAAGAGGCGCTCAGCTCGTCCTGAATAGCAGGCAGCGCAACATTGACGATAAAAAAATCGAGTGGGGGCAAAAATGCGCCAACCAGCAGGATGACAAACATTGCCCAGCGACGCGGCTCGGCTTGCGGGAGGATAGGGGGCGACATGGAACACTCCACAGGTAACGGTTATGTGCAGAGATTGAGAGGCAGGGCGTTAGCGCATGCCACCAGAGGCAAGAATCACCTCACCGGTGATCCATCCCGCATCGTCTGATGCGAGAAATGAGACGATCGGCGCAACATCCTGCACCTGACCGATGCGGCCGAGTGGGGTCTGTTTTTCATTCCATGTCTGGAAGTCCGAGTTCATCGCGCCTGCACTATGACTGCCTTCCGTTTCGATAAGGCCAGGGTTGACCGCGTTGACGCGAATTCCCCGGGGGCCGAGTTCTCGTGACAGTACCCCGGTAATAGCATCGATCGCCCCTTTGGTGCCGCTGTAGATGGCACTCTCGGCGATAAAGACGCGGGTGACGAACGAACTGATGTTAATGATGCTACTGCCTTTATTCAGATGCGGCGCAGCAGCGCCGGACATTAACAGCGGGCCCAGAACATTGATGTCGAATTGTCTGCGGTAGAGTGCCTCTGTGCTCTCTTCAATGCGGGCGAACTCATAAATGCCGGCGTTGTTCACCACAATGTCCGGCCGCCCGAAAATGTCGATGGCCGCGTTAACCAGCGCCTCAACCTCAGCCTGGCGGGTGACATCCGCCGCGACCGCTACCGCCTGCCCGCCGGCAGCCTGTATATCGGCAACGACGTTATCAGCACTACTTTTGCCTGACGCGTAATTGACAATGACCTTCGCGCCGTCAGCCGCCAGTTGACGGGCAATCCCGGCTCCGATGCCTTTGGAACCACCGGTTACAATCGCCACTTTGTCTTTTAATTTGTACATGTCATTCATTTCCTGACTGGGGGGTGAGGACGCTATAGTGATATCGACAAAGTTGTTTTGGAACTGCCACTTTTGTATATTCAATGTTCATTTTTGTACGGTGAGACACTGGCATGGAATGGGGCGACGTCCGGGTATTTCTTGCAGTTATGCGTAAGGGCTCTTTCGGCGAGGCGGCACGAAGCCTGGGTGTGAGCCATCCGACGATTGGTCGCCGGATAAAGGCGCTTGAGGAAGAGGCGCAGCAAGCGCTATTTCGCCGGACACAGGATGGTCTGGTTCTGACCGACGCCGGCGACAGGGTGCTGAAGCTGGCAGAAGCGATGGAAAACTCCGCGCTGGCGATGGAGCGGCGTCTCGCCGGTAATCACGAACGTCTTGAAGGGATATTGCGGATCTCTTCAGCAGAGTGGTTTGCCAACTATGTTCTCGCACCGGTCCTGGAGGAACTGACGCGCCGCCATCCGGCGATTGTGCCGGAGCTTATCGCAAGCTACCGCTTACTTAACCTGTCGCGGCGTGATGCCGACATTGCGTTTCGCATCGTTCCCTTTACCGAACCGGATATTGTCCAGCGCCGCCTGATGCGCATCCCCTATGCGCTATATGGAACGCCGGAAATCGCCGATATCGCCCGACACGATCCGGCCGCAGTGGGGCTTATTCTGATGAACACGGCACAATCCCACTTCTCTGACGTCGCCTGGCTGCTCGACAGGTTCCCCCAGTCACGACGTGTGTTCACCAGTACCAGCCGGGCCGTACAGGCACAGATGTGCCAGCGTGGAATGGGCATCGCCGTGTTACCGCGCCCGCTTGGTGATGCCATCACCGGCTTAGCGGCTATCAGCATGCCGGAGCCACCGCCGTCCAAAGATATATGGGTAGGGTATCACTCTGACCTCCGGCATATGGATCGCCTGCGGGTTATGCTGGATATCGCCGATGCGATGCTTGCCGATCCCGCGGCGCCGTCAACGTGAGCGACGGTTTACGCAGCCATTAAGCGTTCACCTCAAAGCGTTCCCGGTAGAGAGAAACCAGCCAGTCTACAAAAATCCGGACACGGGGAGACAGCTGTCGGTGCTGTGGATAGATAGCCGAAAGTTGCATGGCCGGGCTTTTCCAGTCGCTTAACACTTCCTGTAGCAGGCCATCCCGAAGGGCATCGTCCACATGATAACGTGGAAGCTGAACCAGCCCACATCCACGCAACGCGCAAATAACGTAATTTTCTGCGTCATTCACAGTCATCCAGCCTTTGGTCGGATAGCTTTTCTCTTTACCGTTAACAATGAGTTCCAGAGGGTAATTCTTACCCCGGCTGGTGGAAAAGAAATTGACGCTCTGGTGAGAAAGCAGATCGTCAGGGGTCATCGGTCGGCCGTGCTTACGAAGATAGTCCGGACTGGCGCAGATAACCTGAGGCATCTGGGCTAAAGGCCGGGCAATTAATGATGAATCAAAGAGCTTGCCCGCGCGTACGGCGCAGTCAACGCCTTCCCGAATCAGATCGACCAGACGATCCCCACTGCTGATAACCAGCCTGATGGCGGGATAGCGGGCGTGAAACTCGTCAATACGGGGCAGTACAATGCGGGTCGCATGGGCCCCGTGAAGATTCACGCGCAAAATCCCCTGTGGCCTTACGCCGGAATGACGCAGGGAAGACTCCGCATCGTCCAGTTCAGAAAGAATATGCACGCAGCGTTCATAAAATGCCTCGCCATCCAGCGAGGCCCGCACGTGTCTGGTCGTCCGCTCCAGCAGACGACACTCCAGGTTTTTCTCCAGGCTTTTTATTGCATTGCTGGCCGTCGCTCTGGGGATCCCTAGCTGGTCCGCGGCCTGACTGAAGCTTTGAAGCTCTACAATGCGGGTGAAGAGCAGCATGGTATCAAATTTATCCATCACGGATCCTGAAGGCGATTATTAACGATAATGGAATTATGTTATCAAATATCACCCATTTATCTCTCCCGCTAAAACATTAATATCTCCATTCAGACCCCTTTCACTGAAACCGGAGAGAACGATGGACAAAGTCAATAAAACCGCCCTTGTTACGGGCGGTTCCCGTGGTATCGGCCGCGCCATTGCTGAGCGTCTCGCGCGGGACGGTTTTACCACTATCGTGAATTACGCAGGTAATGCCGAGGCGGCTGAGCAAACCGTGCAGAGCATCGTTGCTAGAGGTGGCCGTGCGACGGCGATTCAGGCTGATGTTGCCAGCGAAGCGGATGTCAGCCACTTGTTCCAGCAAGCGAAAGCGGTTACCGGCAGACTGGATGTGGTGGTGCACAGCGCGGGGATCATGCCAATGGCGAAGATTACCCCTGCCGGTCTTCACGATTTTGATCGTGTCATTCATACCAACCTGCGTGGCGCATTTCTGGTGCTGGCAAATGCTGCTGAAACCGTGAGTGAAGGCGGCAGAATCATTGCCCTTTCGACGAGCGTGATCGCCAAATCCTTCCCGGCTTATGGTCCCTATATCGCCTCAAAAGCAGGCGTGGAAGGGCTTGTACACGTGCTGGCAAACGAACTGCGGGGCAGAAATATCACCGTTAATGCCGTTGCTCCGGGCCCCACCGGGACTGAGCTCTTCTTTAACGGTAAGAGCGAAGAGCAGGTTGCGGCCGTTGCAAAACTGGCCCCGCTCGAGCGCATCGGTACCCCAGAAGAGATCGCCAGCGCAGTAGCGATGATCGCCGGTCCGGACGGGAGCTGGATCAACTCGCAGGTTATTCGTGTAAACGGTGGCTTCGCCTAATCCCCCCGACAGGCGGATGCATACGCTTTCGGGGTAAATGAGCGATGAGGCCTGCACGGTCATGCCGCGCAGGCAATAGTCAATATCGTCAATACACCTGCGGGAAACGTCCCTTCCGGGTTGATATTGATCCGACTGATGAGAGTGCGGCGGTGGTCAATGCCATTGCCGAGCGCATCCGCCAGCAATTTTTACAGCTGGCCTGCCGATAAGATATTTGGATTTAAAGAGTATGAAGAAAATGACCTCCCAGAACTTTTCCTGGGATGATTTGAAAACCGTTATGGCTATAGGTGAGCACGGTAATCTGTCACGCGCCGCAGATGCTCTGGGCATCAATCATTCCACCTTGTTTCGTCGGTTGGGGGCCATTGAGACGTCGCTGGCATTAGCCCTCTTTCTGCGTCGCCGCACCCACTACGTTCCGACAAAAGCCGGAACCGCGCTGATCGCCCTGGGACACCGCATTGAAGAGGATATCCACTATGTTCTACAGAACATTGAAGAGGATGAATGCGGTTTTTCGGGGGAGATAAGGGTCACCACGTCGGATGCCCTTTTGCAGGATTACCTTAACCCGCTGATCGCGTCATTTAGCCGGGTAAATCCCCACATTACCTTTCAGGTCTCGACAGGAAATGAATCCGTCAATTTGTTCGATGGCGGGGCGGATATCGCGTTTCGAGCCACCAGAGACATTCCGGAGCATCTTTCCGGCCGTAAGGTGGGATCGGCGTTCTGGGCAGTGTATGGTTTACGTGAACAATGGGAAAAAAAGCAAGTCAATGCTATGGCGCTCACGGAGCATCGCTGGGTCTCCTTCCATTACGCAATGTCTAAGTTAAACGCCTTTCTGTGGATTGAAAAAAATATTCCCGAGAAAAATATCACCTTTCGCGGCGACTCCGTTCTCAGTGTTGCGTCGGCTATCTCAAGCGGGATTGGGATCGGTTTGTTACCCTGCATGCATGGCAATCAGATAGATAAACTGGCTCAGATTAGCCCCATCGTGGAGGGACTGGGTGAAGACATTTGGCTGCTCGCGCATCCTGATGTGAGGAAATCAGCAAAAATAAGGGAATTTATGAATCACTGTTCCCACTATTTAGCAGAGAACAGAAAGAGAATATTCGGACAAACATGTTAATTCCTTTTTTCATATAAAATTCATTAATATTTCACAGCGTTCATTTTTGCAATAAGCCCTTTGCAAAAATGAACGGACAAAAGAATATTTCGTTTTGTATAGTTTTCCCGAGTTCACGAATCAGGTCCTTAATACACTGATAAATTTAAACAAACATCGCGGAAATTATTATGACGATTGTAGCAACACCTGCAGCGGCCAGAAATCTGTTAAGCCCGGAAAACCATGCGCTGATCCTGCTGGATCACCAGAGCCAGATGGCGTTCAATGTGAAAAATATTGATATCGGCCTGCTGAGACAAAATACCGCAGTCCTCGCGGAAACAGGTAAGGGGTTTAATATTCCGACCCTTGTTTCGACGATTTCACGCCATGATTTTGCGGGCCCGGTATTTCCTGAAGTTTCAGCGGTTTTCCCGGATGACGCGTCGTATGTTAACCGATCCACCTCCAACGCATGGGAAGATGGTAATTTTGTTGATGCCGTCAACAAACTGGAGCGCGACCGCCTGGTGTTTGCAGGTCTGTGGACCTCGGTCTGTCTGAATGGTCCGGTTCAGTCTGCCATTGAGCAAGGTTTTGACGTCTATATCGTCACAGACGCCAGCGGTGACATGAGTGCAGAAGCTCATGAACGCGCTGTGCAACGCATGATTCAGGCTGGCGCAAAGCCGATTACTGCCCTGACTTACCTGCTTGAACTGCAACGTGACTGGGCACGTCATGAAACCTACGAACTGACCACTTCGATCAGCCAGAAACATGGCGGAGCGTTCGGTATTGGCATTCAGTATTGTGCAGATATGGTTCACGCCTAAGATAACTCGCCATACGATTTTTTTTGCTGGGGGAGTGGAATGACCGTATGGCCGGTATGCGGGCAGGATGCAGTATTCCTGCCCGCATGTTTTTTCTGAGTTCTGTTCATCTTTCTTCGTTCCCCCTCGCTCGCCGTTTCGGCAGCCTGTCTTACCCCGAATTCTTTTGAAAACCATTCCGAACAAACATGGCATCCAGCATTGAGTAAAAAATGAGTGATGAAATTGACACTAAACCTACCAACTGGTAGGTTGGTTTTCGCTCGCTTTCCAGCCAACCGGATCCGGGCCTGAGAACGTTATTTTTTTACCTATGCGATAAGTGAGATCGGTAATGGAGAAAAAGCATGAGTTAGCGGCAGGGCCATCCATTCAGGGAGATGGCATTGCGGAAACAACGACAGCGACCGAGGTTTTTTCCGGCCCTGGCATGAGTATCAACCTGCGTTTTTGCCTGATGAAAGAGGTTGCGGCGTATAAGGCGCAGCAGGGTCAGGCAATTGCCGACCCTGAACAGGAACGGGACGTGCTTGAAAGAGCCTTTGCTGTCGCCCACGCGTCAGGGCTGGAAAGAGAGAGCGTCAGGTCTTTCATTCAACTGCAGATGAACATTGCGAAGGCTATCCAGCATTTCCATTGTGCCGACTGGCTCATGGAAGAAGACACACCGAGGACACCGATGCCGCTCTCTGCGGTGAGAGCAAAAATTGCCCATGCCGATGAATCAACGCTTCGCAGTATCGCCCGGAAATTAAAAACGGAGGGCGGCTTTTCCGGAGCTGATAAAGCGGCATTCATGCGAGAAATTCAGCATGAAAAAGTACGTGACAGAGATAAAGAGCGGCTCTGGGCTACAGTTAAAAAAATCCTGCTTCATTCATCCTGTGGCGCGTCTTAATGGGCGAGTTATCACGCCAGCAGCGAAAGACGTGCTTAATGTTTTCAGGAATACGTTCTCGCGTATTTGATTGTGTATTCACTGTGTGAGCAAAAATATGACGAACACTTCACTTTCCACCGGCCAAAAAATAGTCCGCCTGTGCCTGGTCGCGATTATTCCCCTTGTCTTGATAGCGCTGTTTCTCTGGTCAGGCGGCTGGCTGACGCCCAATCGTCTGACGTCTGACAAACTGGTTTCGGTATTGCAGAAATCGGGTGGAGAACATCCCGGTTTTCGCCGCAATCACGCGAAGGGCGTGTGCGTAGTGGGGGATTTTATCTCTAATGGCCAGGTCAGTTCGTTATCGCGAGCAGCGCTATTTGCCCCTGGCGAAACGCCGGTTACGGGCCGTTTCGCCATCGCAGGGGGTAACCCAAAAGCGCCGGATTATGCCGTTCCCGTGCGCAGCATGGCGCTGCAATTCAGGCAGAGCAACGGCGAGCAGTGGCGAACAGGCATGAACGCGATGCCACGCTTTCCGGTCTCTACCGTTGAAGACTTCTATGCGCTGCAAAACCTGACTCTGCCCGATCCGGCAACCGGTAAACCCAACCCCGATAAGCTTAAGGCGTTTGTGATCGCGCATCCTCAGATGCAACCCTACCTCGCCTGGGCAAAGCAGTATGTACCTTCATCCAGTTGGGCAAGCGATCGCTTTAATAGCCTGAATGCATTTCGCTTTATAGATAAAGCGGGTAAAGAGCATCTGGTCCGCTGGAGTATGGTGCCGCATATTGGCTCTCAGCCGATGAGCGAGGCGGATAAAAATGATAAAGATTTTCTGCAGCACGATCTTGAAGAGCGCCTGAAGCAAGGGCCGCTGAAATGGGATCTGATGATTACCGTCGCTAAACCGGGCGATCCGGGCAACGATGCAAGCCAGGTCTGGCCTGAAGATCGGCAAACCATCAATGCCGGCATCCTCGTGCTGACGCGTGCAACACCGCAGCAAAACGGTCCGTGCAATGACATCAACTACGATCCGCTGATTTTGCCCGATGGCATTGCACCTTCGGACGATCCTTTACTGAATGCGCGCTCGGCGGCCTATGCCAAATCCTACAATGCGCGTACCCGTGAACAGTCCCGACAGTCAGGAGCTGGCTTATGAAACAGGTTGCTTATTTCCATCCGGCGTTGCGCATTCTGCACTGGTTCATGGCAGCGGCTATCGTGGCAATGCTGTTTATCGGCATTGCGATGGTTTCAACTATTTCGTCGAAACATGCCCTGCTGGTGGCGATCCACAAACCGCTGGGGCTGATGATTCTGGTTCTGGTGGTGGTCAGGCTATGGCTGAGGTTTTATACCTCCGTCCCTTCGCTACCGGCTTCCATACCGGCCTGGCAGCGCCTGATAGCGCATCTCTCACACTGGGCGTTATACCTCATGATGTTCCTTCAGCCCCTGATTGGCTGGGCAATGCAGTCAGCGGCGGGGTACCCCATCACCCTCGGGGGCGGGGTTGTTTTGCCACCCATTGTTCCGGTGAATAACGACTGGTTTGCCATTCTGCGGCCTCTGCACTCTCTGGTTGCGTTGATGCTATTTGCTACCGTGATGCTGCATTTGGCGGCCGCGCTTTTTCATGCGTTAGTGCTGCGAGATGGCGTCTTTGACAGTATGGCGGGGACCGGCAGACGGCGGCAGTAAAGGCGGCCTGTCGGTAGGTTTTCGCTCTGCTCTCTGATATCTTATTGATCTGTATACTGACAATGGGTTACGGCTATGTCCACCGAACGTTCACAGAAAGCAAACGACATTATATTTTTCACCCGACAATTGCTTACCACCGGTGGCTACCGAAGCTTCAGTTTTGCCGACCTTTCTGAAAAGGTGAATATTCGCAAGGCGAGTATTCACCACCATTTTTCAAGCAAGGCGGAGCTGGTAAGGGTCGTCGTGAGCGAGTATCGCCAGGAGGCCCGCGCCGGAATGCAGGCATTAAGCCGTCAGCTAAATAATCCGGTTGCCGAACTTCAGGCCTATGCCGATTATTGGGCCAAATGCATCCAGGACGGTTCCGCGCCATTTTGTATCTGCGCGATGCTTGCCGCCGAACTGCCGACGTTGCCGCCCGAAGTCGCTTCGGAAGTGACGGGACATTTCGCCGATCTCTCTGGCTGGCTGACGGAGTTGCTCGAGAGAGGAGAATGGGAAAAATGCTTTACTGTCCGGTCAACCCACGCCAGCGAGGCGGGGCAGTTAATGGCAACGGTACATGGTGCCATGTTAGCCGCACGCGCGTTTAACGACGCGAAAGTATTTCAGCAAATCGTCCAGCCGGTGATCGACAATATTCTTGTGTCGGATTGATCGCTCGATAGCACGACATTGCTCTTTTAACCTGCTTATAAGGGCGCAATGTGCACCTCTCCTGAGGGTATTCCGTACCAATAATTGACCACTCCGCACAAATTCTGACCGTTTAAGACGCAACGGGGGATTAGAAACGACAATTTTTTCAAATTCCGCCTTCGTCCAATTTTAATAACCTGCTCTGTCTCATATTATCATGGTGTAAAAGGGAGACAGGGACACGTCTGAAGGCTAATCTTTGTTAATGACGATACGGCAAGCAACAACGTCGGGATGGCTGTCATGGACCGTTAAACGAGAGTATAACGGGACCGTTTCGTCCTGGAGTCTTATCTGGTTGGCTGGTAACAATTTGTGTCAGAATAGACGACAAGACATACCTATTTCCTTATTGGAGTCATCGCGCATGAGAATGGCAATCACCCTACTTTTCTTGATTATTTCGACCTGTTCCTGGGGGAAGGAACTCCCTAAGCTTGAAGGGAAACCCGTGTTAACCATCTCCGGGAAAATCGAGAACAGTAATCAAAATGGCGCTGCAGTCTTTGATATCGCTGGCCTGGAAAAAATCGGCCTCGTTACCATGCGTACCCGTAACCCATGGTATAATGACCAGACAAGCTTTGAGGGTATTCCCATGAAAAAACTCATGGAACTGGTCGGCGCCAAAGGCACTGTTCTGAGTGTAACCGCGCTCAATGATTATACGACTGAAATTCCCATTGAAGACTTTACAAAATATAACGTGATCCTTGCAATAAAAATGAACGGCCAATATATGCGCGTTCGCGACAAGGGCCCTCTGTTTATTGTCTATCCTTATGAAAGTAACAAAGAGTTGGATAACCAGGTCTATTACTCGAGATCAGCATGGCAGATTAGCAAAATGGTCGTAGAGTAATAATCTGGAGAAATGCATGAACAGGATCCTGGTAGGCATTATATTTTTCCTATTCATTACAACCGGGTATATTTCATTTCTTTTGCATGAGCGGCAGGAGGATCTGCAAAAACTCAACCATTATAAGGACTCCTGGTCTGTCTCTCAGATGGTTTCAGAATACTACAGGCTGGAGTCGTGGATCAGCCGTTATTCTGACAATAATCCTGATATCACCATGGACGATCTCCGCATGCGGCTGGAGATCATGCTTAGCCAGCGTGAGTTACTGAAAGAAGGCGATTTAGGGAAATATGTAAAGTCGAATAAAAGCCATAATGCACTGGCAAAAAACCTGCATGAAACGCTTGATTACCTTGATCATCATCTGGAAGGGATGAGTCGCGCTCAACTTGCTGATTATCTTGAGAAAATGTATGCGCTTGATTCCTCCCTTAGCCAGTTTTCATCCAGTGCACTCTCCAATGATGTTAACTCCATCAACGAGACAAACCAGAATATACAAAAGCTGTATCGTATCTACTCAGGCCTTTCGGTTCTGCTGATTATTTTAAGTGCGATATTGGGTGTTTTAAACGTCTGCCAGAACAGGAAGATACTTAAAACTCACCGACAGGTTACCAGCCTGGCAAATGAACTCCAAAAATCGAAGGAAATACTCCAGCAACAGAATAAAAAACTGGCGTATGACGTTTACCATGACTCGTTGACGGGGCTTAAAAACAGGCTTTATTTCTGGGATGATCTTATTAATAACATCTCGATAGCGAGCCGCATACACAGGCCTGTCACGGTCATGTTGTTTGATCTCGATCGCTTTAAAGAAGTCAATGACAGCTTTGGTCACGATGCCGGCGATCTGTTATTGCGTGAGGTTGCGCACCGGTTATCCTCCATGAGCAACGAAACAAATACATTCTATCGCCTCGGGGGCGACGAGTTTGCATTATTGTCGCATGAGCTGACAGAAGAAAGTGCCGTTAATCTGGCAATGGAAATCTGTGAGTGCATTAAAAAGCCTTACATAATAGGTAACTCTAACGTCACCATTGGTACCTGCGTCGGTATTGTTGTTTCAGAATTAGAACGACGTTCAGATTACCTTTATAAGTTTGCCGATCTGGCTCTGTATGAAGCTAAACGTGCAGGCTTAAACATGATCAAAGTGTTTCGCCGCATCATGCTGCAAAAGCTCGAGGAAAGCAGAACCCTGGAGCGTGATTTATCAGTGGCAGTCGCAAATAAAGAGTTGGTCGTTTACTATCAGCCGATTGTTGATTCGTACACCACTGAAATATATGGCTATGAAGCCCTTCTGCGCTGGAATCATCCCGTTAAGGGCATCATTGCGCCGGATGATTTTATTTCGGTAGCAGAGAAAACGGGATTCATCCATGAGATAGGCAAAGCCGCGCTTGAAATCGCCTGCAAGGAAGCGACGACATGGAAGGTGCCGGCAAGGATCTCTGTCAACGTGTCGCCGGTGCAGTTAAGCAGTATGAATTTTGTCGATACAGTACGCGCAGTACTGGCCGAAACGGGGTTGCCCGCGACCCGACTCGAACTGGAAGTGACGGAATCTTCGCTGTTTACCGACAGTGAAACCCCCATCGAAATCCTTATGGCGCTCAGAGTGCTGGGCATAAAAATCTCTATTGATGATTTTGGTACGGGCTATTCCTCCCTTTCAAGATTGATTCAGTTAGGCTTTGATAAAATAAAAATCGATAAATCGTTTGTGCGAACAATATCCACGGATGAAGAAACTCAGACCATCGCAAAATTAATGGTCGGCATGGCGAAATGCCTTGATATGGTAATTATTGCTGAAGGCGTTGAAACCAATGATCAACTGTTATGCCTTCAACGTTTAGGGTGTGATTTGGCACAAGGATATCTCTTTGGAAAGCCCGCGCCCTTTATCAGTCAATCAATCAAAGCGGGTGAAACACTTGTTTAATCCTGCGGTGACGCTCCCTGGTCAACACGTGTGCCTGGCGCCTGGAAGAGAAGAGAGGGCGATATGCAGGCGCAACGGCTGAGGGGGGAGGGGTATGAACCGTACGTTGAGCAACAGGGTGACAGACTGACCTACTCTTTGCCGGTCGATTCCGGATTTGTCAGTTTTAACTTCACGTTTGATCTTCGCCAGACCGATCTGGATGTCCTGCTGTCGAGTGATTACAGGCGAGCCGTCCTCGAGATCACGACCCACACCTTGCTCCAGCATTCGACACTGAAGGGGAATGACCGTTTCACTCAGAAAGACTTCGACAATCTGGTCGCAGTCACACTCCATGCATCGCTGGCACTTTTGCACATATTCATTTCGCGCGTGAGCCGTGAGCACAATATTGCCATTGACCATTATGTTGAAGAAATACTCCACCGACGAACGCGCCGCGGCTGAACAGGCCCGAAGCCTGATCAATGTGTTCCTGATACTCCCCTCAACGCGAACATGACTGCCCCTCAACAGAAGCAGCATGCATCTGCAATTTGCCGCATCACGGTCGCGTTATTCGGCAAAGTTCAACAGCGCGTTACCCTCCAGGCGATACCGTACCCATTCGTTTTGAGGTAATGCGCCAATGCTGAGGTAAAAATCAATTGCGGGCTGGTTCCAGTCCAGTACGCTCCATTCAAGGCGTCCGCAGCGCCGTTCCACGGCATATTGCGCAATTTTCTTCAGCATCGCTTTTCCCGCGCCCTTGCCGCGATAATCGGGGGAAATATACAAATCTTCCATATAAATACCGTTACGTCCAAGCCATGTGGAGTAGCTGGTGAAGAACACGGCGTATCCGGCGATTTTCCCTTCAATCTCGCAGATTAATGCTTCGGTATGGCTGCCGTCGCCAAAGAGTGTTTCGCGAATCTCATCCGGTGTGGTGACCACTTCTTGCGGGGCTTTTTCGTAAACCGCCAGCTCATAAATCATATCGTAAATAGCGGAGGCATCTTCCGGGCGGGCCTGGCGAAGGCTGATACTCATATGTTTTCCTGTCTTTTTTGCAAGGCATCGTTATTGATGGCGTTAAGCATAGGGGGTATTGTCAGAAGAATTAAGTGCAATGAAATCACCCCATGATGAATATTATGCATCCAGCGCTACGACGTCTTGATTTAAACCTGTTGCTCATTTTTGACGCCATTTATCGGCACTGTTCCGTTCGCCTCGCCGCGGATGAACTGGCGATGAGCACCTCTGCGTTGAGCCACGCGCTGTCCCGACTGCGTATTGCGCTCAATGACCCGCTATTTTACCGGGAAGGCCACCGGATGTGCCCAAGCGTGTATGCCACCCAACTCGCGCCCTCTATTGCATCAGCACTGAAATTTCTCAATCAGGAGCTGAGTGTACAACCAGCGTTCGTGGCTTGCGAAAGCACGGAGCGGATCCAGATTGCGATCACGGACTTTACCGCGTTGTGCATTTTCCCGACGTTGATGCAGAGACTGCAGCAGGAAGCGCCTGGCTTGCGCTTTGATTTACGCTATTTGCCACACAGCCCGGCGCTGAACGAACTGTTGGCAGGAGAAGTGGATCTGGCGCTGGGATTCAGTACACCCGACGATATCCGCCACAATGAACTGGACGAGATAAACTGGTTTGAGGATGAGTATGTTGTCATCAGCAATACCCGCCGAACACAGCTGACGCTGGAAGATTATCTTGCCGCACGGCATCTGGTGATAACCCCCTGGAACGAAAAGCAGGGGGTACTGGATTTACGGCTTGAGCAGTTGGGGTATACGCGGCAGATAGCGCTTAAGACGCCATCCATGCTGAGTGCCCCGTTTATCGTTGCGGAAAGCGACCTGCTAATGGCCATTCCCCGTTTTGCAGCTGAGAAGCTGAAACATGCTGCCAGTATTCAGATTTTTTCATTGCCGTTCACCATAAGCCCGTTTGAAGTAAAGATTTACTCGCATAAACGCAGTGGCCAGAGAGGGGCAACCAAATGGCTGAAGACGACACTTCACATGCTGGCGGACGAGTTGCCGCAAAACATTTATGGCCATGAAACTGACAGTCGAATTTGAATGAGGGTAAATGCCATGCTTCTGGAACAGTTGAAAACGCTGGAGCGCACGCTTCATGGCAGCAGGCGCAACGATCGTGAATGGCTTGAACAGATACTTCACGAACAGTTCAGGGAAATGACACGATCAGGTGTGTTGATCGATCGTTCGCAGACAATAGAGGCACTTTCTGCCGAAACAGTTATCCCGACCATTCTCAGCAGCGATTTTCAGCTCATCCAAATAAGAGAGGATGTCACGATATTGCACTACAGGACATTCAATGCGGACGGCACTCGCCCGACTTTGCGTTCTTCGTGTTGGGAGCGGGCCGGGAGCGGGCAATGGAAACTGGTATTCCATCAGGGGACACCTGATGCGGAGAGAGGATAGGGTCCCAGGAGCGCACCGCAGAAAACGATATCTGGATCTCAAGTGGGGGGAGTTAAGCCAGCCGACGGAGTGGCCTGAAATAGCGGCATTACTCCGCACTCATTTTAAGTTTATGGGGTCGCTTATCGCTCGTAGCAAACCTTGCGGCTCTTATGTCGGTCCGCTTTGTGCCAGAAGCGGACATTGCCAGCCAGCCCAAGGCTATCTCGTGCTAATAGCAAGTTTAGCCGCGAAGCATAAAAATAAGCCCCCTGTTGCTCTGTCCATCACCCGGACAACGCGACTTTTCTTCAGTACGGCTGATGCAAAATGCGTGGATAAAATGAGAGTGACTGACCATATAGTCCCAATCGCTACGTGGATGCTGACCAGGATAAAAGTCCATATTAAAGGTGAGTGACCGGCAGGTACGAACTGCGGCAAAAAAGAGACATAAAAAATGCCCATTTTGGGATTGAGCACATTCCCCAGCATTCCTCTGATAAACCAGTTCCCCTGAGAAACGTTGTTGCCATCACCATCACTGAAAGATGATCGAGGACGTATCAGCAGTTGTAAGCCCAGCCAGCTCAGGTAGACCGCGCCACAAACTTTGAGCACAGTGTAAGCCATCTCTGAAACCGCCAGAAGAGCACCAAGACCTAACGCAACCAGCGCGCCCCATACAAAACAGCCGTAAGCGCCCCGGCAACGACGTCTGTTGACGCTCCCTCAATCCGGCGATGATAGA
>NZ_JBDKEE010000024.1:0-63122 GCF_051130085.1 Enterobacter sp. PTB
AACCTGCGACCAATTGATTAAAAGTCAACTGCTCTACCAACTGAGCTAACGACCCACTTTTACGCTGTTTTCACGTTGTTTGATATCCCGTGGCAACGGCGGCATATATTACTGATTTAAGAATTCAGCGCAACAAAAATTTCGATGAAGATCACTTAACTGCTTACGAATCATGCTGCACGACCAGAAATAACGCGATTTCTGGTCATGCGATAATCATCCCATCGAATTCAGACGTTTTTGCGCCTGCTTCGCACCTTCGGTGCCAGGGAATTTAGCAACCACCTGCTGATAAACCGCTTTCGCTTTCGCAGTGTCACCTTTGTCCTGCATGATGACGCCGACTTTAAACATCGCATCAGGCGCTTTTGGCGATTTCGGGTAATTTTTCACCACTGAGGCAAAATAAAACGCCGCATCGTCCTTTTTACCCTTGTTGTAATTCAGCTGACCCAGCCAATAATTTGCATTTGGCAGATAAGTGGAATCAGGGTATTTCTTCACAAAGTTCTGAAACGCAGCGATAGCGTCATCCTGACGAGATTGATCCTGTACCAGGGCAATGGCCGCGTTGTAGTCCGTATTCGCGTCACCGCTCTGAACAGGCGCTCCCGTCGAGGCCGAAGCATCTGCCGCAGGAGCAGGGGTTGACGTCGCCGCACCGCTCTGATCGCCTGCTGCTGGCTGCGCAGCTGCGCCACCGCTGCTGAGGCTATCCATCTGCAGCAAGATTTGCTTCTGACGTTCCACAACCTGGTTAAGCTGATACTGGCTTTCCTGAATCTGACCACGGAGAGAGTCAATATCGTTTTGGTTGTCGGAAAGTTGTTGCTGGAGTTGGGTTAAAAGCTGACTGTGAGCGTTAGAAATACGCTCGAGTTGAGTGACCCGGTCTTCTACCGAGCCTGAGCCGACACTACTGATTGGTGCCTGAGCAAAAGCGGCCCAGGGGGCCGCTATTCCAACCAGTAACGACAGACTCAACAGATGATGTCTGAAGTTACTGCTCATGCAATTCTCTTAGTAAACCAGTACGGCACGACGGTTTTTGGAGTAAGCCGCTTCGTCGTGACCCAGTACTGCAGGTTTTTCTTTACCGTAAGAAACGATGGAGATCTGGTCAGCAGAAACGCCTTTACCCTGCAGGTACATTTTAACGGCGTTAGCACGACGCTCACCCAGGGAGATGTTGTACTCTGGAGTACCACGTTCGTCCGCGTGACCTTCTACGGTGACTTTGTAAGACGGGTTGCTACGCAGGAAGTTAGCGTGAGCATCCAGCATCGCAGCGAAGTCAGAACGGATGTCGTATTTATCCAGATCGAAGTAAACGATGTTGTTCTGCTGCAGCTGCTGCATCTGAAGACGCGCTTGCTCTTCAGAAGACATGTTGCCATTGCCATTCGCGTCCATACCGGTACCGGCACCCATCATGCCTTCGCCGCTCTGGTCATTGCTTGCATTCTTGTTAGAAGAACACGCTGCGATTGCCATTACAGGCAGAGCGATCATCAGCCCCTTCAGCACTTTGTTCAGTTGCATTTCTATGATTCCTTTAGTAATCAATTAATTATTATTTACAGATACGGCGACCAGGCAGGTGATTTTACCTGTCCATCAGTTGCCGGAATACGCGCTTTGAAACGCCCATCTGTAGAAACCAGATTCAGCACAGATCCCATCCCCTGAGAAGAGCTGTAGATTACCATAGTGCCGTTAGGTGCCAGACTTGGCGTTTCATCCAGGAACGTTGACGACAGAACTTGAACGCCACCCGCTACCAGATCTTGTTTGGCAATGTGCTGCTGCCCACCGTTGGAGCTGACCATTACCATAAATTTACCGTCGCTGCTCACATCTGCGTTTTGGTTCTGCGAACCTTCCCAGGTAATACGCTGTGGAGCACCGCCGTTGACGTTCACTTTATAGATTTGTGGACGACCTGCCTGGTCAGACGTAAATGCCAGGTTCTGGCTGTCCGGGAACCAGGACGGTTCGGTGTTGTTGCTGCGACCATCGGTCACCTGGCGAATTTGACCAGAGCCAATGTCCATCACGTACAGGTTCAGGCTACCGGTTTTAGAGAGCGCAAACGCCAGTTTGGTACCGTCCGGAGAGAACGAAGGCGCACCGTTGTGACGAGGGAACGACGCAACCTGACGAACAGCACCGTTAGCCAGCGTCTGGATAACCAGCGCTGAACGACCGCTTTCGAAGGTAACATAAGCCAGTTTAGAACCGTCCGGAGACCAGGCTGGAGACATCAGCGGCTGAGAAGAACGTTTCACCAGGAACTGATTGTAACCATCGTAGTCAGATACGCGCAGCTCATACGGGAACTGACCGCCATTGGTCTGTACCACATAAGCAATACGGGTACGGAACGCACCTTTAATGCCGGTCAGTTTTTCAAATACCGCATCGCTGGCAGCGTGTGCCGCGTAGCGCAGGTACTGTTTAGTGACCTTGTAAGAGTTCTGTGCCAGAACGGTACCCGGTGCACCGCCGGTATCAACCAGCTGCCATGCAACGTTGTAAGAGCCGTCCGGGTTAGGTGTAACCTGACCAACAACGACAGCATCAATACCGAGTGCAGACCATGCGGCAGGCTGTACTTCCTGCGCGCTGCCCGGCTGCTGAGGCAGACGAGAACGATCTAATGGGTTGAATTTACCGCTGTTACGCAGGTCAGCCGCAACGATGCCACCGGCATCTTCAGGCGCAGCGCCAGGACCGGCCCACTGGAACGGAACAACACCGATTGGGCGTGCCGAATCCACCCCCTGGGTGATCTCGATACGTACTTCTGCGTGCAGTACTGCTGCCCACAGCATTAAAAAACCAAATGCTACACGTAATGCCTGCTTCATCATATCTCCCTTATCCGGGTAACCTTACCCACGATAATTTAGCAGAATGTTAACAAACCCAAATAGACAAAACTACTAAACACTCGTTAGGACAATAGACTGTTTTTCATACTTCCGTAAGGACAGTCGATTACAGTTTAAAGTCCAGTTTGGCATCTTTTATCCGTTCATAAACAGCCTCACTAGGCGGTTTAGGAATGTTCGCCGACCTTGCAGCGGCCAATGCTGCCTGACAAAGCGCAGGATCGCCCCCTTCAGAGGTCACGCTTTTCAACCTACCATCTGGCGCAAGGTTGATATGCAGTACACATTGTTTGCCCTGATAGATGCTTGCATCAAACAGGCGGTTCTGAATCGCAACCTGGATTTGCTTAACATAAGCGCTGATATCAGCACCCGTCGCCCCACCATTGGCACCAGAAGTACCACTGTCTTTAGAGGGCTGACCACTGCCTTTCGCACCACCGCCCGCTTTCGGCGCATTCTTACCAGAACTCAGGTCGCCCAGGAGATCGTCAACGCCAGCGGCATCCGCGGCTTTCTCAGCGGCGGCCGCTTTTTTGGCGGCGGCTTTCTCTGCAGCAGCTTTCTTATCGGCAGCGGCTTTTTCTGCTGCAGCTTTTTTGTCAGCAGCCGCTTTCTCGGCGGCGGCTTTCTTCTCTGCTGCGGCTTTTTCAGCAGCGGCCGCTTTTTCGGCTGCAGCCTTCTCAGCAGCAGCCGCTTTCTTCGCAGCATCGGCAGCAGCTTTCTTCTCTGCTTCCTGAGCGGCTTTCTTCGCGGCTTCCGCTTCAGCTTTTTTCTGAGCATCAGCAGCAGCTTTTTTTGCCGCTTCCGCTTCAGCTTTCTTCTGAGCATCAGCAGCGGCTTTCTTCGCCGCTTCGGCTTCAGCTTTCTTCTGAGCATCGGCTGCGGCTTTCTTCGCCGCTTCCGCCGCTAATTTTGCCTGGGCATCAGCTTGTGCTTTCGCGTCCGCCGCGGCTTTGGCTGCCGCGTCTTCCGCCTGCTTCTGCTGTTCCTGAGCTTTCTTCGCGGCCTCTTCAGCTTGCTTTTGCTGTTCCGCCTGCTCTTTCGCCGCTTCCTGCGCCTGCAAACGTTCTTTCTCAAGCTGCTTCAGTCGCTCCTGCTCAGCGGCCTGCTTTTCACGCAGTTCTTCCGCTTGCTGTTGCGCCTGTTTTTCACGCTGCTCTTCAGCCCGTTTTGCACTCGCCTTCTGCTGTTGCTCGCGGTTATAGTTCTGCACTACCGCACCGGGATCCACCATGACGGCGTCAATGGAAGAGCCTCCACCGCCGCCCGATGATGCATCAATGTGCTCGTCGAACGAACTCCAGATCAGCACTGCAAAAAGAATAACGTGCAGCACTGCGGAGACGATTATCGCTCGCTTAAGCTTGTCGTTCTGTTCGGTTGCCTTTGACACTATCGGTTCCCAAAAACTACGCAGATGATCAAATAGGCTGAGTCATTAAGCCAACTGACTTAACGCCCGCGCTATGTAGCAAGTTCAGCGCTTTAATAATTTCATCGTATGGTACGTCTTTCGCGCCACCGATTAAGAAGACCGTTTTCGGATTTGACTCCAGGCGTCGCTGCGCTTCAGCAATAACCTGCTCAGGTGGCAGTTGATCCATACGATCTTTTTCTACCACTACGCTGTATTGCCCTACACCGGAAACCTCAATGATGACCGGAGGATCGTCATTGGTGCTTACCGCCTGTGATTCTGTCGCATCCGGCAGATCAACCTCCACGCTCTGGGTAATGATGGGTGCTGTCGCCATGAAGATCAGCAGCAGTACCAACAGAACGTCCAGCAGTGGAACGATATTGATTTCGGACTTGAGCTCGCGACGATTTCGTCCACGCGATCTGGCCATGGTTTACCCCTTGTTACTCTCGGTACTGGTAAACGCCTGACGGTGCAGAATCGCGGTGAACTCTTCCATAAAGTTGTCGTAGTTCAGTTCCAGTTTATTCACGCGCTGGTTCAGACGGTTGTAAGCCATAACCGCCGGGATCGCCGCAAACAGACCGATAGCGGTCGCAATCAGTGCTTCTGCAATACCCGGGGCAACCATCTGCAACGTCGCCTGCTTCACCGCCCCCAGGGCGATAAAGGCGTGCATAATCCCCCAGACCGTACCAAACAGACCAATATACGGGCTGATGGAACCAACAGTCCCCAGGAAAGGAATATGCGTTTCAAGGTTTTCCAGCTCGCGATTCATGGAGATACGCATCGCACGCGAGGCACCTTCCACAACCGCTTCAGGCGCGTGGCTGTTTGCGCGATGCAAACGAGCAAACTCTTTGAATCCGCTATAGAAAATCTGTTCGGAGCCTACGAGGTTATCACGGCGTCCCTGGCTTTCCTGATACAGACGAGAAAGCTCAATACCCGACCAGAACTTATCTTCAAACGCTTCTGCTTCACGGCCAGCCGCATTGAGGATACGCGTTCTCTGGATGATGATGGCCCAGGATGCGATTGAAAAACCAATCAAAATCAACATGATAAGTTTAACCAGAAGGCTTGCCTTCAGGAACAAATCAAGGATATTCATGTCAGTCACTGCTTAAACTCCGCGACAATAGACTTAGGAAGCGCACGAGGCTTCATTATGGTTGGATCAACACAGACGATCAGGACTTCAGCTGAGTTCAGTACCGTATTTTCTGCATTGACTATCCGCTGCGTGAAAACCATTGAGGTTCCGCGCATTGATGTAATTTCAGTTTGGACTTCGAGCATATCGTCGAGTCTGGCAGGCGCAAAATACTCAAGCGTCATCTTGCGAACCACGAAGGCAACTCGCTCAGCCAACAGCTCCTGTTGACTAAAGTGATGATGGCGCAGCATCTCTGTGCGTGCCCGTTCATAAAAAGCAACGTAGCTGGCGTGGTAAACCACACCCCCGGCATCGGTATCTTCGTAATAGACACGAACCGGCCATCGAAACAGCGTTGTATTCACTTTACATCCCGGTAATGCAACAAAAGTTAGAGCTTTTAAACTTCGCTACTATACGCGCGGGAAAGATGGTTTGGAATGGGAGAAAGTAAACGGAGAGTAAATTTTTATGGGCCAGGGTAAGCCCATATCATTAACGGACATTTCTTATTCAGAAGAAGAAGAAAATCAAGCCAGCGAGAAGCACCAGATCGGCGATAAGTGGGCAGAAAATCCCCTGCCAGTGCAGCGCTTTCGGACGAAAGCCTACGCCGTGGATCACACCTGCGCACACCGCCCACATAATGAGGAAGCCGTGCCAGATCTCAAGCTCGCTGGTCTTCGCTGCAAAGCGCGAAGGGTCCCAGAAGATACAACCTGCCAGCAGTAATGCCATCACTAAAGAAAGCGCCCTTAACGGGCGCTTATCCATTACCGCGTAAAGCGTCGCGATAATGTTCATTAGTGTTTGTCTTCACCTGCTTTAGACGCTTCGACGTGCTCAAGCGCCAGGGCAGTAATGACACCAAATGCACAGGCAAGAAGCGTCCCTAAAATCCATGCGAAATACCACATATTCAGCTCCTTACTTAGTACAGAGAATGAGTGTTGCTTTCAATATCTTCTTTCGTGATACGACCGAACATTTTCCAGTAACACCAGGCGGTGTACAGCAGGATAATCGGTACGAACACGCAAGCAACATACGTCATCAGGTTAAGCGTCAGCTGGCTGGACGTTGCATCCCACATGGTCAGGCTTGCATTCATCATCGTGCTGGACGGCATGACGAATGGGAACATCGCGATACCTGCAGTCAGAATAATGCACGCCAGCGTCAGTGAGGAAAATACAAATGCCAGGGCACCTTTTTCCAGACGTGACGTCAGTATCGTCAGCAGCGGCAGCAACACACCCAGAGCCGGAATAGCCCACAGAACAGGCATATTGTTGAAGTTCACCAGCCACGCGCCAGCCTGTCGTGCCACTTCTTTCGTCAGCGGGTTAGACGGTGCCGTGTGGTTAATTGCAGACGTAATGACATAACCGTCGATACCGTACATCACCCATACGCCGGCCAGTGCGAAGCACACCAGGGTAATAAGCGCAGCAACCTGCGCCGTTGCACGAGAGCGAAGATGCAATTCACCTACGGTACGCATCTGCAGATAGGTCGCACCCTGAGTAATGATCATTGCCACACTCACCACGCCTGCCAGCAGACCAAACGGATTCAGCAGCTGGAAGAAGTTACCGGTGTAGTAAAGACGCATGTATTCATCGATGTGGAACGGTACACCCTGCAGCAGGTTACCGAACGCCACGCCAATCACCAGCGGTGGAACGAAGCTACCAATGAAGATGCCCCAGTCCCACATGTTGCGCCAGCGGGTGTCTTCAATCTTGGAACGGTAGTCGAAACCAACCGGACGGAAGAATAAAGAAGCCAGCACCAGAATCATCGCCACATAGAAACCGGAGAACGCAGCCGCGTAGACCATCGGCCAGGCAGCGAACAGCGCGCCGCCTGCGGTGATCAGCCACACCTGGTTACCGTCCCAGTGCGGGGCGATGGAGTTAATCATGATTCGACGTTCGGTGTCATTACGACCGAGGAAACGGGTGAGCATCCCCACCCCCATGTCGAAACCATCAGTGACTGCGAAACCGATCAGCAGAATACCGACCAGCAGCCACCAGATAAAACGCAATACTTCATAATCGATCATTTGATGACTCCTGTCTTAGCGTGCCGGCTGAGTAGTCGCACCGGACTGCTCGTAGTGATAGCGACCGGTTTTCAGGCTGCTTGGGCCAAGGCGCGCGAACTTGAACATCAGGAACAGTTCAGCCACCAGGAACAGGGTGTACAGACCACAAATCAGCAGCATGGAGAAGATCAGATCGCCTGCAGTCAGAGAGGAGTTCGCTACCGCCGTTGGCAGCACCTCACCGATCGCCCATGGCTGACGGCCATATTCCGCAACAAACCAGCCGGATTCGATAGCAATCCACGGCAGTGGGATACCATACAGCGCGGTACGCAGCAGCCATTTTTTCTCACCGATGCGGTTACGAATCACGGACCAGAAGGACGCCGCAATGATCAGCAGCATGATGATGCCGCAGCCCACCATGATACGGAATGCGAAGTACAGTGGCGCCACGCGTGGAATGGAGTCTTTGGTCGCCATCTGGATCTGCGCTTCCGTCGCGTCGGAGACGTTCGGGGTATAGCGTTTCAGCAGCAGACCGTAACCCAGATCTTTCTTCACATCGTTGAACTGGTCACGCACGGCCTGGTCGGTAGAACCCGCACGCAGTTGCTCCAGCAGCGCGTAGGCTTTCATACCGTTACGGATACGGCCTTCATGCTGCACCATCAGCTCTTTCAGACCCGTCACCTGCTTGTCGACGGAGCGGGTAGCAATGATGCCGAGCGCGTAAGGAATTTGAATGGCGAAGCGGTTTTCCTGTGCATCCTGGTCGGGAACACCGAACAGAGTAAAGGCAGCAGGCGCGGGTTGGGTTTCCCATTCGGCTTCGATAGCGGCCAGTTTGGTTTTCTGCACGTCACCCATTTCGTAACCGGATTCATCACCCAGCACGATAACAGAGAGGATTGCAGCCATACCGAAGCTTGCAGCGATAGCAAAGGAGCGCTTAGCAAACGCGAAGTCACGACCACGCAGCATGTAGTAAGAGCTGATGCCCAGTACAAACATCGCACCGCACACATAGCCAGACGCCACGGTGTGAACGAATTTAACCTGTGCGACCGGGTTCAGCACCAGTTCGGCAAAGCTGACCATCTCCATACGCATAGTTTCGAAGTTGAAATCAGACGCGATAGGGTTCTGCATCCAGCCGTTCGCGACCAGGATCCACAGTGCGGACAGGTTCGAACCGAGTGCCACCAGCCAGGTCACCGCCATATGCTGGACTTTGCCCAGACGGTCCCAACCGAAGAAGAACAGACCTACAAAGGTGGATTCGAGGAAGAAGGCCATCAGACCTTCAATGGCCAGCGGCGCACCGAAGATATCCCCAACGTAGTGAGAATAGTAAGACCAGTTAGTCCCGAACTGGAACTCCATGGTCAAACCGGTAGCCACGCCCAGTGCAAAGTTGATACCAAACAACTTGCCCCAGAACTTGGTCATATCTTTATAAATCTGTTTGCCGGAGAGGACGTAGACCGTTTCCATGATGGCCAGCAGGAACGCCATACCGAGCGTTAGTGGCACAAACAGGAAGTGGTACATCGCGGTCAAGGCAAACTGTAAGCGCGACAGTTCGACTATATCTAACATCATGACTCCTTGCTCATCGCATGAAGACTCCGAGAGTGAACCCCGTTAGAAAAGGATTCACACACATGCCCCAATACAAATTATTCGCATCCATGTCGTCGCGCTTAGCCTGAGAAAGGATAAAAGCAATGACGATAGGTTACAAATACGTTAATAAAAAACTCAAATTGATCCCGCAAATATAATACGCTGCAAAACCCTTACAATAAACAGGTTTTTATTGAATCACATTTACGTTTTTCGACGGCGATCAATTTATAGCAAAATTACCACTTTTCAGCCATTTTGATCGGGGACAATTTACCGCCTTTCGACACCTTTTTCCAAGGATTAAACTTTGATTTAAATCAAAAAGCACCGTTTCTGTTAACCATGTTTAAATGTGGTGTGAATGGTAAAAACCTTGTTAATGCTATGTGTACGACGAGATATTTGGAGTTATCAAAAGCAAGAAAGAATATAAACAGACGTGATTTATTTTAACGCTGAAGAACAACGCATCTTTACATTCGCGTTAACGTATAAAGGTAGTCGTCAGCGCGTTTTTTTTCCATTGTGCGACGACAGCCGCAGATAATTACATTTATTTTACCTGCGACACGCTTAAAATTAACACCTCAATGTGACTATTCAATAAAAAAGGCTGCCCTGCGTGCAGCCTTTTGTTCACTTCAGACGCTACCTTTCCGTTTTCAGGCTAAAAGTCCGCGATTGCCCAGGCCTGAACAGGCCCGTAATGCCCTTTTCTTCTCCCCTGCCTGCCAGCACCTGTTCATTTAAATCCGTCTCGCAACAGCCTTTAAGGGCCTGATTCCACGATAAAGAGGCATCACAGGACACAGATTCCGACGGATTGAACAGACGAAGGATAAGCGCGTCCCGATCCTCCGCCTTTTTTATCGCGCTCATAACACAGCCTGTCGGCGAAAGGGTCAGCAGGCTGTATCTATCCGGCGTGCTGAACGGCGCACGGTTAAGCTTCATGGCATCCCAGGGGATTTTGTTATAACACTGGACGGGGGTAAGCCACGCTTTCGCCTGCTGAGCAACGCCGGCGTTCTCGGGAGAGCCGCTAAAACTCAGAAGGCTAAAACGGCAATCGAGCCGGCCCCGAAGCTGCGAGTCCGGAACGGCCATTTTTATGCCGGACGGTCGGCCCGGGCGCAACAGCAAATCTTCCTTTCCCAGCACGCCCACACCGCGTAGAAGGGTCAGAGCAAACGCTTTTTCTGCCTCCCCCACCACTTCAAATTCGCGTAACCCTTCTGTGAACAGGGCGAGCCCGTTTCGTTCCTGCTGCAGCACGGCGTAGTTAAGTAAATTCCAGACGGGAACCGGTGCCTCTTTCCAGCCCTCTTCTTGCCAGTTAGCCATCGCGTCATCGCGAACCGGGCGCGTTATGGAGCCAAACTGCGTATCTGACAGTACCTGCTCCGTCATAAACGGCGTCGGGATAAGCACGCGGACCCGGTGATCGTCAGCCTGATTATCCAGACGCGCCACAACATCTACACGCCTGCTGTTATGGCTGAGAGTAACCTCAAATTCAACCGCAAGAGCGCCATTGCGCAGGTGGGCCGACCGCTCGACCAGGTTTGCCGGAACGGCGATGCGATGCTGGATCACCGCCCTGCTCTGCCAGGCTTCCTGTATCACCTCAACATGATGCAGCCCGTGCGCTGAAGTGAGCCGCCACTCTTCCCGGGAAGGCGAGTAGTCGTACTCATCGCCATCATCCGACCCCTCTTCAATTTCCAGTACGCGGTCATAAATAAGTCCGGATTCTTTATCACGCAGGCGCAGCGTGCCATCGTCATTTATATCAATTTGCCAGAAGGCATTTTCCAGCAGAGCATCCGTTTTTGCCCTCGCGGGAAGCCTCTTTTCAGGAGCCTGGGGCTCGATGTAAAGCGTGCGATATCCCATCGCGGGCAGGATCTGACAGATTTGGATATCAAACTCCATAAACGGATCGTAATTACCATAGTGCACGATTTGCCGGTCAATCAGCCCCGGGTCAATTTCCCGGGCGCTGCGAATAAAACAGGGGATCTCATTGCCTTTATCATCCCGCAACCGGAACTGGCTCGCGCGCAGACGAAGAGTGGTGTTAATCACCTCTTCACGGGGCCAGGGCATCAGATTGAACATCACCAGCTTGTCGGCCTCGCTTTGCGGCATATTGTCGACAATCTTGCGCATCGAGAAACGCGTGAGGTTATCGGCCATGTCTTCAGCGAGCGCAAACCGGGCCATAATCTCACGATGCACTTTGTCGCTGCAGCAGCAGCCAATACTGTCGTGAGCATGATTCTTGAGGATCTCTTTCCACATTTTCTCCAGCAAACCGTGGTGATACTCGAAGCCCAGCATCCAGGCGAGCGCCGCCAGCGGTTCGAGGATATTCACGATTTTGTTTTCAATGCGGGCATGGGCAATTTTGATGTCCATCCGTGTGGAGCCGATTGTCCGGTGTACACGCATGTATTTGCCGTCGATAAACTCCCCTTTCAGCGTCGCCAGTTCATCACGGTGCGCTTCAGTATGTTCAAAGACCTCCTCAAACCGGCTCATCACAAATTTCCGCTGCGGGTACATCTTTCGAAGGGTATCCATCACCGCGAAAATGTTCTGCTGGAGGGGCATCTGGTCGTGGCCGTTAGGCAGCAGAATCTCTTTCGTCACGGAAGCGTTCTCCAGCAATGTGAGCCAGGTATCGAGCCGTTTACGCAGCCCCGCTTCATCCTCCGGTAAGTACTTACCAATCGCGTAGCCCAGCGGTAGTACCTGCGCCGTGACTTCGCTGCCGTCTGCGCTCTGCCATAAAAATTCTGTTTTATCGGTGCCGTGACGCTCAGAACATCCGCGCCAGAACAGCGTGCGGGTGATACCAAAGCCGTTATAGATATGCGGAAGTTGCCCGGACATGCCAAACGAATCCGGCAGATACCCTATTTTCATCGGCTCACCGAATTCCATGCAGTCGCGCATCCCGTACATCAGATTGCGAACGATCGATTCGCCACTGACAATCGTGGTGTCGGTCTGGGTATACCACGGCCCGATAATCAGCTTTCCGCGCTCAACCAGCGCTTTTACCCGGGGCCGGTTGTCCGGCACGACGGCGAAGTAATCCTCCAGTACCGCGGTCTGTCCATCAAGAACGTAGTATTTATACTCTTCGTCCTGCTCCAGACGGGTCAGGATCTCCTCCATGTTATTGACCAAAAGGATCCGCGACGCTTCGGTGGTGAAATACCACTCACGGTCCCAGTGCATATGTGGCGTGATATGAACGCGAGATACAGCTTTCATCTTCGTTTCCTGTAAATGAATTTATGGCGTGACGTCTTCCGTCAGGTATTTGCCTTTTTTTACGCCCTGACGTCGCCAGAACAGTAAGATGAGCGTAGAGAGCATCGTTCCCCCCAGCGCAGCGCCAAACCAGCCTGCCGCCGCGATCGCGCCCCCCATCCCCGCGTCATGCAGTAAAAAGAGAGAGAAGATGCCCGCCCCTGGCGTAGACAACCCGATGCCCATTGCACCGATAATCGCCCCTGTTGCCATCGAGCCAACAACAAACGAGCCAATCACCCGCAGCGGATCTTCAATGGCCATCGGAATTGCCCCTTCGGTGATCCCCGCAAGGCCCAGCAGCCACGTCGACTTGCCGGTTTCGATTTCAAACGGTTTAAAGAGATGCGGTGCCAGCATGGTTGAAGCCGTGACGGTAAAAGCCGAGACCATTTTGACGGAAGCAAAAATGGCATACGGCCCGTAAACGCCGTTGGCCATCGCCCCCAGACAGAACGCATAGGCCGCTTTGTTGACCGGTCCCCCCAAATCGAACGAGCACATAAAACCGAGCAGAGTGCCCAGTAGCAGCGCATTGGCACCGGAGAGCCCGTTAAGCCATGCCGTGAGGGAGGTGTTGATCCACGCGACCGGCTCGCCGATCACGAACAGCATCAGGCTGCCCGCGCCCAGCACGCCAATCACCGGGTAGAGGTAATAGGTTAAAAAGCCGTTATAACGCTGACTCAGACGGATATGGTTTTTCACCCAGCGCATCAGATAGCCGGCAATCAGGCCACCTGCAATCGCCCCTAAAAAACCTGAACCGATCATATTGGCGGCAAGACCGGCCGCAAAACCCGGCGCCAGAGCAGGTTTATCTGCCAGCGAGTAGGCGGTATACGCGGCCAGCACCGGCACCATTAACGTGCCTAACATCCCCCCGCCGAGTTTGCGATACATCCACAGCCATGAGTTCTCCTGCTCAAACAGATGCTGTAATCCCAACATCTGTGCCAGCAATACCGCGACGGCCAGCACCGAGCCTCCCGCCACAATCAGCGGCACGGCAAAGGAAATACCGCTGAGCAGGGCCTGCTTAAGCTCCGTCTTAAGGCTCTTGCTCACATCATTGCCGGTGTGCACCTGGCGATCCGTTTCCGCGGGGGGTAAGGCCAACGCACGCTTAATAAGCGCTTCGGCATGGCGAAGCGGTTCCGCGACCGGCACGGACAGCGTCGGGATGCCCTGAAAACGCTCGCTCTCTTTGAGAGCCACTTCTGCGGCAATGATACAGGCCTGCGCAGTGCGTAACTGCTGCGCGGTCAACCGCCCTTCGATACCGTTCGCCCCCTGCTTTTCCACCACCACGTTTACGCCAAGCTTACGCCCCGCTTTTTCCAGATACTCAGCTGCCATATAGGTATGCGCAATGCCGGCGGGGCATGCAGTTACACAAACGATGGTTGGCGCATCCACGAACGCGACAGCGTCATCTTCCTGTGGCACATCGTCCAGCGCGGCGAGTAGCGCTGCTGCCGTGGTAGCCGCCATGACGCGCGCCCGAAGAGTTTCATCCGCCAGACGAGAAGTAAGTTCCGTCAGCACCTGGATATGGGTTGAGCCAGCTTCAGCCGGCGGAATGGCAAGCAGGAAAATCAGCTCGACATTTTCCGGGCCATCCACGCCTTCCCAGCTCAGCGGTTCACACAGGGTGGCTACGGCAAAAGCCGCCTCTTTCACCACCTCTGATTTACCATGCGGGACTGCCAGCCCTTCGCCAAGCGCGGTAGGGCCTAGCGATTCCCGATGAAAGACTTCGGTTAAAAACGCATTGCCGTCGGTAATTTTGCCGAGCGTCACCAGCCGCATCGTGAGCTGGCGTATTGCTTCATCACGACTGGTGTACTGCGCCTGCACGCAGACAGCGTCGGGATGGGTCAGGGTCGTCAGGTTCATCAGGATCCTCACACTCAAGGGGAATTATTCCGGATCAATTGTGACAGACAAAATGATACCTTTATGTGATCATTTTCACTAACACCAACAATTTGTATTTAACTTGTATTATTTACAAATTCTGTGCTGGAGGCATAATTCCGTGAAAAGGTATTAGAAGGCAGACGACATGGGCAATAAACCGATGTACCGGCAGATAGCGGATGCGCTTCGCGAGAAAATTACCGCCGGTGAGTTAAAACCCGGTGATGCGTTACCGACGGAATCCAGCCTGCAGGAGACATTTAGCGTCAGTCGCGTCACGGTGAGGCAGGCACTGAAGCTCCTCACTGAAGAGCAGATTATCGAGAGCATTCAGGGCAGCGGCTCCTATGTGAAAGAGGAGCGCGTCAATTACGACATTTATCAGCTTACCGGCTTTTATGAAAAACTGGTGGACCGAAACGTCGATACCCACAGCGACGTAAAAACATTCGAAGTGATCAAAGCGGATGTGAAACTGGCTGAGACGCTTAACATTCGCCCGGATGACAAAGTGTGGCATGTCAAACGGGTGCGCTTTATTAAGCAAAAACCGGTGAATCTGGAAGAGACGTGGATGCCGCTGGCGATGTTCGCCGACCTCACCTGGGAGGTGATGGAAAATTCCAAATATCACTACATCGAACAGATCAAGAAGATGGTTATCGATCGCAGTGAACAGGAACTGGTTCCGATCATGCCCTCTCAGGAGGCGATCGACGCGCTGGCGCTGGATCCGGCAAAACCGATACTGGAAAAGGTGTCACGCGGCTTTCTGAAGGATGGGCGGGTGTTTGAATACAGCCGTAACGTGTTTAACAGCGACGATTACAAATTCACGCTGGTCGCAAAACGCAGGCATTAAAAAAGGCCGCTTTACAGCGGCCAACCATGTCGAAACGGACACTTATTACTTCAACGCTCCCTTTTACAGGGAGCAGAGAGGATTTACTTAATGATGGATTTCAGTGCTTCGCCGATATCCGCCAGGCTGCGAACGGTTTTCACACCTGCGGCTTCCAGCGCGGCGAATTTCTCATCAGCCGTACCTTTACCGCCTGCGATAATCGCGCCTGCGTGACCCATACGCTTACCTTTCGGCGCTGTCACACCTGCGATATAACCGACGACCGGCTTGGTCACATGTTCTTTGATATACGCAGCCGCTTCTTCTTCTGCGCTACCGCCGATCTCACCGATCATCACGATCGCTTCGGTCTGCGGATCTTCCTGGAACATTTTCAGGATATCAATGAAGTTAGAACCTGGGATGGGGTCACCACCGATGCCCACACAGGTGGACTGGCCGAAACCGTAGTCGGTAGTCTGCTTAACCGCTTCATAGGTCAGCGTACCGGAACGGGAGACGATACCCACTTTACCCGGTTTGTGAATGTGACCCGGCATGATGCCGATTTTACATTCGCCTGGGGTGATAACGCCCGGGCAGTTCGGGCCGATCATGCGCACGCCAGCTTCATCCAGCTTCACTTTCACGGTCAGCATATCCAGCGTCGGGATACCTTCGGTGATGGTGATGATGAGCTTGATGCCCGCGTCAATCGCTTCCAGAATCGAGTCTTTGCAGAACGGAGCCGGAACGTAGATAACGGTCGCGGTCGCGCCCGTCGCTTCAACCGCTTCGCGCACGGTGTTGAATACCGGCAGGCCCAGGTGCGTGGTGCCGCCTTTACCTGGCGTTACGCCGCCAACCATCTGCGTGCCGTAGGCAATCGCCTGTTCGGAGTGGAAAGTCCCCTGGCTACCGGTGAAGCCCTGGCAGATAACCTTGGTATCTTTATTAATTAAAACTGACATTATTTCCCCTCCACTGCGGCAACAACCTGCTGAGCTGCATCCGTCAGACTTTTCGCTGCAATAATATTCAGGCCGCTGTCAGCCAGTTTTTTCGCGCCGAGTTCAGCGTTGTTACCTTCCAGACGCACCACAACCGGGACGTTAACACCCACTTCTTCTACCGCACCGATGATACCGTCTGCGATCAGGTCGCAACGCACGATACCGCCGAAGATGTTAACCAGCACGGCTTTGACGTTGTCGTCAGAGAGGATGATTTTGAACGCTTCGGTTACACGCTCTTTGGTTGCGCCACCGCCCACGTCGAGGAAGTTTGCAGGCTCACCGCCGTGCAGCTTAACGATGTCCATGGTGCCCATCGCCAGGCCTGCGCCGTTAACCATGCAGCCGATGTTGCCATCCAGCGCCACGTAATTCAGTTCCCACTGTGCAGCCTGCGCTTCACGCGGGTCTTCCTGAGACTGGTCGCGCATTTCACGCAGATCCGGCTGGCGGAACAGTGCGTTGCCGTCAGCGCCCAGTTTGCCGTCGAGGCAGATCAGGTCGCCCTGAGTGGTGATGACCAGCGGGTTGATCTCGATCAGCGCCAGGTCGCGCTCCAGGAAGATGGTGGCCAGACCCATGAAGATCTTGGTGAACTGCTGAACCAGCTTGCCTTCCAGGCCCAGTTTGAACGCCAGCTCACGACCCTGGTAAGGCATAGGGCCTGCCAGCGGATCGATCGCCACTTTGTGGATCAGGTGTGGCGTCTCTTCTGCCACTTTCTCGATTTCCACGCCGCCTTCGGTAGACGCCATGAACACCACACGACGGGAGCTACGGTCAACAACCGCGCCCAGGTACAGTTCTTTCGCGATGTCAGTTGCAGCTTCAACCAGGATCTGGTTGACAGGCTGGCCGTTCGCATCTGTCTGGTACGTTACCAGACGCTTGCCGAGCCAATGTTCAGCAAACGCACGAATCTCTTCTTTACTCTTAACAACCTTCACACCGCCCGCTTTACCACGGCCACCAGCGTGAACCTGACACTTAACTACCCAAGGGCCGGAACCGATTTTAGATGCGGCTTCTTCTGCTTCACGCGGGGTAGTACAGGCATAACCCACCGGAGCCGGTAAGCCATACCGGGCAAACAGCTGTTTGGCCTGATATTCATGTAAGTTCATGTGTTCTATCCATCCTTCAGGTAATCGTTAGGTAGTGCTTTTGTAGGCCCGGCAGACAACGCGCCGCCGGGCAAGACTGCTAAAACTAGACGTCCAGCAGCAGACGCGTTGGATCTTCCAGCAGCTCTTTGATGGCCACCAGGAAGCCCACGGACTCGCGGCCGTCGATCAGACGGTGATCGTAAGAGAGTGCCAGATACATCATTGGCAGGATCTCCACTTTGCCGTCTACCGCCATTGGACGATCTTTAATGGCATGCATACCCAGGATCGCGCTCTGCGGCGGGTTGATGATCGGGGTAGACATCAGTGAACCGAAAACGCCGCCGTTGGTAATGGTGAAGTTACCGCCGGTCAGATCGTCTACGGTCAGCTTGCCGTCGCGACCTTTTACAGCCAGCTCTTTAATCTTTTTCTCGATGTCAGCCATACCCAGAGTATCGACATCACGCAGAACCGGGGTAACCAGACCACGTGGCGTAGAGACTGCCATGCTGACGTCGAAGTAGTTGTGGTAAACCACGTCATCGCCATCGATAGAGGCGTTAACTTCCGGGTAGCGTTTCAGCGCTTCAACAACCGCTTTCACGTAGAAGGACATAAAGCCCAGACGGATACCGTGACGTTTTTCAAACGCGTCACCGTACTGCTTACGCAGGTCCATGATTGGCTTCATGTTCACTTCGTTGAAGGTGGTCAGCATCGCGGTGGAGTTTTTCGCTTCCAGCAGACGCTCAGCCACACGCTTACGCAGGCGAGTCATCGGCACGCGTTTTTCGCTACGGGCACCCAGCGCAGGCTGTGCTGCCGGCGCCGCTGCCGCTGCTGGCGCTTTCGTTTCTGCCTGAGCAGGGGCTTTCGCCAGGTGCTTCTCGATATCTTCACGGGTCAGACGACCACCGACACCGGTGCCTTTAATGGCAGCCGCATCCAGGTTGTGCTCGGCCAGCAGGCGACGGATCGCCGGGCTGAGCGCGTCGTTAGTTTGCTCTTCCAGAGAGGCCTGCTGACGCTGGGCTGGGGTAGACGCTTTTTCGTCAGACTTCGCGCTGGACTCTTTGCCCGCGCTGTTGCCTTCACGCAGGCGACCCAGGATCTGACGGGAGGTTACGGTTGTCCCTTCGTCTTCCAGGACTGCATCCAGAATGCCATCCGCTGAAGCCGGTACTTCCAGTACCACTTTGTCAGTTTCGATTTCTACCAGCACTTCATCGCGCTTAACGCTATCGCCCGGTTTTTTGTGCCAGGTGGCGACGGTCGCATCTGCTACGGACTCAGGCAGGTCGGGAACAAGAATATCTACGCTACTCATTATGTATCCTTTAATTAATCGACGTTCAGCGCGTCATTGACCAGATCTTGTTGCTGCTTCTGGTGAACGGACATATACCCTACCGCCGGAGAGGCGGAGGCCGGGCGACCTGCATAACGCAGGGCAGACCCAAATGGAATGACTTCACGGAAATGATGCTGACTGCAGTACCAGGCGCCCTGGTTGAGCGGCTCTTCCTGGCACCAGACAAAATCATGCACGTGAGCATACGGTTTCAACGCTTCCTGCACCGCCTGGTGCGGGAATGGATAAAGCTGTTCGATACGCACGATGGCGACATCTTTCTGGTCGTTCTTACGGCGCTGTTCCAGCAGGTCGTAATAAACCTTACCAGAACACATCACAACACGCTTAACGGCCTGCGGATCCAGTTCGTCAACCTCACCGATGGCAGGCAGGAAGGTGCCGTTCGCCAGTTCGTCCAGGCTGGACACCGCCAGCGGGTGGCGCAGCAGGGATTTTGGCGACATGACCACCAGCGGACGGCGCATACCGCGCAGCGCCTGACGACGCAGCATGTGGTAGACCTGAGCCGGGGTGGACGGCACACAGACCTGCATGTTCTGCTCAGCACAGAGCTGCAGATAACGTTCCAGACGGGCAGAGGAGTGCTCCGGACCCTGACCTTCGTAACCGTGTGGCAGCAGCATCACCAGGCCACACATACGGCCCCATTTCTGCTCGCCGGACGAGATGAACTGGTCGATAACGACCTGGGCACCGTTGGCGAAGTCACCGAACTGCGCTTCCCAGATAGTCAGGGTGCGCGGTTCCGCGGTGGCGTAGCCGTATTCGAATGCCAGTACCGCTTCTTCAGACAGGACGGAGTCCCATACCTTGAACTGACCCTGACCGTTATGGACATGCTGCAGCGGAGTATAGGTTGAACCGTTAGTCTGGTTGTGAACTACCGCGTGACGGTGGAAGAAGGTGCCACGGCCCGCATCTTCACCGGACAGACGAACAGGAATGCCTTCATCAACCAGCGTTGCGTAAGCCAGTGTTTCCGCCCCGCCCCAGTCGAACAGCTTCTCGCCCGCCGCCATTGATTGACGGTCAGCATAAATTTTCGCTACGCGAGACTGCATCTCGATAGCGTCTGGTACGGTGCTGATGCGTTTAGCCAGCTCCTGCAGGCGCTTCATCTCTACCTTGTTCGGGTAGCTCTCATCCCACTCGTGGTTGAGGTACGGCGACCAGGTAAAGGAGTGCATGTTCATCGGGCGCAGCTCTTTCACTACGCATTCACCCGCATCCAGCGCGTCGCGGTAGAGGTTGACCATTTCGGTCGCATCTTCCAGCGTCGTCACGTTGTCGCCTTCCAGCTTGTCAGCATAGATTTTGCGTGGCGTCGGGTGTTTTTTGATTTTCTGATACATCAGCGGCTGCGTTGCACTTGGCTCGTCAGCTTCGTTGTGGCCATGACGGCGGTAGCAGAACAGGTCGATGAACACATCGCGTTTGAAGGTGTTACGGTAGTCCAGCGCCAGACGGGTAACGAACGCCACGGCTTCCGGGTCATCCGCGTTAACGTGGAAGATCGGCGCCTGAACCATCTTACCGATGTCGGTGCAGTACGGGGTAGAACGCGCATCCAGTGGGTTAGAGGTCGTGAAGCCCACCTGGTTGTTGATAACAATGCGAACGGTACCGCCCACTTCGTAACCACGCGCCTTGGACATGTTCAGCGTTTCCTGAACCACGCCCTGCCCTGTGACCGCCGCGTCACCGTGAATGGTGATTGGCAGAACTTTGTTGCTGCTCGGCTCGTCCAGACGATCCAGACGCGCACGCACAGAACCGATAACCACCGGGCTCACGATTTCCAGGTGTGACGGGTTAAACGCCAGCGCCAGGTGAACCAGACCGCCTTCGGTTTCGATATCAGACGAGAAGCCCATGTGGTACTTCACGTCACCGGTGCCGAGGTGTTCTTTATGTTTGCCCGCGAATTCGTCGAACAGGTCCTGCGGTTTTTTACCCAGCACGTTGACCAGTACGTTCAGACGACCGCGGTGCGCCATACCCAGCACCACTTCACGGGTACCGCTTTTGCCCGCGTGACGAATCAGCTCTTTCAGCATAGGTACCAGCGCGTCGCCGCCTTCCAGCGAGAAGCGTTTCGCACCCGGGAATTTCGCGCCCAGATAGCGCTCAAGGCCTTCTGCTGCGGTCAGTTCGCTGAGGAAGCGTTTTTTCTCTTCAGCAGAGAAATTCGCGTGGCCCGCCACAGATTCGATGCGCTGCTGGATCCAGCGTTTCTCTTCTGTAGAGGTGATGTGCATATATTCCGCGCCGATGGAGCCGCAGTAGGTTTGCTTGAGCGCGTCAATCAGCTCGCCCAACTTCATCGTGTCTTTGCCGATGGCAAAGGAACCTACGTTAAAGCTTTCCTGGAAATCGGCCTCGGTCAGATCGTGATACGCCGGATCGAGATCCGCCACACGATCTTGTTTCCACAGTCCCAGCGGATCGAGATTCGCATGCTGGTGACCACGGAAGCGATAAGCGTTGATAAGCTGCAGGACTTTAACCTGCTTCGCATTGGTGTCAGGGTCGGAAATCGCAGAAGAGTAACGTGAGGCATCCTTCGCCAGACGACGGAAATAATCACGTGTTTTGGAATGGAATTGATCCGGTTTGACTCCAGTGCCAGGTAACTGCTGGAACATGGAACGCCAGTTTGCGTCCACTGAGTCAGGATCGGTTAAGAAGTCTTCATAGAGCTGTTCTATCCAGCTCTGGTTTGAACCAGAGAGGTAAGAAGAGTCCAGCCAGGCTTTCATTGCGCCGTTCTGCATCGTGATCCCTTAAGCATTTTTATGCTTACTTTCGCCGTAGAAACTACCACGTACAACACGTACGTGCCGGGGTTCACCTGCGAGCTCTTATGTTGTCTTGGGCTCGCGAAGGAACCTTTAAAAACTGTCTGCACCTCGGGGCAGTTTTTAGAGGTTTCCTACATTTTATCCCCTCTCCTGTCAGGAGAGGGTCAGGGTGAGGGGAACAACGCTCCCCTCCTGTTACTTATGCACTGCGCTGCAGCAGCATCGACTTAATATGGCCGATGGCGCGCGTCGGGTTCAGCCCCTTAGGACATACACTGACGCAGTTCATGATGCTATGGCAGCGGAATACGCTGAAAGCATCACTCAGTCCTTCCAGACGACTGTCGGTTTCGGTGTCGCGGCTATCGATCAGGAAGCGATAGGCAGCCAGCAGACCGGCCGGGCCGATAAACTTGTCCGGGTTCCACCAGAACGACGGGCAAGAGGTCGAGCAACATGCACAGAGAATACACTCGTACAAACCGTCGAGTTTTTCACGCTGCTCAGGAGACTGTAAGTGCTCACGAGCCGGTGGATTTTGCCCATTATTCAATAAGTAAGGCTTAATCTTCTCATATTGAGCATAGAATTGCCCCATGTCTACCACCAAATCGCGAACGACTGGCAGACCTGGCAAAGGACGGATAACAATTTTCTGACCCGCGCGCTGCAACGCTGAAATTGGCGTGATGCAGGCCAGACCATTTTTACCGTTCATGTTCACACCGTCAGAGCCACAAACGCCTTCACGGCATGAGCGACGGAACGACAGTGTCGGATCTTTTTCTTTCAGCTGGATTAAGGCATCCAGCAACATCATGTCACGGCCTTCTTCCGCTTCCAGGGTGTAATCCTGCATACGCGGAGCATCATCTACATCCGGGTTATAACGATAAACTGAGAATTCGAGTTTCATTATCCTGTCTCCGCATTAGTAAGTACGAATCTTCGGCGGGAACGCCGGACGCAGTTTCGGTTCCATATTGACGCTACGACGCGTCATGGATTCCGACTCTGGCAGATACAGGGAATGGCACAGCCAGTTTTCATCGTCACGATCCGGGAAGTCGAAGCGGCTATGCGCGCCACGGCTCTCGGTACGGAAGTTTGCCGACATCGCAGTAGCGAACGCCGTTTCCATCAGGTTATCCAGCTCCAGACACTCAACGCGCTGGGTATTGAACTCGCTGGATGTGTCGTCCAGACGGGCATTTTTCAGACGCTCGCGGATCGCTTTCAGCTGCTCAAGACCTTTGGCCATCGCATCCCCTTCACGGAATACCGAGAAGTTGTGCTGCATACATTCCTGCAGCGCTTTGCGGATTTCCACCGGATCTTCACCATTACGGTTGCCGTTCCAGCGGTTCAGACGCTCAAGCGACGCATCAATTTCATCGTCGGTGGCATCACGCAGCGCACCCTGCTCGGCAATAGACTCTTGCAGATGCAGCCCCACCGCACGACCAAATACCACCAGGTCAAGCAGGGAGTTCCCGCCCAGACGGTTTGCACCGTGTACGGATACGCAGGCAATTTCACCGACGGCAAACAGGCCCGGGATAACAACGTCTTCACCCTGCTCGTTCACGGTCAGCGCCTGGCCAGTCACTTTGGTCGGAATACCGCCCATCATGTAGTGACAGGTTGGGATTACCGGGATGGGCTCTTTCACTGGATCGACGTGCGCGAAGGTACGAGACAGCTCCAGAATGCCTGGCAGACGTGATTCCAGAACCTCTTTACCCAGATGGTCGAGTTTCAGCTTCGCGTGTGGACCCCATGGGCCGTCACAGCCGCGGCCTTCACGGATTTCGATCATGATGGAACGCGCCACCACGTCACGACCCGCCAGGTCTTTCGCATTCGGGGCATAACGCTCCATGAAGCGCTCGCCGTGTTTGTTCAGCAGGTAACCCCCTTCACCACGGCAGCCTTCTGTTACCAGCACGCCGGCACCGGCGATGCCGGTTGGGTGGAACTGCCACATTTCCATATCCTGCACCGGTACGCCGGCGCGGATAGCCATACCTACGCCGTCACCGGTGTTGATATGGGCGTTGGTGGTAGATTGATAAATACGGCCTGCACCGCCGGTCGCCAGCACGGTAGCACGCGCTTTGAAGTAGACCACTTCACCGGTTTCAATACACAGCGCAGTACACCCCACAACGGCGCCATCGGCGTTTTTCACCAGATCCAGCGCGTACCACTCGGAGAAAATAGTCGTGTGGTTTTTCAGGTTCTGTTGATAGAGCGTGTGCAGCAGTGCGTGACCGGTACGGTCAGCCGCAGCTGCGGTACGTGCCGCCTGCTCGCCGCCGAAGTTTTTCGACTGGCCGCCAAACGGACGCTGATAAATGGTGCCATTTTCCAGACGGGAGAACGGCAGACCCATGTGGTCCAGCTCCAGAATCGCTTCCGGGCCAGTCTTACACATATATTCGATAGCATCCTGGTCGCCGATGTAGTCGGAACCTTTGACCGTGTCATACATGTGCCATTCCCAGTTATCTTCATGGGAATTGCCCAGCGCAACGGTAATACCGCCCTGCGCGGAGACAGTGTGGGAACGGGTCGGGAAGACTTTAGAGAGCAGCGCACAGGTCTGGCCGCTCTGGGAAATTTGCAGTGCTGCGCGCATACCTGCGCCACCAGCACCAATCACAACAGCATCAAATTCTCTGACTGGCAGTTTCATTACACACCCCACACCACAACGAATCCATAAATAACGTAAACCACCAGTGCAACGACAATGACCAGCTGCAGAGGAAGGCGAATCGCCAGTGGTTTAACGTAATCGGTCAACACCTGCCACATACCAATCCAGGCATGAATAAGGATGGAGAACAGAGCCAGCAGGGTGAACACTTTGGTGAAGGCAGATCCGAAGAACCCACTCCAGATTTCCCACGTCAGCGTGCCGCTGGTCGCGAAGAAACCAATCATATAGATGATATAAAGGGTGAGAACGATGGCGGTAGCACGGACCAGAATGAAGTCATGTACGCCGTTGCGTCCTAATGCGGAGGCGTTGCTTACCATACGAGAACTCCTGCGAGAAGTGAAAGCACGACAGTCAATACAAATGAAATATTAGCGGAGCGTTTACCGGCTTCGAAAGTCTCTTCCAGGTAGCCAAAGTCCATCAGCATATGGCGAATGCCCACGACAACGTGGTACGCCAGCGCAGTCAGAATGCCCCACATGATAAATTTCACGAAGAAGCTGTTCATGATGGCAGAGGCCTGGAGGAATCCTTCAGGAGAAGAGAGGCTGGTACCCAGTAACCACAGCAGAATGCCGACCGCCACAAACGTAATCACACCAGAAACGCGGTGCAGAATGGACGCTATTGCTGTTACAGGGAACCGGATCGTTTTGAGATCCAGATTGACAGGTCTTTGTTTTTTCACATTTCTTATCATGAATAACGCCCACATGCTGTTCTTATTGTTTCCTTCCTCCGGACTGCGATGCGGGTCAGACAGCGTTCCTTTTCTATAACTGCGCGTCATGCAAAACATTGCTTCCAAATGCTAAAACGACACGTTACAACGCTGGGTGGCTCGGGATTGCAGGGTGTTCCGGAGACCTGGCGGCAGTATAGGCCGTTCACAAAATCATTACAATTAACCTACATACAGTTTGTCGGGTTTTCTCTGGAACAGTGATCAGGGTCACGATAACAACATCTTTTTAATTTTTAATCATCTGATTTGACAAATGTTAAACAATATTGTTACAAACGTCATCAGAAAAGGCATATAATGCGCAAAAGTTATGAGGTCTCACTTTCACCTGACAAATAGTTATGTAACAGTGTGATGGTATTGACCGAAGTTATCAGGACAGTTATTAGTGATATACAGGTTTGAATAATTCGGACTGCGAAGACACTGATTTGCTGTTGTTTCACTGATTTTTCATGTTTTTACCTGCAAGGCGCCATAGCTCTGTACCCTGGTTTCTCCTCGTGAGCTGAGCGGTAAGCCAAATAACAAACTGGTAACGGTGAGAAATCAGCAGAATGCAAATCCGGTAATTGGCAGTCTTAAGCAATAAGGCGCTAAGGAGACCGTAAATGGCTGATACAAAGGCAACGCTCACCCTAAATGGTGACACTGCTGTTGAACTGGATGTGCTAAAAGGCACGCTCGGTCAGGATGTTATTGATATCCGTACGCTGGGTTCTAAAGGTGTATTCACCTTCGACCCTGGATTTACCTCTACCGCATCTTGCGAATCCAAAATCACCTTCATTGATGGTGACGAAGGTATCCTGCTCCATCGCGGCTTCCCCATCGATCAGTTAGCCACCGAATCCAACTATCTGGAAGTGTGCTACATCCTGCTGAACGGCGAAAAACCGACGCAGGCACAATACGATGAATTCAAAACCACCGTCACCCGTCACACCATGATTCATGAGCAGATCACCCGTCTGTTCCATGCTTTCCGTCGTGATTCTCACCCAATGGCGGTGATGTGCGGTATTACCGGTGCGCTGGCAGCGTTCTACCACGACTCGCTGGACGTGAATAATCCACGTCACCGCGATATCGCGGCGTTCCGCCTGCTGTCCAAAATGCCGACAATGGCAGCGATGTGTTACAAATACTCCATCGGCCAGCCGTTTGTTTATCCACGTAACGACCTCTCCTACGCCGGTAACTTCCTACGCATGATGTTCTCCACACCGTGTGAAGAGTACGAAGTGAATCCGGTACTGGAACGTGCGATGGACCGTATTCTGATCCTGCACGCCGACCACGAACAGAACGCCTCCACCTCCACCGTCCGTACCGCAGGCTCTTCAGGCGCGAACCCGTTCGCCTGTATCGCTGCGGGTATCGCCTCCCTGTGGGGACCGGCGCACGGCGGCGCGAACGAAGCGGCACTGAAGATGCTGGAAGAGATCAGCTCCGTTGAGCACATTCCTGAATTCGTGCGTCGCGCGAAAGACAAGAATGACTCCTTCCGTCTGATGGGCTTCGGTCACCGTGTGTACAAAAACTACGACCCACGCGCTACCGTTATGCGTGAAACATGCCACGAAGTGCTGAAAGAGCTGGGTACAAAAGACGACCTGCTGGAAGTGGCGATGGAGCTTGAGCACATCGCGCTGAACGACCCGTACTTCATCGAGAAGAAACTCTACCCGAACGTCGATTTCTACTCTGGCATTATTCTGAAAGCGATGGGCATTCCGTCTTCCATGTTCACCGTGATCTTCGCCATGGCACGTACCGTTGGCTGGATTGCGCACTGGAACGAAATGCACAGCGAAGGCATGAAAATCGCCCGTCCTCGTCAGCTGTATACTGGCTACGAGCAGCGTGATTTTAAGTCTGACATCAAACGCTGATGTTAACGGGGTGTGGCCTGATGTCCTCACCCCATCCCTCTCTTACTCCGAGAGAGTGAAGACATTAAAAACGGTAACCCCCTGGGTTACCGTTTTCATTTTACTTCTGGCAGTGCGGACACCAGTAAAACGGTCTCGATGACAGCGTGGTTTTCGCAATTAACCCGCCGCACCGCTCACACGCCTTCCCTTCACGATGAAACACCTTAAAGCGGAACAATGCCCCATGGTGCTTGTTGTCATCCACCACGCCACGCGTGTTGTAGGACAGGCGCGGGATATCCAGCAGTGCGTGGGATAACGCCTCCAGCTGTTCATCACTGAGTTGCGATGCCTTATGCTGCGCCGCCAGGCCCACTTCCCAGAGGATTTCCACCCGCAGGTAATTTCCTAATCCAGCCAGAAACGCCTGATCGAGCAACAATCCGGAAAACTGTCGGTTACGAAACCGAGGTGACACCAGACGGGTTTTCACCTCGCACGGGGTCAGGCTCATATCCAGCACATCCGGCCCGACGCGCTGCAGGAATGGATGAGTGAGCAGCTGCTCTGGCGTTAACATTTCGATATCGGATGCGCTGTAGAGCAGAATCGCGTTGTCTGCCGTCTGGAGCCTGACGCGCAGCACGCGGGTAGTTTGCGGCTGCTCGTTTGCCTTCACCACGCGCCAAACGCCGTACAGCTGATTATGGCTATATAACGTCAGGTTATGGGAGAAATGCGTGAGCAGCGCTTTGCCGCGCGTTTCAATGTGCGTCACCGTCTGCCCCACCAGCTGGGCTTCAAACGGTTTCAGTTGAGGAAAAGCAAACCAGACATCCGTCAGCGGTTTGCCCTTTATCGCCGCCTCGAGGCTATCCGCTGCACGGCGGATCTCCGGGCCTTCAGGCATTTTTCTGTCCTTATCGTTATGTCATGCACTCACGAGAATACCCTGCTCCGCAAAGGCCGTCCGTAAGCGGCGTGCAAACTGCAGCGCATGCTCACCATCGCCGTGTAAACACACCGTATCCGCCTGGACTCTGGCCGTTGAACCATCAATTGCCTTTACCGACCCCTCACACACCATCGCCAGCGTTTGCGCCAGCGCCTGTGATTCATCGGTAATAAGCGCACCGGGCAGTGAACGGGGAACCAGGCTGCCATCCGGCTGGTACCCTCTGTCAGCAAAAACTTCCTGACGGGTGGTTAACCCCAGCCGCTGTCCCGCGCGAATAAGCTCGCTCCCCGCCAGCCCCACCAGGATGAGCTGCGGGTTGCAGTCCCGCACCGCGCGGGCAATGGCATCCGCGAGAGCCGGATCTTTGGCCGCCTGATTGTAGAGCATGCCGTGGGGTTTCACATGGCGCAGCACGCCCTGCTGGGAACGCACAATCGCCTCCAGCGCGCCCGTTTGATAGAGCGTCTGGGCATACACCGTCTCAGGAGGGAGATCCATTGCCGTGCGGCCAAAATTATCCCTGTCAGGAAAACTGGGATGTGCCCCTATCGCCACGCCGTGCTTAATCGCATTACGCACGCTGACCAGCATGGTTTGCGCGTCACCCGCGTGAAACCCGCAGGCAATATTGACCGAAGAGACCAGCGTCATCAGTTCAGCATCGGCACTTCCGCCCTCACCCAGATCGGCGTTTAAATCAATCTTTGCCATCGAGCCTCCATGCCAGTTGTTCCAGATAACGCTGCTGATCCTGGCGTGCCTTCAGCGCCTCCTCCAGCGAACATTGCACAAAATGAATCGGCTGTCCGAGAGGAATTTGCGCCAGATGGTAGCGATCTGCTTCAATGATGCAGGCAATACGCGGGTATCCCCCCGTGGTTTGCGCATCGTTCATCAGCACGATCGGCTGACCGTTACCCGGTACCTGAATGACACCAGGTAATAAACCGTGTGAGAGCAATTCCCGATCTGTCGTACGGGTCAATGGCTGCCCCTGAAGGCGGTATCCCATACGGTTACTTTGCGGGCTGATCTTCCACGGCGAACGCCAGAACGTCTCCTGAGCGACTTCATCGAACTCCTGATATTCCGGCCCCGGTAAGGCACGGATCTGGTTGGTCCATAACAGCTGTTTTACCCCCTGGGCCGTCGAGAAGTGGCGCGTTGAGGGTTTAACCGCCAGACGATCGCCGTCACGCAGCAGGCGCCCTTCATGACCGCCAATGCCGGCTTTCTGATCGGTACTGGATGAACCCAGCACTTCTGGCACATCAATCCCTCCTGCGACCGCAAGATAGCTTCGCACGCCGTGCACAGGACGTTTAAGGGTCAGACGCTGCCCGGCTTTCGCCCGCAGCCGCCAGCCTGTCCAGACCGCTTTGCCATCCAGCTCGGCGTCACAGGCGGCCCCGGTTAAGGCAAACCAGGTTTCCTCGCCGAATTCAATCACACACTGGCCAAGCGTAATTTCGAGTGCCGCCGTGCTGCCAGGGTTGCCCACCAACACGTTTGCAATCTCCAGCGCAGGCCTGTCCAGCGCCCCACAGTAGCTCACGCCCGACTGGCGCATGCCAAAGCGGCCGGCATCCTGTACGGACGTGTAAAGCCCGGCGCGAATCAGCGTTAACATACCCCCTCCTTCTGCGGGATAAAGCGCAGGGTATCGCCGGGACGGAGGAGTATGGGAACCTCCTGCCCTGGTTCAAATAACGGCCTGGACGTATGCCCGATAAGCTGCCAGCCACCCGGTGACGTCAGAGGATAAATGCCGGTCTGTTCACCACCGATAGCCACCGTGCCCGCCGGCACGCTCAGGCGGGGTTCGGCGCGACGCGGCGTATGCAACTGCGGTGAGAGCCCCCCCAGATAGGGGAAGCCCGGCTGGAAACCTAAGAACCAGACCACGTAATCAACGCAGGCGTGCAATTCAACCACCTGCTTTTCCGTTAATCCGCAGTGTTCCGCCACCACGCCAAGATCGGGTCCATGCTCGCCGCCATACACCACCGGGATCTCAATTGTCCGGGAATCCGGCTCCAGCGCCTCGCTCTCTTCCCACCAGCGCTGCAAACGTTCAATAGCATCCAGCGCCAGCGTATGCGGATTACGCAGCACCACGGTGATGTTATTCATACCCGGAATCGCTTCAACCACTTCCGGCACATCGGCCAGGCGCTGCGTTAGCCGCCAGATACGCTTTTGCGTGGCAAGGGTCACTGGCGGTTCCAGCTCCAGAACCACTGCCGTTTCGCCCAGAAGATAACAACGCGCTCGCTGCACTCAGATACCTCTCATCAGGCCGGGTTAGGGATATCAATAAACGTGACATCCAGATCGGTATTTTCGGTCAGCCATTCACTGAGGGCGCGAATTCCGCCACGCTCGGTGGCATGGTGACCTGCCGCATAAAAATGCAGACCTTGCTCACGCGCCGAATGGACGGTCTGCTCGGACACTTCTCCAGTGATGAAGGCGTCGACACCAAAGCGTGCCGCGCTATCAATAAAACCCTGACCACCACCAGTACACCAGGCAACCCGCTTCACCGTATCCGGACCGGTGTCACCGCACCAGAGCGGACGGCGTCCCAGACGCGCTTCAATCCAGGAAGCCAGCTCCAGGCCGGGCACCGGCATGGCCAGCTCTCCCCAGGGCACCAGCGGCTCAATTTCACCCATGACGGTAATCCCCAACAGCTGCGCGAGCTGTACGTTATTGCCCAGCTCCGGGTGCGCATCCAGCGGCAGATGGTAACCGTACAGGTTGATATCATTTGCCAGCAGCGTTTTCAGGCGGTTTCGCTTCATACCGCGAATGATCGGTGCTTCGTTTTTCCAGAAATAACCGTGATGGACAATAACGGCATCCGCTTCCTGACGGACAGCTTCGTCCAGCAGCGCCTGGCTTGCCGTCACGCCAGTGATAATTTTCTGCACCGTTTCGCGTCCTTCAACCTGGAGGCCGTTCGGGCCGTAATCGCTGAAGGAGGCGCTGTTCAGTTTTTCGTTAATCAGGCTTTCCAGTTCGCTGTTTTTCATCATCACTCTCTTAAGCTTTGCGGGCGGCCTCGTACGCCGCCAGCGTGGCGACACGCGCCTGTTTATGGTCAACAATCGGACGGGGATAATCGAGCTTCACGCCCTGTTTATCCGCCCATGCCCACGGGTCGTGGATCGCTTTTGCAGGGACACTGCTCAGCGCGGGCAACCAGCGGCGGATAAACTCGCCGTCTGCATCAAATTTTTGTCCCTGCGTGGCAGGATTAAAAATACGGAAATAGGGCGCGGCGTCGGTTCCAGTGGACGCCGCCCACTGCCAGCCGCCGTTATTCGCCGCCAGATCGCCATCGATCAGCTGAGAAATAAAATACCGCTCCCCGACACGCCAGTCGATAAGCAGATCTTTCACCAGGAAGCTGGCGGTAATCATTCGCAGCCGGTTGTGCATCCATCCGGTTTCATTGAGCTGGCGCATCGCGGCATCAACAATCGGGAAGCCCGTTTCGCCTTTCTGCCAGGCCTGTAAGTGGCTCTCGTTGTGTTGCCAGTTTACGTTATCAGTCCAGGGTATAAACGGACGATGCTTACATAAATCAGGGTGATACGTCATCAAATGGCGATAAAACTCGCGCCAGATAAGTTCGTTAAGCCAGACGGAGCCGGGGCCCCCGTCCAGTGCCTGCGGTTGTTCCGCCAGAAGACGATGCAGACACTGGCGCGGAGAGAGCACGCCCAGCGCCAGACAGGCCGATAAACGGCTGGTGCCCTCTGTCGCGGGAAAATCCCTGCGCGCGTCGTAATCGCCTGCGCCCGCTTTACAAAACTGGCGCAGCTTCGCGATAGCGTTTTTTTCGGTAGCCGGGAACAGAGTCTCATCAAACGCCTGTTGCGGATAGTCAAACTCCCGCTCGGGTATCTCCGTTATGGCCTCTCCCCTCACGGTGGGTGCAGCCACACATTCCGGCAGCGCCTCCTTCAGTCTTTTAATGAAGGCATTTTTAAACGGCGTAAAGACTTTATACATCTCGTGGTTGCCGGTCATGACACTGCCCGGCGGCAGCATGACGCTGTCATCAAAACCCTGACACTCTACATCCTGCAGGATTTTCTCCAGCTGACGATCCCGCTGACGTTCATTGAATTCGTACTGATAGTTGTAAAAAAGGTGGGTGACAGCGTACTGCTCACAGATCGCCTGCACGGCCTGGCATTGTGCGGAGAAGTCACTGACCTCTTTATAAATGAGCGGGATCCCTTTTTCGGCAAGCGAACACTGCAAGCCATTCAGATGTGAGCTGAGGTAAGCCGCCTGGCGTGGTGCCATAGCATGCTGCTGCCACTGCCCGGGGGTGGCGATAAACACCGCCAGCACGCGGGCTTCCGGGGAGCGGCAGGCAGCCGCAAGGGCGAGATTGTCATGTACGCGCAGATCCGCGCGAAACCAAACCAGATGGGTGGGCATAAAACTCCTGGCAATTATCCATTATGTCCGTAAGGCCATGCCACTAAAGAGAAAATGCGGCTGGCTTTTATCTACTTTGCCATGAAGTGTAGACGCGATGAAATAAAAAAGGCCGCCCGATGCGGCCTTAACGCTACGTATCTTGCGCCATCATGGTAAAAGCAATAAACAGTGTCGGTTCATCACGTCTTACCACGAGTACGCTGGCGATAATGAACGCAATGCAAAAAGAGCGTTTCATCATGCGGTCCCTGCTGCTAACCGCTCCACCGTTCACCACCGGTGATAAGTCGGTGGATACACGCTCTGACGGGTGCCCAAAAACGGCCCAACGGACCGCGGATCCTGAGGGATAAAAAAAACCGCCACATTGCTGTAGGCGGTTTTTTTATTGCTGTGTGTCGTCTTCGTATCAGTAAAAATCGCAGGTCGCTTTCTCGGCCTGATCCATCCACACCGGCTTCTCGCTGGTTTTGGCCCAGACGCGGTGCAAATAGCTATAAAAACGTGCGCGGTCTTTCCAGAAGAGCATCACCGGCAGGGCCAGCACGCCAGCCACTACGGCGAAAGTGCGACGCATGAAAACGATATGAGCCGGATACGCTTTATAAAGATCCATATTTTCTCCCCTATAGTTGGCCGGAAACATGCTCCGGAAAATTTGAAATCTGTGATCTGGCTAAAATAATACCGCTTTGCTTGTAATTTTACTACTCATCAGACCAGTTATTTTCATCCATTTAGTGAATATTTACATTTCCGCCGTAAGTAAGTTACAAAAAAGTTAACGATTTACTTACCAACAGTTAAATTGTGCCTTTTCCATTTTTATACTTTTTTTACACCCACCCTGCCGATTTTTGCGAAATCTTTGCGCCATAAATCCTACCGTTAACACAAATACAAATGTCACTCGGAGGTGGATTGTGAGTGCAGGTCTGATTACCGGCATCGTGCTGGTGTTCCTGTTATTGGGTTATCTGGTCTACGCCCTGATTAATGCGGAGGCCTTCTGATGGCTGCTCAGGCGTTTTTACTTATAGCCAGCTTTTTACTGGTCTTATTGGTGCTTGCCAGACCGCTGGGAACGGGGCTCGCGCGGCTGATCAACAACGTGTCCTTACCGGGTACGGGAAGTATCGAAAAAGGGATCTGGCGCGTACTGGGAATACGCGATCAGGAGATGAACTGGCGTCAGTATCTGGTCGCTATTCTGCTGCTGAATATCGTTGGGCTGGTCGCGCTCTTTGTCATGCTGATGTTGCAGGGTAGCCTGCCGCTGAACCCGCAACAGTTACCGGGCCTGTCCTGGCATCTTGCGCTTAATACGGCCGTCAGCTTTGTCACCAATACCAACTGGCAATCCTACGCCGGCGAAACCACGCTGAGCTACTTCAGCCAGATGGTGGGATTAACCGTACAAAATTTCCTCTCAGCAGCCAGCGGCATCGCGGTTGTCTTCGCGCTGACGCGTGCGTTTGCACGTCAGAATATGGGTACGCTGGGCAATGCCTGGGTTGATCTCACGCGCATTACTCTGTGGGTCTTACTTCCGATTGCTCTGCTCATCGCGCTGTTCTTTATTCAGCAAGGTACGCTGCAAAACCTGCTGCCTTACGCGCCTTATACCTCGCTTGAAGGGGCAAAACAGCTTCTGCCGATGGGGCCTGTGGCCTCACAGGAAGCCATTAAGATGCTCGGTACGAATGGTGGCGGTTTCTTCAATGCCAACTCATCGCATCCGTTTGAAAACCCAACGGCACTGACCAACGCTGTGCAAATGCTGGCGATCTTCCTGATCCCCGCAGCGCTGTGCTTTGCTTTTGGCGATGTGGTGAACGATCGTCGTCAGGGTCGCACCCTGCTCTGGACCATGTCGCTCATCTTTGTCGTCTGTGTTGCGCTGGTGATGTGGGCCGAATGGCAAGGTAACCCGCATTTCCTGACGCTGGGCGCTGACGGCACCATGAATATGGAAGGGAAAGAGAGCCGCTTTGGCATTCTCGCCAGCAGCCTTTATGCCGTGGTCACGACGGCGGCATCCTGCGGGGCGGTCAATGCTATGCACGACTCCTTCACGGCACTGGGCGGCATGATCCCGATGTGGCTGATGCAGATCGGCGAAGTGGTATTCGGCGGCGTAGGCTCGGGTCTTTACGGCATGCTGCTGTTTGTTCTGCTGGCGGTGTTCATTGCGGGTCTGATGATTGGTCGCACCCCGGAATATCTGGGCAAAAAAATCGATGTCCGTGAAATGAAGTTAACCGCGCTGGCTATTCTGGTCACCCCTGCCCTCGTGCTGGCTGGTACCGCACTGGCACTGATGACGGAGGCCGGACGCAGCGGCATCTTCAACCCTGGCATCCACGGCTTTAGCGAAGTGCTTTATGCCGTCTCTTCTGCTTCTAACAATAACGGTAGTGCCTTCGCAGGCTTAAGCGCTAACTCACCGTTCTGGAACTGTCTGCTGGCGTTCTGCATGTTCGTGGGCCGTTTCGGGGTCATTGTGCCGGTGCTGGCGATTGCCGGGTCGCTGGTGAGCAAAAAAATTCAACCGACCACCAGCGGGACGTTGCCGACCCACGGCGCGCTGTTTATCGGACTGCTGGCCGGTACCGTGCTGCTGGTCGGTGCCCTGACCTTTATCCCCGCCCTCGCGTTAGGCCCGGTCGCGGAATACCTCTCTTTACGCTGATTTTGCGGAGAATTTGTCATGAGTCGTAAACAAATGGCCCTGTTCGAACCGTCGTTAGTTCGACAGGCCCTCATGGATGCGGTGAAAAAGTTGAGCCCGCGCGTGCAGTGGCACAACCCGGTGATGTTTATCGTCTGGATAGGGAGTTTACTCACCACCGCGCTGGCGATTGCCATGGGAACGGGTCATCTGCAGGGGAATGCGATGTTCACCGGCGCTATCAGCCTGTGGCTGTGGTTCACCGTACTGTTTGCCAACTTTGCGGAAGCGCTGGCGGAAGGCCGCAGCAAAGCGCAGGCCAATAGCCTCAAAGGGGTGAAAAAGACCGCTTTTGCGCGCAAATTACGCGAACCGAAATACGGTGCCCAGATGGACCATGTCCCGGCAGATGAACTGCGTAAAGGTGACGTGGTGCTGGTCGAAGCCGGGGACATTATCCCCTGCGACGGTGAAGTCATCGAAGGCGGCGCGTCGGTAGATGAAAGTGCCATCACCGGGGAATCCGCTCCCGTCATACGTGAATCCGGGGGTGATTTCGCCTCCGTAACGGGCGGGACACGCATTCTCTCCGACTGGCTGGTGATCCAGTGTAGCGTCAACCCGGGTGAAACCTTCCTTGACCGTATGATTGCCATGGTGGAAGGCGCGCAGCGTCGTAAAACACCAAACGAAATTGCCCTGACCATCCTGCTGGTGGCGCTGACGATTGTCTTTCTGCTGGCAACCGCCACGTTGTGGCCATTCTCCGCTTACGGCGGTACCGCGGTCACCACCACCGTTCTGGTGGCGCTGCTGGTCTGCCTGATCCCGACCACCATCGGGGGGCTGCTGTCGGCCATCGGTGTGGCCGGTATGAGCCGTATGCTGGGCGCGAACGTCATCGCGACCAGCGGACGTGCGGTCGAGGCCGCAGGGGATGTGGACGTTCTGCTGCTGGATAAAACCGGGACAATTACCCTCGGTAACCGCCAGGCGTCAGAGTTCTTACCTGCCCCCGGCGTGGATGAAAAAACGCTGGCGGATGCGGCGCAACTCTCTTCCCTCGCCGATGAAACGCCGGAAGGCCGCAGTATCGTGATCCTCGCCAAGCAGCGCTTTAACCTGCGCCAGCGCGACGTTCAGAGTCTCCATGCGACTTTCGTTCCCTTCACGGCACAAACCCGAATGAGCGGCATCAACATTCAGGACCGCATGATCCGTAAAGGCTCCGTCGACGCAATTCGTCGCCACATTGAAGCCAATAATGGTCATTTCCCACCAGAAGTGGACAATCTGGTCGAGAGCGTGGCACGTCAGGGCGCGACGCCGCTGGTGGTGGCTGAAGGGGCACATGTGCTGGGGGTGATTTCGCTGAAGGATATCGTAAAAGGCGGGATCAAAGAGCGCTTTGCCCAGCTGCGGAAAATGGGGATCAAAACGGTGATGATCACCGGGGACAACCGTCTGACCGCCGCCGCGATTGCTGCCGAAGCGGGCGTGGATGATTTTCTCTCGGAGGCAACGCCTGAAGCCAAGCTGGCGTTAATTCGTCAGTATCAGGCGGAAGGTCGCCTGGTGGCGATGACGGGTGATGGCACCAACGATGCCCCAGCCCTTGCACAGGCCGACGTGGCGGTGGCCATGAACTCCGGTACCCAGGCGGCGAAAGAGGCGGGCAACATGGTCGACCTCGACTCGAACCCGACCAAGCTGATTGAAGTTGTGCACATCGGTAAGCAGATGCTGATGACGCGCGGTTCACTGACAACGTTCAGTATCGCCAACGACGTCGCAAAATACTTTGCCATCATTCCCGCGGCGTTTGCAGCCACCTATCCGCAGCTTAATGCGCTGAACGTGATGCATCTGCACTCGCCAGCATCAGCCATTCTCAGTGCGGTTATTTTTAACGCCCTGATTATTGTCTTCCTGATCCCGCTGGCGCTCAAAGGGGTGAGCTACAAACCGCTGACCGCGGCGGCCATGCTGCGCCGCAACCTGTGGATTTACGGGCTAGGTGGGCTGATTGTCCCCTTCATCGGTATCAAGGTTATCGACCTGTTGTTGACGCTGTTTGGGCTGGTTTAAAAGGTGAATCAAATGACGATGTTACGTCCCGCTATACTTCTGTTTATTCTGTTGTCGCTTATTACCGGCGGGCTTTACCCGCTGGTGACCACCGCGCTGGGGCAGTGGTGGTTTAAGGATCAGGCCAACGGCTCGCTGATCATGCAAAACGGTGAAAACCGCGGTTCGCGTCTGATTGGACAGAATTTTACCGACGCCCGTTACTTCCAGGGACGCCCTTCCGCCACTGCCGAAAGCCCGTATAATCCGATGGCATCCGGTGGCAGTAACCTGGCCGGCAGCAACCCGGAGCTGGATAAAGCCATTGCCGAACGTGTAGCCGCCCTGCGCGCCGCAAATCCACAGGCCAGCCGGGAGGTGCCTGTGGAGCTGGTGACGGCCTCTGCAAGCGGGCTGGACTACAGCCTGACGCCGAAGGCGGTGGCATGGCAGATCCCCCGCGTCGCGGCGGCCCGTCAGCTGACGGTGGAACAGGTGAGCAAGCTGGTCGCAGAGCATACGCAAAAACCGCTGGTCAGCTTCATCGGCATGCCCGTGGTGAATATTGTTGAGCTGAATCTGGCGCTGGACGCGCTAAGGAAAAACTAAATGACCGACGAGCCCATGCGCCCGGATCCGGACAGGCTGCTCGAACAGACGGCTGAAGCCCATCGCGGCAAACTGAAAATCTTCTTCGGCGCCTGTGCTGGCGTCGGGAAAACCTTCGCCATGCTGACAGAAGCCCAGCGGCTTCGGGCGCAGGGGCTCGATATTCTTATCGGCGTGGTGGAAACCCACGGCCGGAAAGAGACGGCAGCACTGTTGAAGGGGCTGGCGACACAGCCGCCTCGCCGTATCAGCCATCGTGGGCGTCTGGTCACGGAGTTCGATCTCGACGCCGCCCTCGCCCGCAGGCCCGCGCTTATCCTGATGGACGAACTGGCACACAGTAATGCCTCAGGCTCGCGCCACCCCAAACGCTGGCAGGACGTTGAAGAACTGCTTGAAGCAGGCATTGATGTTTTCACCACGGTAAATGTTCAGCATCTCGAAAGCCTGAACGACGTGGTCAGCGGCGTGACCGGGATTCAGGTTCGCGAAACCGTACCCGATCCCTTTTTCGACTCTGCGGACGAAGTGGTGCTGGTCGATCTGCCTCCAGACGATCTGCGCCAGCGACTGCATGAAGGAAAAGTCTATATTGCAGGTCAGGCCGAACGCGCCATCGAACATTTCTTTCGCAAAGGCAACCTGATAGCCCTGCGCGAGCTGGCCCTGCGTCGCACGGCGGATCGCGTGGACGATCAGATGCGCGCCTGGCGTGACCTGCAAGGGCAGGAGCGCGTCTGGCATACGCGGGATGCCATTCTGCTGTGTGTGGGTCACGGCAGCGGCAATGAAAAGCTCGTCCGCACCGCCGCGCGCCTGGCGGCTAAGTTTGGCAGCGTCTGGCATGCAGTCTATGTCGAGACGCCGCAGCTTCACGCGCTGCCTGAAAACCAGCGCCGCGCGATCTTAAGTTCGCTGCGTCTGGCACAGGAGCTGGGCGCAGAAACCGCCACCCTCTCCGATCCCCAGGAAGATAAAGCCATTCTGCGCTACGCGCGTGAGCACAACCTCGGGAAAATTGTCATTGGCCGTCGTCAGCATCGTCGCTGGTTTAGCCGCGAATCCTTTGCTGACAAACTGGCCCGGCGTGCCCCCGACCTCGATCTGGTGATTGTCGCACTGGATGACAAACCCACCCCTTTACCCAACCGCGCACCGGACAGCCGCACTTTTAATGATAAATGGCGAATTCAGATCCGCGGCTGTCTTGTCGCCGTCGTGCTCTGCGCGCTGATCACCGTGATTGCCAGCCACTGGCTGATTGCCTTCGACGCGGCCAATCTGGTGATGATCTACCTGCTCGGCGTGGTCGTGGTGGCGCTCTTTTACGGGCGCTGGCCCTCGGTACTGGCAACGTTCATCAACGTCATCAGCTTCGATCTGTTCTTTATCGCACCCCGCGGAACGCTCGCCGTTTCGGATGTGCAATACATTCTCACCTTTGCCGTGATGCTCACCGTTGGGCTGGTGATCGGTAATCTGACGGCGGGCGTACGCTATCAGGCCCGTATCGCGCGCTACCGCGAACAGCGCACACGGCATCTTTATGAGATGTCTAAATCGCTGGCGGTTGGCCGTACGCCGCTGGATATTGTGCAGACCAGCGAGCAGTTTATCCGCTCGACCTTTCACGCCAGCAACCTGATTTTACTCCCGGACGAACACGGAAAACTGCGCCCGCTGACCTCGGCCTCAGGTATGACGCCCTGGGATGAAGCCATTGCGCGCTGGAGCTTTGATAAAGGACTTCCTGCGGGTGCAGGGACGGACACCCTGCCCGGCGTACCGTATCAAATTCTGCCGCTGCGCAGTGCCGATAAAAATCAGGGGCTGGTGATCGTTGAACCGTCGAATCTGCGCCAGTTGATGATCCCCGAACAGCAGCGATTGCTGGAGACATTTACCCTTCTGGTGGCAAGCGCGCTGGAACGGCTGGCGCTTACCGCCAGCGAAGAACAGGCCCGTCTGGCAAGCGAGCGCGAGAGCATTCGTAACTCATTGCTGGCCGCCCTCTCCCACGACCTTCGCACCCCACTCACCGTGCTGTTTGGCCAGTCAGAAATTTTGACGCTCGATTTGGCAGCAGAAGGCTCGAAACATGCGTTGCAGGCCAGCGAGATCCGCCAGCATGTGCTGAACACCACACGCCTGGTAAATAATCTGCTTGATATGGCGCGTATTCAGTCGGGCGGATTTAACCTCAAAAAAGAGTGGCTCACGCTCGAAGAGGTGGTGGGTAGCGCCCTGAAAATGCTGGAGCCGGGCCTCGGTGGGCGCCATATTGCGCTGAACATGCCCGAACCGCTGACGTTAATTCACGTTGATGGCCCGCTGTTTGAACGCGTGCTGATCAATCTGCTGGAAAATGCCGGCAAATACGCAGGAGCAAACGCCCGGATTGGGGTGGATGCCACAGTGGAAGATCACACGCTACGGCTTGACGTCTGGGATACCGGGCCGGGTATCCCTGCCGGACAGGAGTTCGCTATTTTCGAGAAATTTGCCCGCGGTAATAAAGAGTCGGCCATTCCCGGCGTGGGTCTGGGTCTGGCGATTTGCCAGGCGATTATTGACGTTCATGGCGGTACCATTTCGGCGGAGAATCGCCCGGAAGGCGGCGCACGTTTTTGTGTTAAACTTCCTCTGGAAGCCCCGCCAGAACTTAATGAATTACCAGAGGATTTGTGATCAACGTTCTGATTGTTGAAGATGAGATCGCCATTAGCCGGTTTCTGCGTGCTGCGCTGGAAGGCGATGGTCTGCGCGTTCATGACGCCGGCACGCTCCAGCGGGGTTTGATTGAAGCGGCCACGCGCAAACCTGATCTGGTGATCCTCGATCTCGGCCTGCCGGATGGCGACGGCATCGATTTTATTCGTGAGGTTCGACAGTGGAGTCAGATGCCCATTCTGGTGCTGTCAGCCCGTACCGAAGAGTCGGATAAAATCGCGGCGCTGGATGCCGGAGCGGATGACTATCTGATTAAGCCTTTTGGTATTGGCGAACTGCAGGCTCGCCTTCGTGTCGCGCTGCGTCGTCACAGCGCCACCACCCCTGCCGACCCAACATACACGTTTGGTGATATTCGGGTTGATCTGGCAGCACGGCGCATTGTTCGCGGTGAAGAGGAAATCCATCTCACCCCCATCGAGTTTCGGCTACTCGCCGTTTTGCTCAATAATCACGGTAAGGTACTCACCCAGCGCCAGCTGTTGAGTCAGGTGTGGGGACCAAACGCCGTGGAACATAGTCACTATTTACGCATATATATGGGACACCTTCGACAAAAACTGGAAGTTGACCCCGCGCGTCCTCGTCATTTATTAACTGAAACCGGTATCGGTTATCGGTTCATGCTTTGAATAACTATTCAGTTTATTTTTAAATAAACACCCACCCCTCTATAAAATACGCGCGAAAATAATCTCCGGGTTATTTTTTGGTGTATTTATGTCCATTCAGCACATTCATAACACAATTCGTTAACGCAACATCAACATATCAGCATTTTGATCTGCGATATTCATCAAAAGCGAATATTTATTTCTGATTTGATCGGTTAACGGTGATCTGTTTCACAGTTAATCGCTTTTTCCAGGATAAAATGTCCATGCTTTCAATTACTGAAAGGAAATGAAACATGGAAAACAATAATCGTTTAATGCCCCATATAAGGCGGACAACTCATATCATGATGTTTGCCCACCGAAACTGTTTTGACTTTCATATCTTTAATGCCCGGTAGTCCTTCGACTTCTGGCGCACCCGCTTACAGGTTATCCTGAAACACCCTATTTTACAGGCCTTTGCCTGTGAACCCGTGCGCTCATTCATCTTAATTCAGGCTCATCCGCGACCGGGCGGACTGAATTCTATTCAGCAAAAAACGCATTACTGATTTTTTTAATCAGCGGCCTCCTTTTGCTGTTTTCCGGCATATTATCGATTTCTTTTCTGCAAGAAATCGAGGGACTGTTATTACCTAAAATAAAGAGAGAAAGATGAAAAGTTTAAAAATTGCAGCCAGCCGCGCTTGCCCTGATTGCTTTACCACTCACCGTGAACTGGTGGATATCAACGCCACGGATTATATTGATGTTGCCGCCATTGTTCTGGCCGTCAGCGATATTTTCACTGGTCGTATAGAAGAAATAGAAGCAACCGGATTTGGCATTCCTGTTTTTGTCGCGACGCATAAAGAAGAAATTATCCCGGCAGAGTATTTATCGCGGATCCACGGCGTATTCGAAGCATCAGACACCAGCAACGACTTCCACGGACGCCAACTGGAAGCGGCCGCACAAAAGTATGAAACCCAACTGCGTCCGCCGTTTTTCCGGGCTCTGGTCGACTATGTCAAACAGGGTAACAGCGCCTTCGACTGTCCGGGTCACCAGGGCGGGCAATTCTTCCGCCGTCACCCTGCCGGCAATCAGTTTGTCGATTTCTTTGGCGAAACCCTTTTCCGCTCAGACCTGTGCAACGCCGACGTGGCGATGGGCGATCTGCTGATCCACGAAGGGGCACCCTGCATTGCGCAGCAGCATGCGGCGAAAGTCTTTAATGCCGATAAAACCTACTTCGTGCTGAACGGAACCTCATCGTCCAACAAAGTGGTGCTCAACGCCCTTCTCACTCCGGGCGACCTGGTCCTGTTCGATCGCAACAACCATAAATCCAACCACCACGGAGCACTTCTTCAGGCGGGCGCAACGCCGGTCTATCTGGAAACCGCACGTAACCCGTACGGCTTTATTGGCGGCATCGACGCCCACTGCTTCGAGGAGAATTATCTGCGTGAGCTGGTATCCGAAGTGGCGCCGGGCCGTGCCCGCGACGCGCGTCCGTTCCGCCTGGCGGTGATCCAGCTGGGTACCTACGATGGCACCATCTATAACGCTCGCCAGGTCGTGGATAACATCGGCCATCTGTGCGACTACATCCTGTTTGACTCTGCCTGGGTGGGTTACGAGCAGTTTATTCCGATGATGGCCGATTGCTCTCCGCTGCTGCTGGAACTGAATGAAAACGATCCGGGGATTCTGGTCACCCAGTCAGTCCATAAACAGCAGGCCGGTTTCTCGCAGACCTCGCAAATCCACAAGAAGGACAGCCACATCAAAGGCCAGCAGCGCTATGTTCCGCATAAGCGGCTGAATAATGCCTTCATGATGCACGCGTCCACCAGCCCGTTCTATCCGCTGTTTGCTGCACTGGACATCAACGCCCGCATGCATGAGGGCCAGAGCGGCCGCAACATGTGGATGGACTGCGTGGTGACCGGTATCGAAGCCCGTAAGCTGATCCTGCAGAACTGCCAGTATCTTCGCCCATTCGTGCCGGAACTGGTTGATGGCCGTCCGTGGGAAAGCTGGGACACCGCTGAGATTGCCACGGACCTGCGCTTCTTCCACTTCGTGCCCGGTGAACACTGGCACGCCTTCGAAGGCTATGCCGAACATCAGTATTTTATCGACCCGTGCAAACTGCTGCTGACCACGCCGGGTATTAACGCCAGGACCGGTGAGTACGAGGATTTCGGCGTCCCCGCCACTATTCTCGCCAACTTCCTGCGTGAAAACGGCATCGTGCCGGAAAAATGCGATCTCAACTCCATCCTGTTCCTGCTCACGCCTGCCGAGGATATGGGCAAACTGCAGCAACTGGTCGCGCAACTGGTACGCTTCGAAAAACTGCTCGAGACGGATGCCCCTCTCAAAGAGGTACTGCCTTCTGTCTGTAAACAGTATCCGGAGCGCTATGCAGATTACACCCTGCGCCAGATTTGCCAGGAAATGCATGAGCTGTACGCCCGCCACAACGTGAAGCAGCTGCAAAAAGAGATGTTCCGCAAGTCTCACTTCCCGCGCGTCATGATGAACCCGCAAGAGGCGAACTATGCCTACCTGCGGGGTGAGGTCGAGCTGGTCTCGCTGCGCGATGCGGAAGGTCGCATTGCCGCCGAAGGTGCCCTTCCTTATCCACCGGGGGTGTTGTGCGTTGTGCCGGGTGAAGTCTGGGGCGGTTCCGTGCTGCGCTACTTTGCTGCGCTGGAAGAGGGTATCAACCTTTTACCGGGCTTCGCGCCGGAACTGCAGGGCGTTTACGTTGAGGAGTGTGACGGTCGTAAACAGGTTCGTTGTAACGTCATCAAACACGCTGCCGCTCAGCCATCGCTGCTGAAAGGAGAAAAATTATGAGCAAGTCCAATAAAATGGGCGTGGTGCAGCTGACCATTCTCACCATGGTAAACATGATGGGGTCCGGGATCATCATGCTGCCCACCAAGCTTGCGGAAGTAGGAACCATTTCGATTATCTCCTGGATGGTGACCGCCGTGGGGTCAATGGCACTGGCCTGGGCATTCGCCAAGTGCGGTATGTTCAGCCGCAAGCCCGGCGGGATGGGCGGCTACGCCGAATATGCCTTTGGCAAATCCGGGAACTTCATGGCCAACTACACCTACGGCGTCTCTTTGCTGATCGCTAACGTGGCGATTGCCATTTCCGCCGTGGGTTACGGTACTGAGCTATTCGGTGTGGCGCTGACCCCGGTGCAAATCGGGCTGGCGACCATCGGCGTGCTGTGGATCTGCACCGTGGCTAACTTTGGCGGCGCGCGCATTACCGGACAGATCAGCAGTATTACCGTCTGGGGGGTCATTATCCCGGTGGTTGGGCTGTGCATCATCGGCTGGTTCTGGTTTAGCCCCACGCTGTACGTCAACTCCTGGAACCCACACCATGTTCCGTTCTTCACCGCAGTGGGCTCTTCCATCGCCATGACGCTGTGGGCCTTCCTGGGGCTGGAATCTGCGTGTGCTAACGCCGAAGTGGTGGAAAACCCGGAGAAGAACGTACCGATTGCCGTGCTTGGCGGTACGCTGGGCGCTGCGGCCATTTACATTGTCTCAACCAACGTGATTGCAGGGATTGTACCGAACATGGATCTTGCCAGTTCCACGGCACCGTTCGGTCTGGCCTTTGCGCAGATGTTTACGCCGGGTGTCGGGAAAGTGATCATGGGGCTGATGGTGATGTCCTGCTGCGGCTCGCTCCTCGGCTGGCAGTTCACCATCGCTCAGGTCTTTAAATCGTCCGCTGACGAAGGGTATTTCCCAAAAATCTTCTCCCGGGTCAGCAAAGCAGAGGCACCGGTTCAGGGCATGCTGGCGATTGTTATCTTCCAGAGTGGGTTATCTTTGATGACCATCAGCCCGTCGCTGAACAGCCAGTTCAACGTGCTGGTCAACCTGGCGGTAGTGACCAATATCATTCCGTATATTCTGTCGATGGCGGCGCTGGTCATCATTCAGAAGGTGGCGAAGGTGGACGCAGGCAAAGCGAGGGTGGCGAATATTGTGGCGCTGATTGGGGCAATTTACAGCTTCTATGCGCTCTACTCTTCCGGCCAGGAAGCCATGCTATATGGTGCGATGGTGACCTTTATGGGCTGGACGCTGTACGGTCTGGTATCACCGCGGTTTGAATTGAAAAATAAACACAGTTAATGCAAAAGCAAAACGGCAACCCCAGGTTGCCGTTTTGACTGCATCGTGAGGGCATTAGCCCACAGCGATTTACGCGTTTTTCAGCACTTCGCTGACAATCTCTACCGCTTCTTTCTCAATCAGCTTACGATGTTCGTCACCGAGGAAGCTCTCACAATAGATTTTGTACGCATCTTCCGTACCGGATGGACGCGCGGCAAACCAGCCGTTTTCGGTCATCACTTTCAGACCACCGATAGAGGCACCGTTACCCGGGGCCGCCGTCAGACGGGCCGTGATAGGATCACCGGCCAGCGTGCTGGCACTAACCATCTCCGGAGAGAGTTTAGACAGCGCTGCTTTCTGCGCGGAGGTCGCGCCAGCCTGAATACGGTTATAGCTTGGCGCGCCAAAGCGTGCCGCCAGTTCGTTATAGTGTTCCTGCGGATTTTTACCGGTGACAGCGGTGATTTCCGCCGCCAGCAGGCACATGATGATCCCGTCTTTATCGGTAGACCATGGCGTGCCGTCGAAACGCAGGAAGGATGCGCCCGCGCTCTCTTCACCGCCAAAACCGAAGCTGCCGTCGTGCAGACCGTCAACAAACCATTTGAAGCCTACCGGTACTTCCACCAGCTTACGGCCCAGCGCCTCAACCACGCGGTCAATCATCGCCGAGGAGACCAGCGTTTTACCTACAGCCACCTCTTTGCCCCACTGCGGACGATGCTGGAACAGGTAGTTGATGGCAACCGCAAGATAATGGTTCGGGTTCATCAGCCCTGCCGGGGTGACAATACCGTGGCGGTCATAATCCGGGTCGTTGGCAAACGCCAGGTCGAATTTATCACGCAGCGCCAGCAGGCCCGCCATCGCGCACTCGGAAGAGCAGTCCATACGGATTGCGCCGTCTTTATCCAGGTGCATAAAGCGGAAGGTCTGATCAACATGATCGTTAACGATGGTCAGGTTCAGCTTGTAATACTCTGCGATGCGTTTCCAGTATTCGATACCGGAGCCGCCGAGAGGGTCAACGCCCAGCTTCAGACCGGCTTTCTGGATGGCCGCCATATCGACGATATCCGCCAGACCTTCCACAAATGGCTGCACCAGATCCTGCTCTTTCACATGGCCGGATGCCATGGCCGCATCCAGAGAGAGGCGTTTCACCCCTTTCAGTCCATCCGCCAGCAGCGCATTGGCACGATCTTCAACCACTTTCGTGACGTTCGTGTCTGCCGGTCCACCGTTAGGCGGGTTGTATTTGATCCCACCGTCTTCCGGCGGGTTGTGTGATGGGGTGATCACAATCCCGTCAGCCAGCGCGCCGCCTTTTTTGTTGTGGACAAGGATCGCGTTAGAGACCGCAGGGGTCGGCGTGAAGCCGTTATTTTCCTGAACAATGACGTCAACGCCATTCGCCGTCAGCACTTCCAGCACGGAAATGAACGCCGGTTCAGACAGAGCATGGGTATCTTTTCCCACATAGCACGGACCGGTAACGCCGTTTTTAGCGCGCTCTTCCGCGATGGCCTGAGCAATAGCCAGAATGTGCGGTTCGTTAAAGCTATGGCGCGCCGCGCTACCGCGGTGGCCAGATGTACCAAACTTCACTGCGTGTTCTGCGTTGCCCACGACCGGTTTCAGCACGTAATACTGCGCGGTCAGCTGAGCGACGTTAATCAAATCGCTTTGTTGTGCAGGTTGGCCTGCACGGCTGTGATTTGCCATTACCGGGTCCTTCTGATGCAAGGGTTAAATTGTACCGCAAACCTTTTCAATCAATTCCGCCGGGAACTGCATGGACTGCATGATGTGTTCAACCATGCTGCACTTGCGGCCCGTATTGGTATTGGTGATGACCCAGTACGGTGTGCCCGGGACATGTTTAGGTTTGGTTTGGTTGCCATTTTGCAGCAGCGTTTGCTCGTCGCCCGCGAAATAGACGCGGGTACGACCGTGCAGCGACTCGGTCGCTTCAGCAAACGCTTTGTTATCCAGTGAATAGAGTGTAGACAGCACCAGCATGAAGCGGTTAACCGCTTTTTTCTGCTCGGCGTACTCATCAGAGAGCAGCAACTCGCGCATCGCACGTACTTTGTCTTTCACTTGCGCGACGGCAGGTTTTGCTTGTGCAACAACGTTTTGTTGAGACACGACATCTTTAGTGACTGGGGTAGCAGGCTGTGAGGCGGCGGAAATTTTAAGCATGCGCCGTAAAATGTCGGACGCACTCTCCCCGATATGCCGCGTCTGGCTGGCAATATACTGATAGAGTTCGTCATCAACTTCGATTGTTTTCATCTTAATCCAGTGCGATATCTTATCTGAATACAAGTCGTTGGGATTATAAAGTTAAATTCCAACAGCGGATAGCGTCAAACCAGGTTGGCGGCAAAAGTCAGATTAAACTGGAACCTTGCAGCCGGGCGGCAGAATGGTCAACATGATACCCTAACCTGACATACGTAAAAAAAGAACTTTGCCATGAAATTGAATACCCGAGCGCAAACTGCACAATCGCCGAACAATAATTCTCCCATCGTACTGGTTCACGGGCTTTTTGGCAGCCTGGATAACCTGGGGGTGCTGGCGCGCGATCTGGTTACCGATCACGATATTCTGCAGGTCGATATGCGAAATCACGGTCTTTCCGGGCGTTCAGAGGAGATGACCTACGCGGCAATGGCCCAGGATCTGCTCGATACGCTTGATGCCAACCATCTTCAGAAGGTGACGCTCATCGGGCATTCTATGGGCGGCAAGGCGGTAATGGCCCTGACGGCGCTGGCACCGGACAGAATCAACGGTCTGGTCGTGATCGACGTTGCCCCGGTGGATTACGACGTGCGCCGTCATGACGACATTTTTGCTGCCATCAATGCGGTGACAGAGGCTGGGGTTTCAACCCGCCAACAGGCCACAGCCGTCATGCGCGAACATCTAAATGAAGAAGGCGTTATTCAGTTTCTGCTGAAGTCGTTTGTCGACGGCCAGTGGCGTTTCAACGTGCCGGTACTCTGGGCGCAGTACAACAACATCGTCGGCTGGGATACGGTGCCCGCCTGGCAACACCCTACCCTCTTTATTCGCGGCGGTAACTCCCCTTATGTCACCGACGCCTACCGCGACACGTTGCTGGCGCAATTCCCGCAGGCCCGCGCCCATGTCATCGCCGGTGCCGGACACTGGGTTCACGCGGAAAAACCTGACGCCGTGTTACGCGCCATCCGACGCTATCTCTCTGATACTGCGAATTGATTAAAAAGAGAGCGACTGGAAGGTTGCGGGCTTCCAGTCGTTGGCGTGCCGTTTTTGGTGATGTATGATGGCGCGCTCATCGCCCGGGCAATAGCAGGGCGGCTTGTTTCCCCCGAAGTCTCAGAATCATGGCCAAAGAACAAACGGACCGTACGACACTAGATCTGTTCGCGAATGAGCGTCGACCGGGACGACCGAAAACGAATCCGCTTTCGCGCGATGAACAGCTGCGTATTAATAAACGCAACCAGCTTAAACGCGATAAAAATCGTGGGCTTAAGCGTGTCGAACTGAAGCTCAATGCCGACGCCGTCGATGCGCTTAACGAACTGGCTGAAGCGCGTAATATCAGCCGTAGCGAGCTCATTGAAGAGATGTTGATCGCCCAGCTTGAGACGTTGCGCCGCCAGGCATAAGTCTGAAAATCCCCTTTATTACCCTTTTCATGTAGCACAGAGTGCAGTCCTGCGCGATAGCTGTTTCCGCGGGGTTGCCAGTTCTGCTATTATTGCCCTTATCCGTGGACAAATTGCGCCACCATACCATTAAGTTTCAAGAGGTTATTTTACTCATGGCAATCATCGGCATTTTCTTCGGCAGTGATACCGGCAATACCGAAAATATCGCAAAAAACATTCAAAAACAGCTCGGTAAAGACGTTGCCGATGTGCATGACATCGCCAAGAGCAGCAAAGAAGATCTCGAAGGCTATGACATCCTGTTGCTGGGTATCCCAACCTGGTACTACGGTGAAGCCCAGTGTGACTGGGATGATTTCTTCCCGACGCTGGAAGAAGTGGACTTCAACGGCAAGCTGGTCGCCCTGTTTGGCTGCGGCGATCAGGAAGACTACGCTGAGTACTTCTGTGACGCGCTGGGCACTATCCGCGATATCATTGAACCGAATGGTGCAGTTATCGTAGGCCACTGGCCGACTGCCGGTTACCACTTCGAAGCGTCTAAAGGCCTGGCCGATGACGACCACTTCGTGGGTCTGGCGATCGACGAAGACCGTCAGCCAGAACTGACCGCAGAGCGCGTTGAGAAGTGGGTGAAGCAGATCCGCGAAGAACTGCACCTGGACGATATTCTTAACGCCTGATTGTTATTGTGGCGCAACCCCGGTTGCGCCCAGGAACCGGGTCAAACGATTAAATTAATCGCTACAATCTTTTAACTTTTTCGCCCAGACCTGTACAATGTCTCCCAGGTAAAATGGGGTGCCATTGAGTAAGTTTGTCGGTGATACCACGTTTTTATAAGCATACTTTGCCTGAGACTTGCAGTTTTCATTTAGCCATGGCAGTTCTATAATGAGACGCATTATTCCAGGTGCATTTTCTGTCACTTCCTCCAGAAGTGAATCGTTTAGCAACAGGACAGATTCCGCATGACTGACAACAATACCGCATTAAAGAAGGCTGGCCTGAAAGTTACGCTTCCTCGGTTAAAAATCCTTGAAGTGCTTCAGGGTCCAGACAATCACCATGTCAGTGCGGAAGACCTTTACAAGCGTCTTATCGACATGGGTGAAGAGATTGGGCTGGCAACCGTCTATCGCGTGCTGAACCAGTTTGATGACGCGGGCATTGTTACCCGTCATAATTTCGAAGGCGGTAAATCTGTATTCGAACTGACCCAGCAGCAGCACCACGATCACCTGATCTGCCTGGATTGTGGCAAGGTCATTGAATTTAGCGATGATTCCATCGAAGCACGTCAGCGTGAAATCGCTGCTCGTCATGGTATCCGCCTGACCAACCATAGCCTGTATCTGTATGGTCACTGTGCTGAAGGTGATTGCCGCGAAGACGATCACGCACACGACGCCAAATAAGTCGAACTTTCATACTCTGAGCCAGCCGCAAGGTTGGCTTTTTTTTGCCTGTCACCCGGCGAAAAAAAGCCCGGTAAGCACAGCGCCACCGGGCCTTAACACGCTTAATTAATTTCCGTTGTTACTGCGTATTTCCTTCCAGATCTGGTCGCAACGCTTCGCCACTTCCTGATCGTTACCGGTTTTACGCGCCTGAATACAGGCCTGATAGTCCATCACGCGAACATTTTCCTGCGTCGCAAACTGCTCATGCGCCTTCTCTTTCTTCAGCACATTCAGCACGCTCTGGCAGGCTTCAATTTTCTCCGGTGAGCCTTCAGCGGTGTTAATGCAGGCGCTGTAAGCCTCCTTCAGGCGAGAATCTTCTTTCGGTGCCGGGTCCTGGGCGCAAGCCACCAGCCCCGAGGCCAGCAACGCGACGATTACCATATTTTTCATCATGTGCAGTCTCCATTCCGGCGGGACGGAACCCGCCGGAGCGTTCATCAGAAGATAGTGAATGGTGCGATAACCATGAATTTCACGTCACGTTCATCCTGGAAGATGTTGCCGTAACCGCCCGCGTAGCTTGGAATATCAGAGTGGTTGTCATACTGCGTGAAGTGCAGCTTGAACATCGTGCCTTTCGCACGTCCATCCTGCACGGTATAGATGGCATCCAGGCTGTAAGAGGACTCTTTCAGACGGTAGTTCGGATCGTAGTACGCATCCGGTGTGGCCATGTCGCCCGGTTTGGCATCCCAGGCATACGCGTAGGAGGCGCCCACCGCCCAGCCCGGCAGGTTCCAGTTTTTCAGGTCATACATTGCGCCGAAGAAGACCGCTTTTTCGCCGTCGGCGTTGAAGTCAGAGCGGTTATCCCACCAGATATCCAGACGACCGTTGGAAGATGCGTAAGTCGGGGTCATACGCTGCAGGAAGTAGCCCTGCTGCCCTTCCGCCTTCACCCATGTTCCTTCCAGACGCAAATCCACCTGACCCACTTTGTAGCCAAAGGTCAGCGCCTGCAGCCAGGCCGTGCCGTCATAAATATCGTTGACGCCACCATCGCTGACTTTGTCTCGCGTGCCGTAGAACTGGTAACTGGTACTCAACGGACTCCCTGCGATATCAAATTTGTAGCTGGCTTTGGCAAAATACTGATCGATATAGCCTTCAGCCTGACCAAAGGCGGCTTCTAACACGAGGTCGTTTTTAAAATCGTACTTCGCACCCAGCGAGTGGAGGTAATCCACTTTGGTCTTTTTATCGTTCTGGTAAAACTTATCCATTTCGATATGCCACGGGGCTTTGTATTCGTTGGTCCACATATAGGAGAAACTCAACGCACCCGCATCACCGTAGTCAAAGTTAGCGCCAGCTTCAGCGCCCTGGTAAGTACCAGGCATAAAACTCCAGTGTGGCGCTAACAGGGTTTGGCCAGTTGGCTGAATATATCCGCCGCGCGCCCAGACTGGACCATATTTGAATTTCGCAGCGGCTTTATACAGGCTGATACCGCTTTTATCGCCGGACCAGTCTTCTTTATAGGCCTTATTGCTGGACGAGAAGGCAATTTCGTTCGGGTGTCCGCTGTCGCCATTTTCCGCCATTTCAATTGCCGTGAACGCGGCAATATCCAGGCCGAACATATCGGCGGCATAGCCTGACTGGAAGTCGAGGTTGGCGTTCCAGGTAGAGTGAGAAAGGTTGGTTTTGTATTTGTCTTCGGTAACGTCTTTACGGTCACGTTCACGCTGCCAGTAATAAATACCGCCCGTGAGGGTAGAATCTTCGATGAAACCTGCTGCCTTAGCCTCTGGCGCAATCACCAGGCCTGACATTGCTGTCACACCGGCGATAGCCAGCGCCAGCGCACTACGTTTGCCACTGAACGTACGCATAGATTATTCCTCTTTGACGAATTAAAACGCCTGAACGGCGAAAAATATAAAAGACCAAAAGGTCAGGGGTAGTCAGAAATACCCTCGAATTAACTACCGCCTTTAGGTTATTTTTCGCGACGCGAATTATCAATGCTTTTCCGTGGGCAAAAGTCAGGATTATGACGAAGTGCACATAATTAGTAGTGCTTTGTAACATTTAGCGGGAGACGAGATTTGGCGGGGCAAGTCATTAAATTTAAGCCAGTAATTGTGTAAATTACTGGCTATTTTCAGGCCTTCACTCTTTTCAGAAACATACAAACTTTTTTTAGAAAAATAAGTAGCACCACATTGACCTGAATATTGCGCAGACATTATTTTTGCTCGCGCTTAACGATATGATCATTCAATAAAAAAACGCCGCATTACGCGGCGTTTGTCTCTCATTGACCAGAGCAGCATTATTATTCGCCGACTTTAGTCCAGGTATCACGCAGACCAACGGTACGGTTAAACACCGGTTTTTCCGAGGTACTGTGACGGCTGTCGAGGCAGAAGTAGCCTTCACGTTCGAACTGGAACGCTTTGCCCGCTTCAGCGGCTTTCAGAGACGGCTCAGCATAACCCTGCTTGATGACCAGAGATTCCGGGTTGATTGTCGCCAGGAAGTCTTCTGCTGCACCTGGGTTAGGCACGCTGAACAGACGATCGTACAGGCGAATTTCAACCGGCAGCGCATGTGTTGCACTTACCCAGTGGATCACGCCTTTCACTTTGCGGCCATCTGCCGGATCTTTGCTCAGGGTTTCAGCGTCGTAAGAGCAGAAGATGGTGGTGATATTCCCTTCCGCATCTTTCTCAACACGCTCAGCTTTGATCACGTATGCGTTACGCAGACGCACCTCTTTACCCAGCACCAGACGCTTGTACTGCTTGTTCGCTTCTTCGCGGAAGTCAGCACGATCGATCCAGATTTCACCGCTGAACGGCACGTCACGGGTGCCCATTTCCGGTTTGTTCGGATGGTTAGGCATGGAGACCATTTCGCTCGCGCCCTGCGGGTAGTTTTCGATAACCAGTTTTACCGGATCGATGACGGCCATTGCGCGCGGCGCGTTGTCGTTCAGATCTTCACGGATGCAGGATTCCAGAGAGGCGATCTCAATGGTGTTATCCTGCTTGGTCACGCCGATGCGCTTACAGAACTCGCGAATAGACGCGGCAGTATAACCACGGCGACGCAGACCCGAGATGGTTGGCATACGCGGATCGTCCCAGCCCTCAACGTGCTTGTCGGTCACCAGCAGGTTCAGCTTACGCTTGGACATCACCGTGTATTCCAGATTCAGACGAGAGAATTCGTACTGACGCGGATGCACCGGGATGGTGATGTTATCCAGAACCCAGTCGTACAGACGGCGGTTGTCCTGGAACTCCAGCGTACACAGGGAGTGCGTAATGCCTTCCAGCGCATCGCTGATGCAGTGGGTAAAGTCGTACATCGGGTAAATGCACCACTTGTTACCGGTCTGATGGTGTTCAGCGAACTTGATACGGTACAGAACCGGATCGCGCATCACGATGAACGGTGATGCCATGTCGATTTTGGCACGCAGGCAGGCTTTACCTTCCTCGAAGCCACCCGCACGCATTTTTTCAAACAGCGCCAGGTTCTCTTCAACGCTGCGATCGCGGAACGGGCTGTTTTTACCCGGCGCGGTCAGCGTGCCGCGGTATTCGCGGATCTCTTCAGCAGACAGCTCGTCGACATACGCCAGACCTTTATTGATAAGCTCGACCGCATAGGCATACAGCTGATCAAAATAGTCAGAGGAGTAGCAGATATCGCCAGACCAGTTGAAGCCCAGCCATTGCACGTCATTCTTAATAGACTCAACGTATTCGATGTCTTCTTTTACTGGGTTGGTGTCATCGAAACGCAGGTTGCACTGTCCCTGGTAGTCTTGCGCGATGCCAAAGTTCAGGCAGATCGATTTTGCATGACCAATATGCAGGTAGCCGTTTGGCTCCGGCGGGAAACGGGTATGAACTGTGGTGTGCTTACCACTGGCCAGATCTTCATCGATGATCTGACGAATAAAGTTACTCGGGCGGGCTTCAGCCTCACTCATCGTGGATTCCTCAAAGCGTAAACAACGTATAACGGCATATGATCTTATAAGCCGGACGTAGTGACAACCCTTAAAACGTCTCTGAAGAAAATAATGGGGGCAATTGCTGCAAAAAAAAGCGGCGGAGGAAAACCCCCGCCGCTTAAGGCATGACTCTACTCAGGAGCGATTACTTGCCTTTAATCTCATACAGTGGCGTCTGGCCCGCAACGACCTGACCTTTCGCCTGAATCACCAGGCCGCTGAAGTCGTCGATATTGCTGCAAACGACCGGGCTAATCATGGAGCGCGCGTTAGCGTTCAGGTAATCCAGATCCATTTCCAGAATCGGCTGACCTGCCACCACGTCGGCCCCCTCTTCCACCAGGCGAGTAAAGCCCTGACCGTTCAGCGCGACGGTATCGATACCCATATGGACAACGATCTCCGCGCCCTTTTCAGTTTCGAGGCAGAACGCATGGTTGGTGTTGAAGATTTTAACGATGGTCCCGGCAGCAGGTGACACCACGGTTTTGTCCGTTGGTTTCACCGCCACACCGTCACCGACAGCTTTGCTGGCAAACGCTTCGTCAGGCACCTGCTCAATCGCAACCACTTCACCGGTAATCGGTGAAACCAGCGCGGCAATGGTCGTTGCGTTAGGGACGGCCTGCGGTTTTGCCGCCGGGGCTTCCGTCACTGGCACGCTGTTCGCTGCAGAAGCCGCGATCGGTCCACGGGCAACCACTTTCTTCATTTCATCGCCAATCGATTCCGCTTTCGCACCCACGATAACCTGGATGGTCTGCTTGTTCAGTTTCACCACGCCGGATGCGCCAAGGCGTTTACACATGGCATCGTTAACGCGCGCAGAATCACCTACCGTCAGGCGCAGACGGGTAATACATGCATCGATAGCTTTCAGGTTATCCGTACCGCCTACTGCGGCAATATAATTGGTTGCCAGCTGGGTCAGCCCTTCTTCGGTATTGCTGTTAGCTTCGCCAGTAACGATGTCGTCTTTCGTATCTTCGCGGCCTGGTGTTTTCAGGTTAAACATACGAATGACTGCGCTGAACAGAACGAAGTAGATAACGAAGAACACCAGACCCATTGCGACCAGCATCCAGACGTTCTTGCTCGCCGCGGGCAGGTTGTACATCAACACGTAGTCGATCGCGCCGGCGGAGAAGGAGAAGCCCGCATGGATACCCAGCAGCGTTGCAACAAACAGGCTAATACCCGTCAGCACAGCGTGCATGAGGTACAGCAGCGGAGCCAGGAACATGAACAGGAATTCCAGCGGCTCAGTAACACCGGTCAGGAATGCGGTGATGGCAACTGACAACAGCATCCCGCCAACCATTGGACGACGCGCTTTCGGTGCGGCCAGGTACATAGCCAGCGCCGCGCCCGGCAGACCAAACATCATGATAGGGAAGAAGCCCGACATGAACATGCCCGCGGTGCCGTCACCTGCGTAGAAGCGGTTGATATCACCGTGGAATACCGCGCCCGCGGCGTTGGTAAACTCACCAATCTGGAACCAGGCAATGGTGTTCAGCACCTGATGCAGGCCGGTTGGGATCAACAGACGGTTGATGAAACCGAAGATACCCGCACCCACTGCGCCAGCGGAAACAATCCACTCACCGCCCGCATGGATAGCGTGCTGCACCGGTGGCCAGATGTAGCCAAAGATCGCGGCCAGAATCAGACAGAAGAAGCCTGTCGCAATCGGTACAAAACGTTTTCCACCGAAGAAGCTCAGGAAGTCTGGCAGTTTGATCCCCGCCCAACGGTTATAAACAGCCCCGCCGACCAGACCGGTAATGATACCTGCCAGAACGCCCATGTTAATTTCTGGGTTTATCGTCACCATCGCTTTCGTCAGGATGAAGTAACCGACAGCCCCGGCCAGCGCCGCTGCACCCGCGCTGTCTTTTGACCAGCTGGATGCCACACCGATGGCGAAAATCAGCGCCAGATTGTCAAAAATCGCGCCACCCGCTTGCGCGATAAATGGCACATTAAGCAGATCGGGTTGCCCGAATCGCAGCAGCAGTGCTGCAACCGGTAGCACGGCGATAGGGAGCTGCAAAGCCCTACCGAGGCGCTGGAAAAAACCTAAAATATTCATCCTATTCCCCCTACGAGACCCTTATTAAGGCTCGTGCATAAACTATGTTTTTATTGTGTCGACAACGATAAATACAGTTGATGATTCACTGGCATTGTGAGTGTGTGAAAAATTAATTCGTATCGCAAATTAAACACGTATTTTTTGTGATTTTTGTCACCAAATATCGTTAATAACCCTCCCTTTCTCTGGCTAACAGTGAAAACTTATTTTATCATTCAAAAAATCAAGACGGATTGATCCGGCCTGAAAGGTTCCAGGTTACGCTTAGTTCAGGTTCCGATAGCCATCCGCCCACTCTTCTACTTTAACTCTTGAGGTGAACAATGAGACTGATTCCCCTGGCAACTGCTGAACAAGTCGGTAAATGGGCCGCCCGTCATATCGTTAACCGTATTAACGCGTTCAAACCCACCGCCGATCGTCCTTTCGTTCTCGGCCTTCCTACCGGCGGCACGCCGCTGACCGCGTATAAAGCCCTGGTTGAGATGCATAAAGCAGGCCAGGTTAGCTTTAAACATGTTGTGACCTTCAACATGGATGAGTATGTCGGCTTACCCAAGGATCATCCGGAAAGCTACCATAGCTTTATGCACCGTAATTTCTTTGATCACGTTGATATTCCGGCTGAAAACATTAACCTGCTGAATGGAAACGCGCCTGATATTGACGCAGAATGCCGTCAGTATGAAGAAAAAATCCGTTCCTACGGTAAAATCCACCTGTTCATGGGTGGCGTGGGCAACGATGGCCATATCGCGTTCAACGAACCGGCCTCTTCTCTGGCTTCCCGTACGCGTATTAAAACCCTGACCCATGACACGCGCGTGGCAAACTCCCGCTTCTTTGACGGTGATGTTAACCAGGTTCCAAAATACGCCCTGACCGTAGGCGTAGGCACCCTGCTGGATGCCGAAGAAGTGATGATTCTGGTTCTGGGCGGTGTGAAAGCGCAGGCGCTCCAGGCTGCCGTTGAAGGCAACGTTAACCACATGTGGACCATCAGCTGCCTGCAGCTGCATCCAAAATCAGTCATCGTGTGCGACGAACCGTCCACGATGGAGCTGAAAGTGAAAACGCTGAAATACTTCAACGAGTTAGAAGCTGAGAACATCAAAGGTCTGTAATTGAATAACCGCCTCTTCATCAAGAGGCGGCCGCTTTTTTTAACCGGGGGTCGTTATGTACGCTTTAACCCACGGTCGGATTTATACCGGCCATGATATTCTGGATGACCATGCGATTGTTATCGCCGATGGCCTGATTGAACGTGTTTGCCCACTGGCAGAGCTGCCGCCGGGGATTGAACAGCGCTCACTCAATGGAGCAGTAATCTCCCCCGGTTTCATCGACGTACAGCTGAACGGCTGCGGCGGTGTGCAATTTAATGACACCGCGGAGGCGGTGACGGTCGACACGCTGGAAATCATGCAGAAAGCCAACGAGAAATCGGGCTGCACCAGCTATCTGCCAACCCTCATCACCAGCAGTGATGATCTCATGAAACAGGGTATCCGCGTGATGCGCGACTACCTGGCAAAACACCCTAATCAGGCGCTGGGTCTGCATCTTGAAGGACCGTGGCTGAACATCGTGAAAAAAGGGACGCATAACCCGGATTACGTGCGTAAACCTGACGCTGAGCTGGTCGACTACCTGTGTGCCAACGCCGATGTGATCACCAAAGTGACGCTGGCTCCTGAAATCGCGGGACCTGACGTTATCAGCAAACTGGCCGCCGCCGGGATTGTCGTTTCAGCGGGCCATTCAAACGCAACGCAAAAAGAAGCGAAAGCAGGTTTCCGCGCCGGCATTACCTTTGCGACGCACCTGTACAACGCGATGCCGTATATCACCGGTCGTGAACCTGGGCTGGTCGGGGCAATTCTCGATGAGCAGGACGTTTACTGCGGCATTATTGCTGACGGCTTGCACGTCGATTACACCAACATTCGCAACGCCAAGCGCCTGAAAGGCGACAAACTCTGTCTGGTAACCGATGCCACCGCACCGGCAGGGGCAAATATTGAGCAGTTCATTTTTGCCGGTAAAACAATATACTACCGCAATGGACTGTGTGTTGATGAAAACGGTACGCTGAGTGGTTCCTCCCTGACGATGATTGAAGGGGTGCGTAACCTGGTTGAACATTGCGGGATTGCGCTTGATGAAGTCCTGCGTATGGCGACCCTTTATCCTGCGCGCGCGATGGGCGTAGATAAACAGCTTGGCGGAATTGCACCAGGTATGGTTGCAAACCTGACGGCATTCACACACGATTATAAAATTATCAAGACCATCGTTAATGGTAACGAGGTCGTCACTGAGTAAGTAAAAGTATGACACCAGGCGGACAAGCTCAAATCGGTAATGTCGATCTCGTTAAACAACTTAACAGCGCGGCGGTTTATCGTCTGATTGACCAACACGGGCCAATCTCGCGCATTCAGATAGCCGAACAAAGCCAGCTTGCTCCCGCCAGCGTGACAAAAATTACCCGTCAGCTCATTGAGCGCGGACTGATCAAAGAAGTCGATCAGCAGGCCTCTACCGGAGGCCGCCGCGCCATCTCCATTATTACCGAAACCCGCAATTTTCAGGCGATCGGCGTCCGTCTTGGTCGTCATGACACCACCCTTACGCTCTATGATCTGAGCAGCAAAGCCATCGCGGAAGAACACTACCCGCTTCCGGAGCGCACTCAGGAGACGCTGGAACACGCGCTGCTGAATACCATTGAACACTTTATCGAGAGCTGTCAGCGCAAAATCCGTGAACTGATTGCGATCTCGGTGATCCTGCCAGGCCTGGTAGACCCCGAAAGCGGCGTGATCCGTTATATGCCCCATATAAAGGTTGAGAACTGGGGGCTGGTAGATGCGCTGGAAAAACGCTTTAAAGTGACCTGTTTCGTGGGGCACGACATCCGCTCTCTGGCCCTGGCAGAGCACTACTTTGGTGCGAGCCAGGATTGTGAAGATTCGATTCTGGTGCGCGTACACCGGGGGACAGGGGCAGGTATCATCTCTAACGGCCGCATTTTTATTGGCCGCAACGGTAACGTCGGTGAGATTGGTCATATTCAGGTAGAGCCGCTTGGCGAACGCTGCCACTGCGGAAACTTTGGCTGTCTGGAGACGATTGCCGCCAACACGGCGATTGAACAGCGGGTGCGCCATCTGCTTGAACAGGGTTACCAGAGCCGCGTCACGCTGGACGATTGCAAGATAGGGACTATCTGCAAAGCCGCCAACAAAGGCGACGCGCTGGCCTGTGAAGTTATTGAGCAGGTGGGTCGCCATCTGGGTAAAACCATCGCCATCGCCATCAACCTGTTTAACCCGCAAAAAGTGGTGATCGCCGGTGAGATTGTGGAGGCTGAGAAGGTCCTGCTGCCCGCCATTGAAGGCTGCATTAACACTCAGGCGCTGAAAGCCTTCCGCCAGAACCTTCCCGTCGTTCGTTCTAAGCTTGACCATCGCTCAGCAATAGGCGCATTTGCGCTGGTTAAACGCGCGATGCTCAACGGTATTCTGTTGCAACATTTGCTGGAAAGTTGATCGGGTCTTATAGTAACGCCTTCTTTTTTTGATGTCGGAATGTCCATGACCATTAAGAATGTAATTTGTGATATCGACGGCGTGCTGATGCACGACAACGTTGCTGTACCAGGTGCTGCGGAGTTTCTTCACCGCATCATCGACAAAGGAATGCCTCTGGTTCTTCTCACGAACTACCCTTCTCAGACCGGTCAGGACCTGGCAAACCGCTTTGCCACAGCAGGCGTCAACGTGCCGGACAGCGTGTTTTATACCTCTGCCATGGCCACCGCTGATTTCCTCAAGCGCCAGGAAGGAAAAAAGGCCTACGTGGTGGGTGAAGGGGCGCTGATCCACGAGTTATATAAGGCAGGGTTTACCATCACAGATGTGAACCCGGACTTTGTGATCGTTGGCGAAACGCGCTCCTATAACTGGGAGATGATGCACAAAGCCTCTTACTTTGTTGCCAACGGTGCGCGTTTTATTGCCACCAACCCGGATACCCACGGCCGTGGTTTTTACCCTGCCTGCGGCGCGCTGTGCGCCGGTATCGAAAAGATCTCTGGCCGGAAACCGTTCTACGTGGGCAAGCCCAGCCCGTGGATCATCCGTGCCGCGCTGAACAAGATGCAGGCCCACTCTGAAGAAACGGTGATTGTCGGCGACAACCTGCGCACCGATATCCTGGCCGGATTCCAGGCGGGCCTGGAAACCATTCTGGTGCTTTCCGGTGTCTCCACGCTCGACGATATTGACGCCATGCCCTTCCGGCCGAGCTGGATTTATCCCTCCGTCGAAGAAATTGATATTATCTGATCCCAAACCACGCCTCAGCGCGTGGTTTTTTATTTTCACGCCCGATAAACAACCCCACATCTAACAAAACAGCCTATTTATTGCATAATCATCAATAAAAGCGTTCATGACGTACTCGTTTTTCACTATTCGGCAATCCGCATTGCACTATTTCCGTTTTATCCCGTAAAACCCTTGCGCGCCCTCCCCCTTTGCGGCATTTTCATAAGCAAGCAACATTACAAAGCAACAGGATTAACGGAGAAGGTTATGTGTTCAATTTTTGGCGTACTGGATATTAAAACTGACGCAGGCGAACTGCGTAAAAAGGCACTCGAATTGTCCCGCCTGATGCGCCATCGCGGCCCGGACTGGTCCGGCGTGTACGCCAGCGATAAAGCCATCCTGGCACACGAACGTCTGTCCATTGTTGACGTCAACGCTGGTGCGCAGCCGCTGTATAACGAGAAAAAAACACACGCGCTGGCTGTCAACGGTGAAATCTATAACCATCAGGCGCTGCGCGCCGAGTACGGCGACCGTTACGCCTTCCAGACCGGTTCTGACTGTGAAGTGATCCTGGCGCTGTATCAGGAGAAAGGCCCGGAATTCCTCGATGATCTGCAGGGTATGTTTGCCTTCGCCCTGTACGACAGCGAAAAAGATGCCTATCTGATTGGCCGCGACCATATTGGTATTATCCCGCTGTATATGGGTCACGATGAACACGGCAACTTTTATGTCGCCTCAGAAATGAAAGCCCTGGTGCCGGTTTGCCGCACCATTAAAGAGTTCCCGGCAGGAAGTTACCTGTGGAGTAAAGACGGCGAGATCCGTCAGTACTATCAGCGCGACTGGTTCGACTATGATGCGGTTAAAGACAACGTGACTGATAAAGCCGAACTGCGTCAGGCGCTGGAAGATTCTGTTAAAAGCCACCTGATGTCAGATGTGCCTTACGGTGTACTGCTCTCCGGCGGGCTGGACTCGTCCGTGATCTCCGCGATCACCAAGAAATTCGCCGCGCGTCGTGTTGAAGATCAGGAACGTTCAGAAGCCTGGTGGCCGCAACTGCACTCCTTTGCTGTGGGCCTGGAAGGCGCACCGGATCTGAAAGCCGCGCAGGAAGTGGCAAACCATCTCGGTACCGTGCACCATGAGATCCACTTCACCGTGCAGGAAGGTCTGGATGCGATCCGCGATGTTATCTATCACATCGAAACCTACGATGTGACCACCATTCGCGCTTCCACGCCGATGTACCTGATGTCGCGTAAGATCAAAGCGATGGGCATCAAGATGGTGCTCTCCGGTGAAGGGTCTGACGAAGTGTTTGGCGGCTACCTCTATTTCCACAAAGCGCCGAACGCAAAAGAGCTGCATGAAGAGACAGTACGTAAACTGCAGGCGCTGCATATGTTTGACTGCGCACGCGCCAACAAAGCGATGTCTGCCTGGGGGGTGGAAGCCCGTGTTCCCTTCCTGGATAAGAAATTCCTCGACGTGGCAATGCGCATCAACCCGCAGGACAAAATGTGCGGCAACGGCAAAATGGAGAAACATATCCTGCGTGAATGTTTCGAATCCTACCTGCCGGCGAGCGTGGCATGGCGTCAGAAAGAGCAGTTCTCTGACGGTGTCGGGTATAGCTGGATCGACACGCTGAAAGAGGTGGCGGCAAAACAGGTTTCCGATCAGCAACTGGAAACCGCGAGCTTCCGCTTCCCGTACAACACACCAGGCTCCAAAGAAGCGTATCTGTACCGCGAAATCTTTGAAGAGTTGTTCCCGGTGCCGAGTGCGGCGGAGTGTGTTCCGGGCGGCCCGTCCGTTGCCTGTTCTTCGGCTAAAGCCATTGAATGGGATGAATCTTTCAAGTCAATGAACGATCCATCAGGACGTGCGGTAGGCGTACACCAGTCTGCCTATAAGTAATCGAAAAGCATCCAATCAGGCCCTGCGGGGCCTGATTTTTTTTGCCCCCTATTTCACTCCCCAAAAACGATAAATAACCAATAATTGCCGAATATTCGGTCACGCTGTTCGCAACCTAACCAAACAGTCACATTCCGGCTATTTTCGTTGAAAAAGGTGTTGACGCTGCAAGGGTCTATACGCATAATGCGCCCCGCAACGCCGATAAGGTAACGCGAAAAAAAGATGGCTACGTAGCTCAGTTGGTTAGAGCACATCACTCATAATGATGGGGTCACAGGTTCGAATCCCGTCGTAGCCACCATCTTTTTTGCGGGAGTGGCGAAATTGGTAGACGCACCAGATTTAGGTTCTGGCGCCGCAAGGTGTGCGAGTTCAAGTCTCGCCTCCCGCACCATTCCCAGGTAAGCGTTGCACGGATGGGGTATCGCCAAGCGGTAAGGCACCGGTTTTTGATACCGGCATTCCCTGGTTC
>NZ_JBDKEE010000025.1:0-60829 GCF_051130085.1 Enterobacter sp. PTB
TACTGCCCTGGAACATAGATCTCACCGTCAATACGGCGCTCGCTTAACGCTTACGAGGGACTCTTCAGTGGAATATACAGTATTAAGCAACAACCTCAGAATGCCGATGGCGGGTTTTGGTGTTTTTCAGGTCACCGATAAAGAAGAATGTAAACAGTCAGTGCTGAGCGCCATTCGTACAGGCTATCGCCTCATTGATACCGCAGCAGTGTACGGCAATGAAGACGCCGTGGGCGATGCCGTTCGTGAAGCCATCGCTGAAGGTCTGTGTACCCGCGAGGAGTTATTTATTACCTCTAAGCTGTGGGTGCAGGACATGGCAAGCTACGAGACCGCCAAAGCCGGTATTGAGGCCTCGTTAAAAAAATCGGGATTAGACTATTTCGATCTCTACTTATTGCATCAGGCAATGCGCGATTATTTCAGCGCGTGGCGGGCTTTGGAAGATGCGTATGATGCCGGAAAGCTAAAAGCGATTGGCGTGTCTAATTTCTACGCCCACGTGCTCACCAATTTCTGTGAAACGGTCAGAATTAAGCCCATGGTAAATCAGGTGGAATTACACCCTTACTTTGCGCAATCTGACGCGCTTGAGACCATGAAATATTACAACGTTCAGCCAGAAGCCTGGGCACCACTTGGCGGCGGAAGGCACAAACCGTACGAAAATGAAATGCTCAAGGGGATTGCCGAAGCGCATCAAAAAACCATCGCTCAGATCATTCTGCGCTGGAATGTGCAACGTGGCGTTACCGTCATTCCTAAATCCACGCACCAGAACCGGATTGAAGAGAACCTGGCTATCTGGGACTTCTCCCTGAGCGATGCCGAAATGGCACAAATCAGTTCGCTCGACTTAGGCTATGTTGGCGATGCGGTTAAACACTTTAACCCTGAGTTTGTTCGCGGGTGTCTGGGTGTAAAAATCCACGACTAAGCGCGACGCGGCGTGCCACCCTCTTCCACTTCTGCAGAGAATGTAACGCCCCTCTCCCTGCTTCGGTACCGAACAGGGAGAGGATATATGTTTTAGCGATCCAAATGCTGAAGGTGGACATCGTCTGCTTTTATTGCCTGGAACGGTTCTGGAAATAAAGTTACCGACCGAAACAAAATAGGTCTGTGCGACTTAGGATTCAGGTCGTGGACTTGTCTGTACCGGATATGCCATTATATGATTTGGTTAAATCTTTGTATTTATCTTTTGAATAAGGTTAATACAAACTGGCATACTTATTCAGGCGATAAGCGATGGTGTACTTGGATTATTTATTAACATTTATAGAAAGCAATCCGGCTCTGGCCATTGGATTTAATCTTATTCTGTTGGTCATCTCAGGTTTCTTTGCGCACCTGATGTGCAAATTCCTGCTCATAAAAATCGTCCGTAAGGTCTTCTTTGCCAGCCATAAACAGGATGTCCCGCTGGAAAAAGATCGTCGCATAGCCGAAAAGCTGTCGAATTTCATTCCGGTTATTATCGTTTATTACGTCCTGCAGTTTATGCCCAATATGCCTGCATCGCTGGTGACGGCAATAAATACCATTTGTGGGATTTTATTCTTTATTTTTCTGTCGGTTTTCTTCAATGAGATGCTGGATATTGTCAACAGCTCATATTTACGCAAGACGAAGCGCAAAAATCACTCTATCAAAGGCTATATCCAGATAGGGAAAATATTTATTCACGTCATCGCCGCGATCATGATCCTTGCCGTCATGTCGAATAAATCCCCCGCGATTATTATTTCCAGCCTCGGGGCCGTGGCGGCCGTGCTGATGTTAGTCTTTCAGCATACCCTGCTTTCGCTCGTTGCCAATATCCAGCTTTCGTCAAATGACGTCCTGCAGTTGGGGGACTGGATTGAAATGCCCGATAAAAACCTGAGTGGCGAAGTGACCGACATTGCGCTGCACACCATTACTATCCGTAACTGGGATAACACGATCTCGCGTATCCCGACCAAAAACTTTCTGACCGAAACGTATACCAACTGGCAGGCCATGTTTTCGTCAGGCGCGCGCCGGATTATGCGCAGCACCACAATCGATCAGCACTCCGTTACATTTCTCACGCAGGAAACGCTGGCCCCGATGCTGGCCCTGCGCGGCACGAATGAACCGCTGGCAAAACTCATCGACGGACGTGATCCCATGGGCGTACCGGACAGTTGGTTTATGGATAATGGCCTGACAAATTTAACGCTCTTTCGGCACTACCTGATGGCCTGGCTCGCCGATCGGCCTGATATTATCAAAGATATGTATATTGTGGTGAGAACGCTGAAGCCTACGCCGTCGGGTATTCCCCTGGAAATTTATTGCTTTACCTCTTCCGTACTGTGGATGGAGTATGAGAATACTCAGTCAGCGATATTTGAATACATCACCGCTGTCGCCGGTCAATTCTCGCTCCGCTTATATCAGTATCCGGCAGGACATGATTTCTGGCGTTTATCACAGGAACACAGCCTTCGGGACCGCACCCCACCTCCGGGTGAAGGTTAAGCTTTTTTGAAAACAGGCCGGTCAAACGGAATAATAGACAGCCTATCACCATCCTGAAGCCATAAAAAAACCCGCACTCGGCGGGTTTTTTTATTATCGGTGAAGCTTAACTGCTCAGACTCGCGTCTTCATCGCTATCGTAAGGCTCACCGACAATGTGCGCGACTTACAGCGGAGAAACGTTACCCGCTGCTGGGCCTTTAGCGCCATTTTCAATGGTGAAGGACACTTTCTGGCCTTCATCAAGAGATTTGTAGCTGTCGCTCTGAATAGCAGAGAAGTGTACGAATACATCTTTGCTGCCGTCGTCAGGAGTGATAAAGCCAAAACCTTTATCAGAGTTAAACCATTTTACTAAACCAGTCATTTTATTAGACATAGATAATTCCTTATTTTTTGAGCCACTAAGCGCGGCGATGATGGCCTGTATTTAGAGAGTAACTTATTTGGCACTTAGGAGGAGGCTCACGAAGAAGAGTATCTATTGATAACACCTGAACTGAGGACTGCTTTACTAAACTGCTTTAATAAGGTCTGTATTCCAAACCGATGACGCTATTTAGGCACAGAAAAAAATTTTAAGCAAAGTTTTTATTTTTTATTATAACCACTTAAACACCCGGACGGCTGAATGGCTATGAAAATTAAGGCGCTGGAACAGCGTATTCACGCCCTGTTTAGCTAAAGCATACCGCCCCTTTTGAGGGTGGATACCCGTCTGACGATGGGTCATCGTATGCGCGTGACTGCTCAACCAGAGGCTGAACTCGTGTGGCATGGGATTACATCGCTCAGGCGACTTTCCACCTGGATTTCTGATGCAAGGCTGAAGTCTGAGGTGGAAAGGTAATGCGCCCTCGCTAAGTAGCTCAAAATGCTTAAAATTCATGCCTATAGCGCACAAAGTGAAATAGATTTTCGTTCGAAGCCACTTATCATAGGTGTTTTGAATGAAAGTGGTGGTGTTAATGTCTGTGCTCAAAAGCTTTTTCTTCTTTCTTTTCGCGTCAGCAGCCTGCTCTGTGCCCGTGATTTGCCTGTGGGCGGATATCTATTTATTTAACCTGGATATACCGGAGATATCGCTGACCGAAATTGTGCAGGAATCAGTTTTAGGGGGCATCGTATTTATACACTTCCTGCTGGCGAAGAAATGGGCATTCATGCGCTATTGCAACATCCTGATTGGCGGCTTTTTCCTCTCCATGCTGATTCGAGAACTGGATGCATTTTTCGATCTTCTGGCTCACGGAAGTTGGGTATGGTTTGCACTGCTTTCCGCCGTTTGTGCTTTGCTTTATCCCGTTATCCATTATCGTCTTACCCTTACACAACTCGCACACTATACCCGTACCCCGTGGTACGGCGTGATGCTCAGTGGTCTGTTGGCAGTCCTGGTCTTCTCCCGGCTGTTTGGAATGCACGGGTTATGGTACGCGATACTTGATCAAAGCTACGTCAGGGTGGTCAAAAATGTCGTGGAGGAAGGCAGCGAGTCATTCGGGTATATGCTCTGCCTTATAGCATCTGTAGGGTACTACTGCTCTTTCCGGTCGCTCCCCCGCCAGAAATGATTCTGGTATTTAGAGAGCACGATAAACACGCCAATCTTCCTGTGACGATGAGTTGAACGCCACAGGGAGAGCGGACTTCTATTCTCAAAAGCAAACGTTGTAGCGCCCAATATAATACGTTACTTCTCTCTTAACGCCATCCGCGTGCTCCGTGTTCAGGTAATGCCCTTATAAAGTGAAAAAGAATCAATAGTCGTTGAACAGATGAAGATAAAAAAACAACATCAAAAATCTCTTCTTCAGATTTTTAATGGTGAAGTCAATCTCCCTCGCAGCAAAAATTCACGTGATTATATGTGAATTCGCAGACTAACATCTTAACGCTCTATTAATTCGGCGAATCTTTCAAGAAATGCACTAAATGCCGCTTTCGGTAGCATCGGAACGACTTTAATTATAACCGATGGTGATATATCTCGCAGGGAAGGATAGTCTAATACCTTTTCCATACCCAGATCCCTCGCTTCAGTAGCGAGCATGATCCGATCAGCATGCTTAACTTCTGAGGCTTTACAGGAGGAAATATTAAATTTCACTCTGATCAATGACTCAATTTCTTTCTCAAGGTTTATATACTGCGGCATACATTTTTTTAAAGGAGAAGGGAAATCTTTTATGTAAGCCTCGGTGGCATCATGAAGAAGCCCTTCCAGAGCTAAATGCACTGGCGTTAAATAACTTACCAGAACGGAATGCTGAGCCACTGAATAGAAACTTTCGCATTGCCCACCAAAACGGCATTCATTTGACAAGCCCTTAGCGATATCAATTATATCTATATCATTTATACTGAGATTAAGAAAATCAATTTTCTTGCCGCTAAAAGTAACGATAGTGGTTGCTGAATGCATAAAACCGCCCCGAATAAAATAACTCTCAGACCATTTACCTTGAGTATAAAAAACGCTTTATCGAAAAAAAAGGACGCATGTCCTTTTTTCGAAAGGAGTTTTATTATAAGAGTTGATGACGATTTGAGAAAATGGTATAGATGCGCCAGAAATATCATCGCTGACAGGCTAACCTGGGGATGCCAGGCATATGACTTGAGATTATTTCATGCACAATCTATAATAATTCACAAACAAAGCGTTGAGTCACCTTTATGAAATCATTACAAATAGATTTATCACATTCTGACATTCTGAACTCTAAACTTAAATTCATTTTACCAGATGACATACTCAGCAGAGCTAAATTACTGATTTTTAATAAGGGAGAGATTTTACTCCACCAAGGAGATTCCCCATCGGGAGTTTACTGTTTAATTAAAGGTAAGGTACAAATAGAGCATTTATCTAAAGATGGTAAAGATATTACTTTTTGTATAGAAGAACCTCTCTCTGTGATTGGTGCCATTGAAATTTTCCAACATGATAGCACCAGCAGAAATCTGAGTACAGTAAAGATCCTTAAGACGTCAACGATAGTTTATTTTTCACTTAACTATATAAATACTATTGGATTAAATGAGCCAGTTTTTCTTCGTTTTCTTTGCCAACAACTTGCAAATAAATTATTCATCTCTTCTCAATTAAAAACCACTATGTGTTTAAGTTCATTACAGAGAGTGTCAAATTACCTCATGAATGAATATAATAAACATGGTTCCGTTATCAGGCTTGAGCGAAGAGAATTGGTCGCATCATTTCTTTCCATTTCGGTGAGACATCTCAATCGAGTTTTAGCAGAGTTACAAGAAAATCAAATCATAGAACTCAAGAATAAAACGATTATAGTGAAAGACAGTGAATTATTAAAGCCAGAGTAATCTGCAAATAACCTTCGCACCACATTCTACCACAGCCGCTTTCAACGCCATCGGAAGATGGTTCATTTATATGAAGCCTTTTTTAATCACAAGTTTTTTATTTTATAAAAGCACTAACCATATATAAAAACTATGGCACACGATTTTTTCACAAATATCTTAGCGAAGTTAGCGCTCAGAATACTAATCGTTATTGAAGCGAGACCGACTGGCATGTCCACTAAAAAGAGATAGATGTCCTTTTTTTTGGATGCATTGTTCGTCATCTTATCTCGTGACAAGCTTCCTTACTGAGAGAAATACTATGAGAAAATTACTTATTGATACTGATACCGCTTCTGATGACGCAGTCGCTATTGTGATGGCACTCAGAGAGCGTACCGTTAGGGTTGAAGCAATAACAGTAGTCGTTGGTAACTGTGAGATCGAACAGTGTGTTCAAAACGCATTAGTGAGTATTGAAAAAGCCGGAACATATGCTCCTCCTGTATTTTCCGGAATGACAAAGCCGCTTTTTAAAACCCACTTCACTTCTCACCATATTCATGGCAAAGATGGTATGGGTAATATGGAAAATCCCCCCACCACCCTAAAGTCGGAATCACTTCATGCGGTAGATGCGATTCTTCTTTATGCAGAAAAATTCAAAGGTGAACTTGAGATCGTTACCCTGGGACCTCTGACTAATCTGGCAATGGCAGTACTGAAGGAACCAACGCTTGCGAAAAAAATTAAACATGTTTATATCATGGGCGGTGCCGGCCTTACTTCGGGAAATATCACGCCTCTGGCTGAGTTCAATTTTTTTGTTGATGCGGAAGCCGCTAATATAGTGATGCAATCAGGGCTCCCTATGACAGTCGTTGGGTGGGAAATAGGCATGGGAGAAGCTTTCATTAATGAAGATGATATAGCATACCTCAATCAACTGAGCCCCTTGGGTCAGTTCGCCGTAAGATGCAACAAATCCTTGATGGAGTTTAATGCAGGCCGAACGGTACGCAAGGGTTTTGATTTGCCAGACCCCACCACCATGGCAGTAGCGCTTTTTCCTGATATTGTAGAGGAGGCGTTTTCCCGTTATTCCTGGGTGGAGTACAAATGTGAGTCATCGTATGGACATTATGTTATCGATGCGACAAACCTTACAGGGAAAGCACCTAATGCCAGAATTATACTTAAAATAAAAAGTGGTATGTTCAAAGAGAAATTATTCTCGTTACTCGCAGACTCCGCAATGATGTATAGAGGAACTTTAGATGCATTTTAATTCCCGAAGGATTCCGAAAATTGAGCTTCACGTTCATTTGGATACTTGTATTAGCTATCATTGCGCAAAAATGCTGATGCCTGCACTGAATCTTAAAGTATTTCAGTCGAATTTTATCGCACCGAGTCAATGTACTGACCTGGGAGATTTTTTAAGAAGAATTTCTCCGCAGCTGAGCTTATTACAAACCCACACTGCATTACGTCAGGCCGTCGAAGACATGTTTGATCAACTCCATGCTGATGGGGTAATTTATGCTGAGTTACGCTTTGCGCCACTCTTACATCTTAATCAATATCTTACGGCTGAAGAGGTCATTGAAACCGTCCTGGATGCCATGCAGATAAATAGCCATATTTTTGATATCAAAGCCAATTTAATATTATGTACACTGCGTCATTTTACGGCAGAACAGAGCCTTGAGACGGCAAGACTGGTGACAAAATACCTGCATTATGGGGTTGTCGCGCTTGACCTTGCAGCTGATGAAGCCCGCTATCCGCTGGATAACCATGTTGAGGCGTTTAATTATGTACGCCAGCATGGAGGCAACTGTATCGCACATGCAGGAGAGGCTAAGGATTTCGTCAGCGTAAATGAAACGCTTAATAAACTGAAAGTTTCTCGCATCGGACATGGCGTCAGAAGCATTGCTGACAGAGCGACACTAGATCGGTTGCTTGAAGAGCATATCCATCTGGAGATTTGCCCGGGTTGTAACATTGTCTGTAATATTTATCCTTCTATTGAAGAGCACCCTGTTAATGCGCTTTTTCGTGAAGGCATTTCATTAAGCATTAATACTGATGCCAGAACCGTTGCCAACACCTCACTGGATAAAGAATATCAACTATTACATCATGTTTTTGGATGGGACACAGAAGAATTTCTGGTTTGCAATATCAATGCTATTGACGCATGTTTTGCCTCGCTACCGCTGAAGAAACAACTCAAAGCCAATCTTACGGGGTGATAATCCCAGACATACATTTAAACAACAGGCATGAGCGCTCATTACATCGAATATGAAATAACATGACCACATTTTTGTATCTAATACTCTGTGCGATGTCTACCGCCGCCGGCACCGATATGGTTTTGCCTGCTATTCCACTTTTTGCTACAGTCTTTAATATCTCATCGGAGATATCACAAAGGATACTCTCCATATATGTAGCAGGTAATGCCTGTGGTTTATTACTATTTGGTAACCTGGCCGATCGCTTCAGCAAAATCAGGATGCTCTTCTTTGCGCTACTTTTATTTTCACTAACTTCTTTTGGTTGCGCGTATGCTCCAGAAATAACACTTCTTTTAATATTACGATTTATACAAGGGATGGCTTCTGCTGCAGCATCAGTTTTCATCCCTGGATTTATTAGAGGTTTGTTTCCTCATCGGAAGGCAGCCCGGGCAATTGGATTGTTAGGGAGCATACAGGCATTAGTTCCGGCGATAGCCCCTGTAGTAGGTACACTTATCCTGCAGTTCTTTAACTGGAGAATCACGTTTATCTCTCTGGGCGTACTGACGATGGCTTTAGCTGTAATGATAAGGTTTGCAAAGGGACCAGAACGAAACCCAGGCCAGCACACGCCTGGAACGTACGTACAATTATTGAAAAATGCTGTTTATCTTCGCTATGCATTGAGCCAGGCTTTGGCCGTTGGCGGTCTGATAACGTTCGTATTCGGAGCACCAAGCGTCATTATCCTTTCCATGGGCGGGAACCTGAATGACTTCATCCTTATGCAAATGTTGAACGTAGGAGGTTACATCATCGCCGCCAACATTTCTCCGGGATTGGCTGAACGTTTTAGCCATGAAAAAGTAATTCTTGCCGGCACGCTTATGGCATTGCTCAGCGCCTTCGCGCTATCGGGATATGGTTTCCTGAACGGAAGCCGGGCTTTTGTTATGACCATACTCTTTACGCCAATGGGTTTTGCGCTGGGGTTAAGGGGCCCCGTCGCCTTCTACAGGGGTATCGTTTCTGCAGGCAGTAATGATGCCAGAGGATCTGCGCTTATGATTTTCCTCACCTTCATAACGACTGCGCTGGGGTCACTCATAACTGGACATTTTATTACGGGTGGGCTCACCCCTCTTGCCATGTCAGTCACCGCCATGTTCTTACTGTCATTTTTGCTTTTTGTGTTATTGCCAAAACTGAACCGCCAGTGAATAAACAACAATGGGTAAGTCAATATTCTTTACAGCAGTGCATGAACGCTGTTGAAGAGTCGCTTCGGGGCGCAGCGGACATTGCACCCGCCCACCCCGGCAGTTAAAGCAAAGTAACTCCCCGGTACCTGTCTTGTCAGTCACCAGACGTACACTTATCAGGAACCCGAATCCGCCTCAATCAGGATAGGTCATCGGCGTCCGGTTTCTGCGCACGGTGGATCTTGTCACGGATCTTATCAACTGATGCTTTGATGTCAGCAATGATGTCGGCGTCCATCCCAAGGGTATCCACAATACAGCGCGTGATAGTGCTGGTCTCGCTTTTCAGCGCCTCACCCTTCTCCGTTAGGTGGATAAGCACTTCGCGCTCATCCTTCGGATTGCGTGTCCGGGTGATCAACCCCGCAGTCTCCAGCCGTTTCAGTAAAGGGGTCAGCGTGCTGGACTCAAGAAAAAGAATTCCACTCAGTTCCTTCACTGTTCGCCCATCCTGATTCCACAAGGTGACCATCACCAGATACTGGGGATAGGTCAGGCCAAGCTTATCGAGCATGGGACGATAGAGCTGGGTAAAAGCATGTCCCGCTGAGTAAAGAGAGAAACAGAGCATGCCGTGCACATCGGGCAGGGAATCCTCGGAAGTAGTGTGTTTAGTCATATGTCCTCCAGTCCCCCTAAAATAATTTGCATACGATTTAATTGCAAGCGATTGACAAAGGCAAAAAGGGCTGCCATATTCATTTGCACACAAACAAGTCGTACACAAACTAATAGCACAACACATGACAGGAGAACGAAATGACAACTTTCACCACCACAGACGGAACAGGCATTTTCTACAAAGACTGGGGTTCAGGTCAGCCTATCCTCTTCGCTCATGGATGGCCGTTATCGTCTGATGCCTGGGATCAGCAGATGCTGTTTTTCAGCCAGAAGGGTTTCCGGGTCATCGCACACGACCGTCGCAGCCACGGGCGTTCGGACCAGACTTTCCACGGTAACAATATGGATCAGTATGCGGACGATCTCGCTGAGCTGATTGAGGCGCTGGATCTGAAGGATCTGATTTTAGTGGGTCACTCAACAGGGGGCGGCGAAGTTGCACATTATATCGGTCGTCATGGTACCTCACGTGTGGCTAAAGTCGTTCTGGTCGGCGCTGTCCCTCCTCTGATGCTCCGGACGGATGCCAATCCTGACGGCACCCCGATGGAGGTGTTTGATGCCATCCGCGAAGGCACGGCCAAAAACCGCTCACAGTTTTACTTCGACCTGACGGTTCCGTTCTATGGCTTCAACCGTGACCATGTCCCCACCAATGACGGGTTGCGGGAAAACTTCCGCAGAATCGGCCTGCAGGGCGGTATTAAGGGGCAATATGACTGCATCCATGAGTTCTCTGAAGTCGATTACACACACGACCTGCAGCAGATTGATCGCCCTACCCTGATTATTCATGGCGACGACGACCAGATTGTCCCCATTAAGGCATCTGCACACCGCGCCGCTGAGATCGTCGCGAATGCGACGCTGACGATATATGCCGGTGGTTCACATGGACTGGCGGAGACAGAAGCCGATCGCTTTAACGCTGACGTACTGGCCTTTATTCGCAGCTAACAAGGTGGCCTGTTCCAGACAGGCCGCAACCATCATACGCATAGCCTTTAAACTGAATTGAAAAGAGGAACGATCATGTCCAAATTTGCTGCCTCCCTTGCCGTTGCCACCGTTTTGCTGTCTGCCAGCGCTATTGCAGAAACCGCTAAGCCGACTGTTGTCCTGGTTCATGGTGCCTTTGCCGACTCTTCTAGCTGGAATGGCGTTACCCAAATCCTGCAAAAGGACGGGTATAACGTCGTCGCTGCGGCGAATCCGCTGCGCAGTGTTTCGACTGATGCGGCTTACGTCTCTTCCGTGGTGAACAATATTAAGGGGCCGGTCGTCCTTGTCGGCCATTCCTATGGTGGCCAGGTCATTACGAACGCGGCCCGTGATACAAACAATGTGAAATCGCTGGTGTATGTCGCCGCATTTGCTCCGGATGCCGGTGAAGCGGCGGCCGACCTGGCCGGAAAATTCCCTGGCGGCACGCTTGGCCAGGCGCTCGCCGCACCGGTGAAGCTGGCTGATGGTAGCGTCGATCTCTCCATCGACCAGGCGAAGTTCCACCAGCAATTCGCACATGACGTTTCAGCTAAAGAGGCAGCGCTGATGGCCGCAGGGCAAAGACCGATTACCGAAGCGGCTTTAACTGAAAAGTCAGGTGCGCCTGCCTGGAAAAAACTGCCCTCTTACTTTATTTACGGTGACGGCGACAAGAATATCCCCGCCCAGGGTTTGCGATTCATGGCTGAACGCGCGGGCTCAAAACACACCGTGGTGATCAAGGGCGCATCCCATGTCGTGATGGTTTCTCATCCGCAGGACGTTGCCACACTTATTGAGGAAGCGGCGAAGTAAACATCGCTCTCCCCCCTGAACGCCATCCCTCGTCTGAGGGATGGCCGTATATGTAATGCCTCTTATGTTCCTGCCGGTATCCGTGAAAATGACATCAGCGGTATTCTTAATAATCCCAAGGACCCGGAATGCAACGGAACGTATCGCCGTCGACAGCAACATGGCAGACAGACGGGAATGAGAGATGAGTAGCGATCAATGACTCCCTGTTATCTGCCAGTTCCTGCAACAGACGAATGCGAATCTGTGCCGCTTCTTCGGGATAATGGTCGAAACCATTGAACCAGTCAGGATGTTCAAACCCAACCTGGAAAATAGCATCGCCGGCAAAGGTGAGTCGTTCCCCCTCAGAGGCCAGCCTTACCACGCTGTGTCCGGGAGTATGCCCGCCTGTACGAACAACACGCACGCCGGGTGCAACCTCGTATTCATCTTCGAATGTATGCAGTTGAGTCTGGTACGCTTGCAAAAATTGGGTAGCGGTTTGGCGCAGCGCTTCCGGGAAACCAGGCGGCATGGAAACCTGTGAAAAATCGGGGTCACGCCAAAATTCCACCTCAGCAGCAGCGACATGAATGCGAAGATCTGACCGCATGCGCGCTTTCACACCCTCAATAAGCAGCCCACCAACGTGATCCATATGCAGATGCGTGATAATCACATCCGTGACGCTGGCAAGATCTATCCCCGCTGACGCCAGGCGGTTAACCGTTCGCCCGGCGCGGGGTAAATCAGGGAAAGCCTCCCCCATCCCTGCATCAACCAGGATCGTCCGGTCACCGCTATGCACGAGAACCACATTTAATGCCCAGTCGAGAAAATCGGCAGGCAGAAACTTATCTTCAAACCAGTGGGTACGTTCGGAGGCCTCCGCGTTATGACCCAACATGGGTCCAGGTAATGACAACACGCCGTCACTGATCACCAGAACATCAATCTTACCGACCTGTAGTGCATAACGTGATGGCACCTTTTCATAAACGGCTTCCACATGCGAGGTACCATTAACAGGTGCTAACGACGCTGCATCATTCTTAGATATCGCCATATTTCCTCCGGACAACATAATTAATCGATTTAAGGGTATACACACCGTAGAAATGACTTTTTCCCCTCTGTTATTTCCCATCATCAAAAATAAACATGCAGACAGAACACAATGAAACAGGGTTAAAACATCGCTATACTCTTATGATGCCCACTGTTATTAACAGGTATACTCATGAAAAATCATGACATTCCTCTTGAAGATGCCGTTCATAAAATGGCTCAGGTATTAAAGAACCGACCTGAATTAGGCATCGACAGTGGAGATGCGCTGCAAATTCGCTGTTATCACTGGCCGCATGGGCCATTGCATGAAACTATCCCGCCACTCGATCAACATGTGATTATTGCTCACGTTGGACATATGCAGCGGGTTGAGCGAAAAACAGAAAATAAAATCGTCAAAAACACGATCCGGAAAGGCGCCATCACGACAATTCCTCAGGGAAGTACATCTCGCTGGGATATTGCTGGTCTTGTAGATGTTATGCATTTATATATTCCTGATAATATTTTCGCCGATCTTCTGAATCAAATGGAGATACCCACTGCAGAGTTAATCTTACGCACAGCGCATTTTGATGAGACGGCATCAAAAATTACGCTGGCCGTTGCGGAAATCATTTCGGACAATAACAAAATTAACCAACTGCTCTGCGAACACTTAACACTGTCATTAATATTACAGTTAATAAAAAACCACTCCAACACGCTGACAGCCGCAGGCCAGTCGCAAGGAGTATTGTCTTCGCGCGCATTAAAAATGGCGCTGGAAAAACTGGATAACAGCCCGATAGGTGATGTCACGATTAAATCACTGGCTCTTGAGCTGGGAGTTTCCTCAGCTCATTTCTGCCGTGCCTTTAAAAACAGTACCGGCTTAACCCCGTACGGGTGGCTTAAGCAGCGCGTAATGGAACGCGCTTTCCACGAGTTACAACACACCGATAAACTGATTACAGAAATTGCCATTGAAAGCGGCTATGGCTCGCAAAATGCATTTACCCAGGCCTTCAGAAAAATAACAGGCTTGACCCCCGGTCAATGGCGTGAAAAAAAGAACACGCGTTGATGCTGCCAGCCGCCAGGCAGCATCAATAGAGATACCCTGTTACGGAACAATAATATAATCAGGGTTAGCAACAGAAAACATTTTCTCTCTGTCGGGTTCTGGCGGATAAATCCACTGAGTATTAATTTCCTGCTTTATTTTTTTCGCTTCCATGCCCTGGTACATAACCTGATGATCCCAGCCTTCCGTGTAGACCGCCCCCCATTTGCCCAGATCAAGACAGGTAACATATTTTGGCTGGCTGTAAGGATGCAGCGGTAATCCCAGTATTTCTGCTGCCGCGTTATGACCGGCGACGCGCCCCAGGCTCATCGCATGCTGGCAGGACATGACGTTATAATTACCTTCATCATCCGTAGGGACTTTTACGGTATCGCCGGTAACGAAGATCCCCCTGGCGCCAGGTGCCCGCAGATACGCATCCCCTATAACACGACCCAGATTATCGTGGTCGCCCGGGATGAGCCCGGCTAACGCGCTGGCCCGCATTCCCGCCGTCCATATCACCGTTTTGCTGGGGATAAATTCATCGTCCGAAAGCATCACCCCCTCAGCGTTGATTGCGCGCACTCTGACGCCCGTTCGTACAGTCACGCCATTACTGGCCAGCGCCTGATTGATGATCTCACAGGCATCCTCGCCCATCGCCTGACCAATTTTGTTCGAACTGTCCACAATAATAACCTGCAAATGGCGCTCCGAACCCAAGAGGTCTCTGAGGCGTTCCGGCATTTCAGTGACGGTCTCAAGCCCGGTCAGGCCCCCACCGGCGACAACAACAGTATTTCGTGCGGCAGAATCAGGCTCTGAAGCTAACGACATGAGGTGTTGCTCCAGTTCATGAGCAGCATTCAATGAGTTCACGTCAAAACTGTATTCCGTGATCCCCGGCAGTTCCGGGTGAAATGCCTGGCTTCCGGTGGCCAGCACAAAACTGTCAAAATTAACTGAGGTTTCGCCACTCTCTTTTTTTACCGAGATAGTTTTATTTTCTGCATCAATATCGGTGACATAACCGGCAATATAGTGCACACCCGCAGCCTCAAGAACACGCAGAATAGAGGGTGCCATATTTTCCAGTACGGCTTCATACAATCTTGGACGAATGGTTAATGCGGGTTCCGGAGAAACCAAAAAAATCTCAATCCGATCATTTGCCTTTTCCATATGTACCAGCCTTGCTGCTGAAATGGCGGCCCACATACCTGCAAAACCCGAACCGGCAATAATAATACGTTTTTTCATAGCGATACCTGTTAACAGCGGATGATGAAAATGTCGTTACCGCACCAAGAGTAGTGAAAGTCAAACCTGCCTGCTCTAGCAAAATTGATGTGCTTTAATCAAATTTGATGTTTTTTTATCAGCGTTTCGCGCGCCGCTAAATTTGTCCCATCCCGCCATCGACAGACAGGTCGATACCCGAAATAAAACTGCTTTCATCCGATGCAAGAAACAGCGCTGCCGCGGCAACCTCGTCAGGCTTGCCTAATCGACCTAACGGAATACGACTTGCGATGCTGGCGTCAAAAATCTCGCGATCGCTCAGGGAAACGCCCATTTTACTGATAATCGGTGTGGCGACGGGTCCTGGGCTCAGGCAATTCACGCGGATCCCACGGCCTTTAAGGTCGGTCGTCCAGCTGCGGGCAAAAGATCGCAGCGCGGCTTTTGAGGCGGCATAGATATTGTGTCCATCGAACCCTTTATAATGCGCAATGGAGGACGTTAATATTATCGAGCCACCGTCGGACATTAACGGGAGGGCCTGTTGCACGGCGAAAAACGTCCCTTTTACGTTGATATCAAACTGCGTATTAAAATCATCTTCGGTGGAGGCCGGGAAATCGGAAAGCACAATAACGCCGGCATTTGCAAACATCACATCCAGCTTGCCGTACTTTTCGTTAATAATGCGAAAGAGGTTTTCATGGCTTCGTATGTCACCGTTATCGTGTTGTATTGACAGTGCATTATCGTCACCGAGTTCATTCATCGCCTGCTGCAGGGTTTCTGCATTCCTGCCAGTGATAATCACCTTTGCACCTTCTTCACTAAACCGTTTAGCCGTGGCCAGCCCGATACCGCTACTGCCTCCGGTAATTAACGCGACTTTATTGTCTAACTGTTTCATGATGATATTTCCTGTTATTACTGCTCAGACAGAGCGATCACTCGTAGGCGTGAATACGCGTGGCAAGTGTATTTCTGCGTTCATTAAGTAATTCGATAAGCGTGTCCAGTGCCCGAAGTTTTTCTCTGTGCTGCGCCAGACACTGGATAAAACGCGCATCATCCATGTCGCTTACCTGAGAAAACTTTTCCAGCTCTGCAATCTGTCGGGTACTGAACCCACATTTTAAAAGCGAGATTATCCATCTCACTTTCTCGACGTCTTTCGCGTCGTAATTCCGATAACCGTTGTCCAACCGCTGAGAAACAATCAGTCCTTTAGCTTCATAATGTCTTAGCACTCGGGTGCTGACGCCAGTGAGCGCCGCCAGTTCAGATGGTCGCATACCTTTCTCCTCGTCATAGATGCACTCTACAACATTGACACTAGTGTCAATGTAAAGAGCATAGCGTTAGCTGGAATGTAAGCAGATATTTCCTGAGACAGGAAAAATTAACTCCGCCAACGAAGATTGCAGCAATCTTGATTTTGCCTTGACCGTTTATTGATTAACGGTCGGGATAATCAGCCTGTTCAGACAGAACTGCCCGGCGCTGACAGCGCCCTCTGATGAGATTGCAAGGAGAAACAATAATGGGCTTCAGACATTCGCTTTTTGGATGGGAACGTTCAAACTTCACGCATTACCAGGCGGCTTATTATAAGTACGGCGGCAGTGTTAATACTCATCCCGACATTATCAATTTCTTTATGCAGAAGAAGGAAAAAGATTTCGCATTCTGGCATTACCGACGCGATGGCGAGGTCACCGCAGCGTACTTTACCAGTGATGAAAATACCTTCGGCCTGAATGTCTGGCGCGATTACCCGGTATCTTATGATGAAATTATTATCCCCATGGCTGCCGATCAAAAAATCGTTCTGCCAGTAAAAACAAACCGGCTGTCTTCATCGCTGCGTGGGAATATAATAAATGCCACCTATGCTTTTCGTGAAAAACGTAAGGTTTGCCTGATTAAAACGTCTTTCTCAGGTAAAACGGTGAAAAAAAGAAACGGAGAGCTAAAAAAAATGCTGACTGCGGGCGGAGAATGCATCCCGCTCAGAGAGATGTCACCGGCGGATATTGCTGATATTTACGTGCATCTTTTCAGGCTGCGTTTTGCTGACAGCGTCAGATGCTATAACAGGAAAAACATCACTGAACTGTTAACCGCCCTGCCACATATGGTCACCGGCAATGTACTTTTCTTTGAAGGTGCCCCCATTGCGATAGATCTCGTACTGTGTGCCCGTAGTGAAAAAAGCCTGTATTTTGATGTTCCTAACGGAGGGATTGACCCGTCGATCACCGCATTCAGCCCAGGAAGTCTGCTCATGTGGAAAAATATTGTTGATGCACGAGAAGTGTGTCGCAATGAAAATAAGGCAATGCAATTTTCAATCGGATTGTACGATAAAAAATGGGACTATAAACTGCTTTGGGCCGAAACCCAGCCTACAGGTAAATCATTGGTTCTTTGAACGGTATTCGCCGCCCTTCCCTCAACAATTATTTATCTCCTTTCGGCGCATCCAATAAAATAATAATGATAACCTGAAATATGACAATCACCGGTGAGATGTACAGTAAAAAACATCCACAGCGTACCATTTTACGAAAGGCAGAAAGCAGAGAGAGAAGTAATTCAGGTGACATGGTAAACCCCCGTTTACCATGTATTTAAACTCAATTTTTACAAGATTCAGTTCACCCTTTGTTAAGGAACCGTCAATGCTGTTCCTTTTCGCTTAGCGGTATCGTCATCGTGAACGATAGCCCTCCGCTGGCATTCCGTTCTGCAAAGATAGTACCGCGATGAGCCTCGCATATCGCTCGGGCAATAGAGAGCCCAAGCCCGGACCCACCGGTATGTCGTGAACGGGACTGCTCCTCACGCACAAACGGTGAAAATATGGTTTCAAGCAGTGCGTCCGGGACTGCCGGACCGTTGTCGCGGAAAATAACGGATACCTTTTTATCGCTGACATGATAACGAATATCCAGGATGCCCCCTTCCGCAGCGTAACGCAGAGCATTGTCCATCAGGATCAAAAAGACCTGGCCTATCCGGTACGGATCAACCCGACAGGTCACAGATTCCCCCTCATGGTAGATAATGTTCACTCCCACCCTTTGGGCTGAAGGCATCGTCCATGCCACTTTCTCACGGATTATCTGGTCCAGGCTGGTTGATACCAGGCTCAAATTCAGCTGGTTGGCATCAGCCAGTTTTAACAGATGCAGATCGTCAACCAGTCTGTTTAAATCATTCATCTGCTGCATGATCATGTTCAACTGGGCCTGACTGGGTTCAAATACGCCGTCCATAATGCCCTGCAGACGACCGATGGCAGCCGTCAGCGGCGAGCGCAATTCATGTGCCATGATCACATGCGATTTTTTCAAATCTTTCTCGTAGCGTTCCAGCTGCATCGACATCCCGTTAAAGTTCTCGCTGAGGCTTCGCAATTCAAGCGGCAGATTGTCCGGGACGGGCACGCGGGTCCCAAACCCGCCTTCAGCAACAGACCGTGCCGCACCGGCAAGCCGGCTAATATGATGGGATATGGGGCGCGCTGTTTTCAGCGTAAGCATAAAAATAATCGGTATGAATATCAGAACCAGGATGCCAAGAATCACCCAGTCCTTAATCCCCATCGTCGGATCTGAGTAGGACAGCCCATACCAGGTGTCGATAATTTCATGATAGCGGTTGATGTTCTGTTCAGGGTGCTTGCTCAGAACTGAGAGTTCAGCCCTGACGGCCTCTGGCATCCGGTAGGCGTGCCATTTGTTTTCAACAAAAAATCGCACCCACATAAAAAAGGCAATAAGAATAATACTTCCGACTGCCAGGGATATCAGCCGCTTGCATATCCAGTTCCACAGCGTACTCGGTTCGCCTCGTGGAGATAACGTAAACTTTTTCATGCATTTGCAAATCGGTAACCGATCCCTCTTACGTTTATCAGCAAATCAGTCTGCCCCGCTGACTCGAGTTTTTTTCGCAAGTTATAGATATGCGTGTCCACAACGCGCTCCAGGGCTTCACTTTCTGGGAGACACGCTTCAAGAAGCGCCTGACGGGTGAAAGCCTTATTCGGTGACTTAAGAAATGTCATCAGCAGCAACAGTTCCGTCGGCGTTAAATCCAGCGCTGTCCGTTGCCCGTTCTCGCTATCAACGCTTACTGTCATGGACTCTGTATCTGCCTGCAGTCCCCGGTACTCAATAAGCGTGCTGCTGCGCTCGCCGGAATAACGACGGAGTACAGCATGGACTCTGGCGACCACCTCACCCGGGTTATAGGGCTTCACCACATAGTCATCCGCGCCAAATCGCAGGGCGCTGATTTTGTCGCTGCCGTCGCGGATGGCGGTGATCATAATCACGGGAATATCACTGCGCCGGCGCAGGGCCAGCAGAACATCGTTCCCGCTCATGCCGGGTAACATCACATCCAGCAAAATAATGTCGGGCTTCCAGCTGAATGCCAGTTCGAGCCCCCGGTTACCGCTGCTGGCCGAAGAGGTCTGAAACTGATCGCGCTTAAGGTAAGCCTCAAGCACATTCGCGGCATCCAAATCGTCTTCAATAATTAAAACACGTTTCACATTCGCACCTTGATGGAATCTTGATTAAATCTTGCAGGAATATTGATTGACCGCCCGCATACTCCGCAATTCATAGATATAAGCATAATTCATTCAGGAAGTTTTATGAAGGAAATAAAAATCGCCTTAGTAACACTCATCGCAGCATCGTTCGCTTCACAGGCATCATCAGATAAAAAAGCATCTTATGTCACGATTGGCGTGGGTTCACAATATGCGCCTGAATATACCGGCTCGAATAAATATGATGTCAATACGCTGCCGTATTTCGGATGGACTTACGATGACTGGTCCGTCAATACCGACAAAGGCATTGTCTATTCCCATCAGTTCAGTAATGGCGTTTACCTGGGGCAAGCTCTGGGGTATTCCCTTGGCCGCACGGATAGCGGAAACGCCTGGCTTCAGGAAGGCTCTGATAAACTTAAAGGTATGGGTAAGATTAATACCGTAATGAATACCACCACCACGGCAGGATGGTGGATGGCGCCCTGGATAGGCTTTGAGGGAAATATTACGGCACCGCTGACGGAAAGCCAGGGAATGCAATATAAAATTAAACTTAATGTCGTTCTTTTTGCTAACGACACAGATACTCTGCTAATCAGTACCGAAAGAAAATACGGCGACGCACGGTATAATAATACCTGGTTTGGGGTGAATGAAAATCAGAGTACCCATTCCGGATATAGGCCTTTCAACGCGGGTAGCGGATTAAACAGTGTGAATTACGATATTAACTGGCAACACACATTTAATGATAACTGGTCCGGCTATGCGGATTTAGGGTATATCACGCTTGCAGACCGTGTAAGCAGCAGCCCCATTGTGCAAAAGGATGAATATCTTCTCTTTACCGTCGGGGCATTTTATATATTCTGATGCAGGATATCGGTTATCTGGTGCTCTGACCGCCAGATAACCTGGTTTACTGCGTTTTAAGCTTATTAATAAACCAGCGTCCGGCTGGCCCTGGAGGATATTGCGTCATATGTACCGCATGCATGGAAAAACCAGGGCCAACATCAGGCTGCATCTCCAGGTTCAGGATAACCAGTCTGCCATGAGCAAGATCGTCCTCAACCATAGGCAAAGGCATATAACCCCAACCGAGGCCCGCACGCAAGAATGCATGTTTTGCCCCCATGTCACCCAAACGCCACGTCTTAGCCGACATTACGCCAAAGTTGCGCCCCGCCGTGAGTGATGAGCGGTCAGCCAATACAAGCTGCACAGCGTTCTCCATAGCCGGCCGAAGAATTGGGCCAGCCATTTTAGCCAAAGGATGATCGGGTGAGACCACAGCCACGGCAGGAACACTGAGCAGGCACTCAGAGGCACACCCGGTCGGAACATCCGGTAGCGAGCCGATAATCGCGACCCAGCAGTTGCCGGCCAGCAACGGCTGAAGTACCGCCCCCAGCGCCTCAACATAAAGACGCAACGGTGTGCCGGGAAAGGCCAGATGAAATTCCTTCACGACTGCGGTCAGGATCTCTATCGGGAACATCACATCCACAGACACGGCGAGTTCGGGTTCCAGGCCTTCTGCCAGGATACGCGCCTTAGCCTTAAACGCGTCCATTCCCGCAAGCGTATGGCGTGCGGCCTCCAGTAAGGCTACCCCCGCCTCCGTCAGTTTCGGGTAACGTCCCGTTCGCTCAAATAAAGGAAAGCCTACCTGAGATTCCAGATTTGCCAGCGTAGCGCTAACGACGGACTGCGCCCGGCGAAGTTTGCGACCTGCGGCCGAGAAACTGCCTTCATCAACTGCAGCAATGAAAGTACGCAGTTGATCAATCGACATACCATCCAGCATGTATCGCCCCTTTAGATGTATACCATCTAATTATATAGGCTACACAGATAGATCGGTGAGCACTATTCTCCTTTCATGTTCTCAAGCAACGTAGCCAAACACATCAACGCATCTGTTCATTTAAGGAAACAAATTATGAAAACAAATACTGTCGGCATTATTGGTGCAGGCGCCATCGGAAAAGCTTTTGCCCACCAGCTGGTCAACGCAGGCGTGAATGTCATCCTCAGTAACAGTCGTGGCCCGGACAGCCTGGCTGAAGTGGTTGAGGCATTAGGCGACAAAGCTCGCGCCGGAACGGTACAACAGGCTGCCGAAGCCGAAATCGTTTTTATAAGTACCAACTGGAACAGAACCGAGGCCGCATTAAGTGGGGTGAACTGGGAGGGTCGTATTCTGATTGACGCGACTAACCCGGTACTTTTGCCGGGCTACACCCTTGCAGATCTGGGGGGTAAAAATTCATCCCAGCGCGTTTCAGAATGGGCAGCGGGAGCCCGAGTCGTCAAAGCCTTCAACACGCTTCTGGCAAACGTTCTTGCGCAAGACCCGTCCCAATCTGGCGGGCGCCGCGTGGTCTTTATGTCCGGCGACCACGCTGATGCAAAAGCGGACGTTGAGGAATTAGCCACCCGAATGGGCTTCGCCAGTATAGACTTAGGGGGTCTTGAGATGGGGGGATATCTGCAACAATTCCCGGGTGGTCCCCTTCCCGCGCTAAACCTTGTGAAACTGGCTTAAGAGACGTTATTGACGAATATGGCTCAACGTACTTCCGCTGAATCATTCGAAGCGTACATTCCGGGCGAATTGCTCAAGGAACATCGGGCACAATCTTCCCGGGATGTCTTCATTCAAATTCTGGCGCGTCGACAGAGGCAGGACAACGTTATTATCCCGGCCGTGCCAGAGCCTTTTATTGTCTGGATACTCTCTGGACGGGCCGTCGTTGAAGAACGGCCTCTGGGCGGAGAGTGGTCAGAAAACCACGTTACCGCAGGTGATTTTTTTCTCACGACCGACACCTCTCCGACAGAGATGAGATGGCAAGCTGAGCCAGACTGCCCTTTCATCGTTATGCACGTCTATATTGGTGTGTCCATGATGCAGGACATTGAGCTGCGGGAAGTGTCGGGCGAACGCGATGAAACACTGTCAGCCCTGCTGGAACTTATGCGCGCAGAGCTTTATTTTCAGCACCCACCCAGTGGACCTTACATCCAGGGTATCGCTCAAGCCCTTGCCGTACATCTCTCCCGTGCTTACCGGACATCGGCAAAGCGACACCACGGCGGGTTGCAGGCATATAAATTACACCGGGTATTTAAGGCGATGCATGAAGAGCTGGCTCACCCCTTTGACTTAGCACGTCTGGCTGGCCTTGCCGAGCTTAGCGAATTCCATTTCAGCCGGGTCTTTAAACAGTCTACCGGGCTTTCGCCTTCCCATTATTTTATCCGCTTGCGAATGGAAGAGGCGCGCCGCCTGTTGTCCGAGACAGAGGATTCGATGATCAGCATCGCCCTGACCGTGGGCTACAACAGCCCCAGCCATTTTGCTGCCATATTCCGCAAGCACACCGGTATTTCGCCCTCTCAGTATCGCCACGAAAATATGCGTAGCAAAACACCGACAGTGTGAGCAAACCACCGCGCGAAGAGAGTGCCATTTGCAGACATGATTGACCCGAACTTCAGATGTTCTTTGCTGAAGCGCTGAAACAAACGCATAAGAGGATTAATCATGGAACTCAACGGTAAATCAGCCATCGTGACCGGTGCATCAAGCGGTATCGGCGCAGCCACCGCCATTAAATTGGCCAGAGAGGGGGTCAAAGTGGGGCTCGCGGCCCGCCGCCGGGATCGTCTCCAGGCGCTGGTGTCAGAAATCAAGGCCTTCGGCGGAGAAGCCATTGCGCTGGAAATGGATGTGACTGACCAGGCGTCAGTCTTCGACGGCGTGAAGAAACTGCACGACGCCTATGGCCACATTGATATCGCCTTCAACAATGCCGGACTCATGCCCATTTCAGACATCGCCAGTCTCAAACTGGAGGAGTGGCATCGTATGGTTGATGTCAATATTAAGGGCTTAATGAACACGGTTGCCGCGGTACTCCCTGTGATGCAAGCGCAAAAGTCAGGGCATATCATCAATACGTCCTCGATTGCGGGCAGAAAAACGTTCGCTGGACTCGGGGTATATTGCGCGACGAAACATGCGGTAGCCGCATTTTCAGATGTATTACGCATGGAGCTTTCGTCTCAATACAATATTCGCGTAACCTCACTTCAGCCAGGCGCGGTTGAAAGTGAATTATTCGAGCACATTACTGACGAAAACTACCGTGCACAGATGGAAAACCTGAAGGAACACATGACGTTCCTGAAGTCAGAGGATATTGCTGATTCCATCCTTTATGTGCTGCGCGCGCCGGATCATGTCGACGTGGCAGAATTGTTCATCATGCCCACAGAGCAGCAGTGGTAAGTTTGCCATGCGGGCCACACCGGTTGTCTGGCCCGCGTTATGACCTTTTCAATACACATACAATTTTCACCCTGCACTCTGTGACACGACAAAAAAAAGCTGCCTTACAGGCAGCTTTCGTGGTGAATATGCGTTAGCCAGGTCAGTTCGCAGACGCGGTAGGTCGAATCGTGATTTCTGTTGTATCAACATTTTCAGGCGCTTCAATCACTTGCCGAACAGCGCGGGCAATATCAGCCGGCTGGAGTGCAATGGAACGGTATACCTCCATTGCCGCCTGCGTTTCCGGATGAGTAATGGTCGAGGCAAGTTCGCTTTCCACCACACCGGGGTTGACGCAGGTGACACGGATGCTGGCGCTTTCCTGTCGCAAGCCATCTGAAATCGCCCGAACGGCGAACTTTGTGGCGCAATAGACGGCGGCTGTCGGCACCACAGAGAGCGCGCCGATAGAGCCAATATTGATTATCTGACCGGAGCCCTGCGCTTCCATGGTGGGAAGCACGGCGCCAATCCCCCATAGTACGCCCTTGATATTCACATCAATGGTACGTTCCCATTCATCATATTTACCCGCTGCCAGCGGAGAAAGGGGCATTATTCCCGCGTTGTTGATCAGAACGTCAATACGCCCCCACGTAGTCAATGCCGCCTGCACGAAATCAGACATCGACTGGCGATTTGTGACATCCAGCTCGCAGGCTTCAGCATGCCCGCCTGTACTGCGGATTTCTGCAGCGATAGCTTCAATACGATCTTTCCTGCGTGCCCCAAGTAATAACTTCGCGCCTGCATTGCCAAGCTCTCGTGCAATACCCTCTCCGATACCGCTGGATGCACCGGTGATCAAGATGACTTTATCCATGATTTACTCCTTCAGTTGAGTTCAGAGGGATAATAGAACGAGGGCATTGTTTCGTGTATCCTGCCACTGGTGTACACACTGGTTAGCAAATCTAAACAATGAAAATTGACCTTAATCTTTTACCTCTGTTTCTGGCTGTCGCAGAGGAACATAGCTTCAGCGCTGCCGCCGAACGTCTTGGCGTGACGAGGTCGGCGGTCAGCCAGGGTATCAGACGCCTGGAGGATACGTTCGGGACCCTGCTTGTCATGCGCACCACGCGTTCGGTAAACCTGACTGAAGCGGGAGAACGGCTGCGAAAATCGTTGTCCATACCGCTATCAACGATTGACGCGGCGTGCGAAGACGTTCTCTCTGACAACGGGCCGCGGGGGCATCTGAAAATTGCTGTCACCTCAATTGCAGAAGAATTTCTTTCAGGCCCTCTGCTCGCGTCATTTGCAGCCGCTAACCCTGCCGTCACCATCGATATCGTCGTGTCGGATGACGAATTTGATATCGTGGCAGCGGGCTTTGATGCCGGCGTAAGGCTCGGTGACGTGATCGAAAAAGACATGATTGCTGTCCCTCTGACGGGACAGCAACGGGAAGTGGTGGTGGCATCACCAACGTATCTGGCGGCCCACAGCGCACCGCGCCATCCGCGAGAGCTTATCCGCCATCGCTGTATCGGCTGGCGCCCATCGCCAGACGTCGCGCCCTATCGCTGGGAATTTGAGGAAGCGGGAAGACCTTTCGACGTGGCGGTTGAACCGCATATCACCACCAACGATCTCCGTCTCATGCTCAGGCTCGCACTGGCGGGGGGAGGAATTACCTTTGCAACCTATGAAACATTCAGGCCATTTATTGAAAAAGGACAGCTTGTTTCATTACTGGATGATTTTCTTCCGCCTTTTCCTGGGTTTTATCTGTACTTCCCGCAACGTCGAAATATGGCCCCCAAGCTGCGGGCTCTGATTGAACACGTCAGGCAGTGGGGGAAGACGTCACTGCAGTAGTTTCAAACCCGCGCAGAATATTTAGCTGCCGGAGAGTTGCCGCACCGTAGCAGCGAATGACGCATGCTCGACTGGGCAAGCCATTAACCGGGGTGTACCTCAGGCAGGCAAGAAATTTTGTTCAACGTTCATTTAACAGCCTCGTATTCCAGCTTGAGAACTATGGCTGCCCTTTTGTTACCGAGCGCGTAAGGCTTGTGCGAAGTTCGTTTTCAAGGAAAGCGACACATGCTCGTGTTTCAGCGGAGATGATATTAGCCGGGGGATAAAGTAGATATGCAGGGAATGAAGGAACAAGGTAGTCGGGTAACACAGGTACGAGATGCCCGTCGGCAATCTCCTGTCGGCAAACCGGAGACTGCAATACCCCGATTGCCTTTCCTGCCAGAAGCACAGTACGTAACGGTCGCCAGTGGCTGGAAGTGAATGTTATTCTCACAGGGACGGTGAGTAACGCGTTGTCAGGCGCGATCAGCGTCACATGGTTATTCATAAACAGGCCCGAAACACGAGCAAACGCATGTCGGGCGAGCTCACCCGGTGTACGGGGCATATCATAACGCTGCAAATATTCGGGAGAAGCCACCAGCAACCGCTCAATTTTCCCCAACGGGCGGGCAACATAAAATCCTTCCCCCGTCTCACCAAGACGTAGCGAGATATCCACACCTTCGGTGACCGGGTCCGTCACTCTGTCACTGAGCACCAGATCTATGTTTATGCCCGGATAGGCCAATTGCAGTTTAAGCAGGGCGGGCATAAGTAACTCTTCCCCGGCTCCATAGGGTGCGGCAATGCGCAGGGTTCCACTAATTGCTTCACCATTATCCACGATTGCCAGCGCATGGTCAGCCGCTGCAACGGCGCTTTTGCTCCGTTCATAGAACAGCGTCCCGCTATTGGTGAGAGACATTCGGCGCGTGTGACGTCGCAGCAGGCGGGTATTAAGATGAGCTTCCAGACGCTCTATCCTTTCACTGACCGCCGGCTGTCCGATGCCGAGATCGCGCGCAGCGGCAGACATGCTTCCGCGCTCAACCACCCGAATGAAAATACGCATTGCCGTAAGTAAATCCATTCACCGATTATATTGGTAAAACCGATAAATGAAAGTGGTCCCGCCCCTCTACTGCCAGGCCCTTCTGTTAATGAAAATCTGTGCGTCCACGGCTGTTCTAGCTATGGCGCACAGAAGATTTCATTTTTTACGGGAAAAGAAGCATGTCAGATATCAGGCTTTATATGTTCCAGTCGGGCTATCAGCGTTGTAAATATCACGATATCAGGATGAATCAGGGTGAAGGCTCCGACTACATTATACCTGTCCCCTGGTTTTTACTGACGCATCCGCAGGGGAATGTTGTGATTGACGGTGGTCTTGCGGTGGAAGGGCTGAAGGATCCCCGCGCCTACTGGGGACCGACTGTTGACCAGTATCACCCCATCATGGATACAAACCAGGGCTGTAGAAGACAACTGGCGAAGCTCGGAATAAGGCCAGAATCGGTGCGTTATGTTTTACTCTCCCACCTCCATTCTGACCATACCGGTGCGATTGGCCGCTTTCCTGAAGCCACTCATCTTGTGCAGCGTGCTGAGTACGACTATGCCTTTTCACCGGACTGGTTTACCGCCGGGGCCTACTGTCGGAAAGATTTTCATCGCGAAGGTCTCAAATGGCAGTTTCTGGCAGGAGATGCCGATGACGGTTTTGATCTGTATGGCGATGGCGTTCTGAAAATCATTTACACGCCAGGCCACTCCCCGGGTCATCAATCTTTTGTCGTCTCCCTGCCGAGTGGAAAATCGTTCACCCTGGCGATAGATGCTGCCTATACGCTTGACCATTTTCAGGATAAAGCCCTGCCTGGCTTGATGACATCGGCCAGTCAGGTGGCACGATCGGTGGCAAAACTAAGAGTGGTTACCCAGATGCATAATGCGGAAATTATTCCCGGGCACGATCCTGATATCTGGCCGCATTATGCGATGAAGACGGAAGGCTATAACTGATACGAACGGTGATAGTGACTATACCTCTTCCCTGAGGCGATAACCCTGGTCATTTATGCTTAGCGCAGAGGCAAGCCTTCGTTGCTATCACTCATGAATTTTAACCACCACTTTCCCCTTTGCATGCCCGCGAGCCAGATAGGCGAAGGCGTCGCCAGTTTCGTCAAAGGGGAAAACGTTGTCGATAACAGGCTTGATGTGTTGAGCGTCCATGAGTTCAGCGATTTGGCTAAGCTGGCTGCCATCAGGGCGGACAAAGAGAAACGAATAGGTTAATCCTCGTTTTTTTGATAGTTGCATGATTTTGCGGCTCAACAGTCCTAATACAAAACGCAGGAAAACATTGAGGTGTCTTTCCCGTGCGAAAGCCGTATCTAACGGCCCGATCAGGGAAACTATCTTCCCTCCCGGTTTAAGGATTTGGGTGGATTTCTCAATCGCGTCACCTCTGATAGTCCCGAGGACAATATCGTAGCCGCTCAGCACTTTTTCGAATTCCTGCTTTTTATAGTCAACCACCTCATCTGCACCAAGGCGGCTCACCCAGTCAATGTTGGCGGTGCTGGTTGTCGTCCCTACCGTTGCGCCAAGGTGTTTTGCCAGTTGGATAGCAAAACTGCCAATTCCACCGGAGCCGGCCGGGATAAATACTTTCTGCCCCGCTCGCAGCTTCGCGCGTTCCGTCAGCGCTTGCCAGGAGGTGAGACTGACCATCGGAAGCGACGCTGCCTGTACGAAATCCAGGGTGGCGGGTTTTAACGCTGCAAGGTTTTCTGGCACCCGCACAAACTCAGCAAGCGAACCCGTTCCCCTGTCAAAAATACTGGCAAACACCTCGTCGCCTGCTTTGAAACGCGTCACGCGACGTCCTGTGGCAACGACAACGCCGGACACGTCGCTGCCCAACGTCGCGGGGAGACTGAAATGCAGAACACGTTTGAACATGCCGGTCGGGATCATGTTATCGATCGGGTTCAGACCTACTGCATACACTTTGACCAGAATTTCATCATCACCAGGGGACGGAAAATCGACGTCGTCGAATCCCAGTTCAGGGGATTTACCATAGCGTTTGAACGTAAATGCTTTCATCGTCTTCTTATTCATTTGTCTTTTACTCTGCCGGGTTTGCCGGTGGCGTGTTTCTTACCAACGCTGTTGCTGAGTAAAAAAGCGATACCCAGGAATAGCTCGATAAATACTGCAATAACGATCTGCCCATTAACGTGTCCTGCATACCACTCAACAACGCCGGACACGGCTAAAATCAAACATAACGTACCGATCCCTGCTGCCAGGGCATAGCGGGCCAGCGAGGGCTCTGCGTGCCTGGCGAATAAACACATCACCCCCAGGCCCGCGTACAGGGCGGCAGAGCGATGGCCGAGCACATCAGTTCCCGGTGTTGGCGTGATTCCCCACTGCGTTAACAGCAGTTGCGGGCAGAACATCCATATCGCCGCCAGGATGAAAAACAACCCGGCAGTCAGAATAGCCAGTTGAGAAAATTTCATATTCTTATTCTTTCGCGTCGAGCTGAAGACTGTTGCGTACTACCCTGTCCAGAAGTGAAGCAGGCGCAAAGCGGCGAATGAAATTCAGTTTCCCCGCCAGCGTGCCCGCCGTATAACGCACCTTAGGCCGTAAAGACTGGGCAGCCTTTACCACCACATCAGCCACCACTTCCGGACGTTCCGCCTCGTCCATTGCCTTGCTGACGACGTTGTTCAGCTTAGCCCGGAGCGGTTCATATTCTTCTAGCTTCGCGTCAGGTTCTACATTGTTTGCGTCGAACTGTGTCTTTGTATAGGCCGGCTCGATCACGGAAACCCTGATACCCTGTGTGCGCAGTTCATGGTCCAGCGCGCCCGTATACCCTTCAACCGCATGCTTACTGGCTGCATACAGTGCCACGTAAGGTAGCGGGACAATCCCTAATATCGAACCAATGTTGATGATGCGCCCACTGCCCTGACGGCGCATGTGCGGGATCACTGCCCGCGTCATTCTGACCAGGCCAAGAAAGTTGGTGTCGAAAATACGCCTGGCCTGATCAATCGAACTTTCTTCCGCGGCCGCAGGAGCAACCCCAAAGCCCGCATTATTCACCAGCAAATCTATCCGCCCTTCCAGGTGCAGTAACGCCTCAATGGCGGCGCTCACGGACGCATCGTCCGTCACATCAAGCGTTAATAACGCAAAGGGATGTGTACCTGCCTGCGCACCGCGCCGGCTGGTGCCATAGACCCTATACCCCGCGGCCAGCAGTTTTTTAGCCGACGCCTCACCGATCCCCGAAGAAGCTCCGGTCACCAGTGCTACACGTTTTTTTGTCATTCTCACTACGCTCTCTTGATGGAGTCCTGCTCACCCTGCAGCGCAACAACACGCTGCAGGGAAACAACGCGGCATAGGGTTATGCCGAATCCCCGTGGCTACACTGTGTACCGTTCTGCCGCTTTAGCCTGATTGATATCCGCCAGCAGAGCCTGACGCGCCGTCTCCAGGTCATCCCAGTGGGCAGCATTTTGTAAAGGAGGGATGGTGACGAGTTCGCGACGATCAAAGCCGGCCAGGGCTGCGTCAACTAACTGACCCACTTCCATCATCTCGGGTGCCTTACTGATATCAATACCTGCACGTTCCCAGATTTCGGTGTAAGTGCCAGCCGGAAGTACCGCCTGGACGTAAACGCCCGCGGAGGAGAGCTCAATATGCAATCCCTGCGACAGGAAAAGCACAAAGGCTTTGGTGGCACCGTAAACCGTCATGGCAAATTCCGGGGCGAGCCCAACGACGGAGCTGATATTGACGATTGCGCCTTCTCCGGTTTTGACAAACCGTGGCGCCGCGGCACTCGCAAGCCTCGTCAGCGCAGTGACGTTCAGGGCGATAAGACGCTCAATTGCCTCAGGCGTCTGGCCGGTAAAATTGCCCGACTGTGCCATGCCTGCGTTGTTAATCAGCACCCCTATTTTTTCGTCTTCACGAAGACGAGCTTCCACCTTCGCTAAATCCGCTGCCTGAGTGAGATCGGCTGGCAGAACATCAACAGAAACGCCCTTCTCCTGTCGCAGACGCTCGGCGAGTGCGTCTAATTTTGTTTTATCGCGGGCAACCAGAACCAGGTCATGTCCACGGCTCGCAAATCTTTGCGCATAAACAGCACCAATACCCGTCGATGCGCCTGTAATGAGAACTGAAGTTTTCGTCATATGTGATCTTCTTTATTAAATGTTGAACAGAATCTGCACTGTTCGATGCAGGTAAATCCGGGGATATGTCCGGCTCTCTTTGCTGATCTCAGTCAGACTGACGGAGCGCGCATACCTCTGCGAAGCGCCGTCGGGAACATGGATTTAATGATGATGATCATAATCTATAAAGTCAACTGGTTTGATTATGATCATCATCAATGTATAATTGAGCCTTGTTTTGTATGGGGGCGGGAACGCATGAAAGTGTCAAAAGAGCAGGTTCGGGAAAACCGGATGCGCATTGTTGAAACGGCATCAGAACTTTTTCGTGAGCGCGGCTATGACGGCGTGGGCGTGGCGGAGCTGATGTCTGCGGCGGGTTTAACCCACGGCGGGTTTTATAAGCACTTTGGTTCAAAGGCTGACCTGATGTCAGAAGCCATGAACTGTGGTTTTGTACACGCCGCGGAAAACCTGGCGGGTGTGGACCGAGAAAAATTCATTGAATATTACCTCTCCCGACAGCATCGCGATGATATGGCCAGGGGTTGTGTGATGTCTGCCCTGGGCACCGACACCGCCCGTCAGTCCGAGTCCATCAAAGAGACATTTGCGGCTGGGGTTGAACGCCAGTTGGCAATGTTAAGCGACGAAAATGTCTCACGTGCTGACCTGATAGACACCTTTGCACATCTTGTCGGTGCTCTGGTGTTGTCCCGTGCCTGCCCGGATAATTCTGCGCTCGCTGACGAAATTCTGGATGTCTGCCGCTCGCGTATTCTGCGTGAGGAGCCGCGAAAAGAGTGAATATTTTGCAGCCGGGTGAGTGATTGCCAGGAGATATCAGGAAGATTTGATGATGGAGGTCATAAAAAAGGTAGGTATTTTGGAGAAAAGTTTTGGAGAGGTTTTGGAGAAAGAAAAAAAGTTATATATTCCAGCCCGTTAAATCCAAATATACCTTCTGAGTTCAGAGGCTTACTCATGTCATGGCAATACTTCAAACAGACTTACCTGGTTAAGTTCTGGTCACCTGTACCCGCCGTTATCGCAGCGGGGATCCTGTCTACTTACTATTTCGGCATTACCGGTACATTCTGGGCTGTAACCGGCGAGTTTACCCGCTGGGGTGGACAGCTGCTGCAGCTTGCCGGTGTGCATGCTGAAGAGTGGGGTTACTTTAAGCTCATTCATCTGGAAGGCACTCCGCTGACCCGCATCGACGGGATGATGATCATCGGCATGTTCGGCGGATGTTTTGCCGCCGCGCTGTGGGCAAACAACGTTAAGCTGAGAATGCCAAAAAGTCGGATCCGCATCGTACAGGCGGTCATCGGCGGCATGATTGCCGGTTTCGGTGCGCGCCTGGCGATGGGCTGTAACCTTGCCGCCTTCTTTACCGGTATCCCACAGTTTTCGCTACATGCCTGGTTCTTTGCCGTCGCTACCGCCATCGGTTCTTACTTTGGCGCAAAATTTACCCTTTTGCCGCTGTTCCGTATTCCCGTCAGGATGGTTAAAGTCAGCGCCGCATCGCCGCTGACGCAAAAACCGGCTCAGGCACACCGTCGTTTCCGCCTGGGGATGCTGGTCTTTTTCGCCATGGTGGCATGGGCACTGTGTACAGCGCTCAATCAACCTAAACTGGGTCTGGCAATGCTGTTTGGCGTGGGCTTTGGTTTGCTTATTGAACGCGCGCAGATCTGCTTTACTTCAGCGTTTCGCGATATGTGGATCACCGGGCGAACAATGATGGCAAAAGCGATTATTGCCGGGATGGCGGTGAGTGCTATCGGCATCTTCAGCTATGTTCAGTTAGGTGTTGAACCGAAAATCATGTGGGCCGGCCCGAATGCGGTGATTGGCGGCCTGCTGTTTGGCTTCGGGATTGTGCTGGCTGGCGGTTGTGAAACCGGCTGGATGTACCGTGCCGTTGAAGGTCAGGTGCATTACTGGTGGGTTGGTCTGGGGAACGTGCTCGGGTCAACTCTCCTCGCGTACTACTGGGACTCCCTTTCTCCTGTCCTCGCGACGAACTGGGATAAGGTCAACCTGCTCAGCACGTTCGGCCCGCTCGGTGGCCTGTTAGTGACGTACGCCCTGCTGCTGGTCGCTTTTTTACTGGTGATTGCGCAGGAGAAACGGTTCTTCCGCCGTGCTGCTGTCAAAAATGAAACGCAGGAGAATGCCGCATGAAAGAGATCGTGCCTGACTATCGTCTGGATATGGTGGGCGAACCCTGCCCTTATCCCGCTGTCGCCACGCTGGAAGCCCTGCCTCAGCTCAGGAAAGGAGAAATTCTGGAGGTGGTGAGCGACTGCCCGCAGTCCATCAACAACATTCCTCTGGATGCTAAAAACCACGGTTACACCGTGCTGGATATTCAACAGGATGGGCCAACCATTCGTTATTTGATACAGAAATAATCCCGCCACAGACGCTCCTTAACCGGGGCGTCTTTCCTGCCCCAAAAATCCGCCTTACGTCCCACTTTGGCGGTAAAAGCAGCCCTCTGTTCACCCCCGGAACTACACTTAAAGTGGATATAAAACAAACAGGAGGTGTGGCATGTTTGCGTCAATTCTCGTTCCTGTCGATATTTCAGAGCGTCGCCTGACCGAACAGGTGATTCCCTATGCTCAGGCGAACGCAGCAATCAGTAACGGCAAAGTGCATTTTCTGACTGTCGTTCCTTCTTTCCCCTACTATTCCTCTCTTGGGCTGGCCTATTCCGTTGAGATGCCAAAACTGGAAGAAATGCAGCAGGAGGCGCTGGCGAAATTGAATGAGATCATTAAGCAGTTCAATTTACCGGCCGACCGCATTCAGACCCACGCCATTTCTGGCACGCCTAAAGATCAGATACTGAAACTGGCTGAGAGTATCAATGCAGACCTGATAATTATTGCGTCTCATCGACCTGATATTTCGACCTATCTGTTAGGCTCTAACGCTGCGGTCGTCGTGCGCCACGCAAAATGCCCGGTGCTGGTGGTGCGTTAGCGTGCCTGCGAGGAAAGATAAGCCCCGGGCTATCGGGGCTTATTTACTGTGAAAGTGACCGTTTCTGTTTGACGGCTTTTATTCGGTGATAAACACCATATTTGCACGGCACGCAGCGTTTCGCGTTCAAACACCCCTTCAGGCTGTGCAGAGACAATACGTATATCGTATGGATGACCATCGTCGCCCACAGAAAAAGAGAAAACAACGTTACCCTCAATGCCCAGCGCCTGTGCCTTTACGGGCATGGCAGGGAAAGGCTTATTCGTTGTTCCATTGCACGGTTTCTGCGCCGGTTCAGGTTGCATGGGCTGTTGATGGCAGCCAGAAATGAGCGTAACCGCAGCCGCAATAATTATTCTTTTCAATATTATGTCCTGTAAAATTTAACGTCTCGCTTTTCGAGAACAGTATATTGCGGCATCTGGCATTAATCTCCTCCCAACTCCGATAGCCTGCTTGCGGAATAACTTTCATAAATGGACTTTCTCATGAATCAAATTCTTCCGTCAGTGTGTATTACTGCTGTGCTTGCCGGATGTGTTCCCCTTCCCCCTAAACGCTGTCACAAACAACGTGCCCCCGATGCCTGTACTTATAAGCGTTCCGGTAAAGTCTTGGATAACAATATCCACGGGCTACAGGCCTGCGCCATTGAGCAATCACTGGACGCCGCCCTGACCGATCCTCACGCATGAAGCGGTAATCGGTGCAACCTGCACCTCGACTTTAGGGATGGTGTAAATAGGTTATGGTCAGGCGTTGGCTGACGCGGCTAAACGGGCAATATTTCCGCCGTTAACGGTTTGGCATGTATTTGATGAGATGAGTTCAGCACGCTGGAATATGGAGGGGCAACCTTAATCGCCCCCCGAAGCAAGACTGGCCATAACCAGGCCAGTCTCAGGGGATAAATCAGAAACGATAACCCGCGGAGAACATAAACACCCACGGATCGAGGCGAGTGCTGATACTTTGCTGTTCACCGCCCGCTTTAAAGCGAACGTCGGTATCAATGTCCATGTACCAGACCGAGGCGTTAATTAACCAGTCACGGTTAATCAGATAGTCCAGCCCCACCTGCCCCGCAACACCCCACGAGTCTTTCAGGCTGAGATCGGTAAGCCCGGCTTCTTTACCGGTATCGTTAAATTTCTCGTCGAAGAAGGTGGTGTAGTTCACCCCTGCCCCAATATACGGACGCACCTTACTGTTAGCATCACCAAAGTACCACTGCGCCATCAGTGTTGGCGGTAAATGGTGCACCGTCGCGATATCCCCGGTTGGCCCTAAACCAACGCGATGACGGAATGGCGTTGCTGCCAGAAGCTCAACACCAATGTTCTCCGTCGCCATATACGTAAAGGTCAAACCGAGCTGGGTATTGTTGCTGACGTTAAAACCGCCCATACCCAAAACGCTATCAGAGCCTTCTGTTGGACGCACCGTTGCCGAACCGGCACGAATAAAGAATTCACCTGCTTCATGCGCATACGCGCCGCCAGAGAGACTGCTTAATACAAGGGCTGCCACCGCTAATTTTTTCATATCCGCTCCATCGTTGTGGTTTTAGTCGCGGAGGAGAATATACTCACAAATGAGTAATAAGTAATCTGCTACAGATCACATTAAAACCAGTAAGTTAACATTCATTGATCTGGGTTAATTTTTGGTGACACACCGTAAAGCAATAAGTTGTCGTCATGTCAATTTCTGGCATTTCGGCGTTACAAAATTTTCTCTTTTCACCCTCTTGCTCTTCCTCTCGCGGCTGGATAATTTAGCGCTCTCACAAGTTGATTTGATGCGTTCTTCTTTTGCAGGTGTGCCATGAGTGATGTTAACCCGTGCATGACGTGCGGAGCCTGTTGTGCGTATTTTCGAGTCTCTTTCTACTGGGCCGAAGCCAGCGATGGCGGCGGTACCGTTCCGGTTCATCTCACTGAACCGTTAACGCCTTTTCTGCGCTGCATGAGCGGCACCAACCAAAAACCGTGCCGATGCGCTGCGCTTCAAGGTGAACCTGGGGTGTCCACCCGGTGCTCTATCTACGAGCACCGCCCCAGCCCGTGCCGGGAATTTTCCATGTCAGGTGAGGATGGGCAGGTCAATGAAGCCTGTAATCGTGCCCGTGCGCGCTTTGGATTACCGCCGCTTTACAAAGATATGCTTTTCCATACAAGCCTTGATGCTGCCACGACAGTGTTATCCGGTGTACAATTGCCGGCTAATTAACACCTGCAATACTCAAGGAGAGTGCATGTCTATCACGGCGAAGTCTGTCTACCGTGACACGGGAAACTTTTTCCGCAATCAGTTCTTAACCTTTTTACTGATCGCGTTGCTATGCGCCTTCATTACAGTGGTGCTTGGTCATGCGTTCTCGCCAAGTGACGAACAGATTGCCAGCCTGAGCCAGGGCGACAACCTTGCAGATAGCGTGGGGTTGTTTGAACTGGTACAAAACATGACGCCGGAGCAGCAACAAATCCTGCTGCGGGCTTCCGCTGCTTCGACATTCTCTGGTCTTATCGGCAATGCGATTCTGGCAGGTGGCGTTCTGCTGATGATTCAGCTGGTTTCCGCCGGTCAGCGCGTCAGCGCCCTGCGGGCGATTGGTGCCAGCGCGCCGGTATTACCGAAGCTGTTTATCCTCATCTTTTTAACCACCATGCTGGTGCAGATGGGGATTATGCTGGTCGTCGTGCCGGGTGTATTACTGGCTATCGTGCTCTCTTTCGCGCCGGTAATGGTCGTGCAGGATAAACTGGGGATCTTTACCGCGATGCGCAGCAGCATCCGGCTCGCCTGGGCAAATATACGCCTGGTGGCACCGGCTGTTATCGGCTGGCTGTTGGCGAAAACGCTCCTGCTGCTGTTTGCCCCGAATTTTGCGGTACTCACGCCAAATGTTGGCGCGGTGGTGGCAAATACGCTGAGCAACCTCATTTCAGCGGTACTGCTGGTCTATCTGTTCCGCCTGTATATGTTAATTCGTCAGTAATCCTGTGGCCGGGAACGTCAGCCCGGCCCTACACAGAAGATGGAATCACAGAATGAAGCAGTTTCTTGATTTTTTACCGCTCGTGGTCTTTTTCGCTTTCTACAAGCTGTATGACATTTATGCCGCCACGACTGCACTGATCGTGGCCACAGCGGTTGTGCTGATCTACAGCTGGGTTCGCTACCGTAAAGTTGAAAAAATGGCGCTGGTGACCTTCGTCCTGGTCGCGGTGTTTGGTGGACTCACCCTGTTCTTCCACAACGATGAATTCATCAAATGGAAAGTCACGGTGATTTACGCTCTGTTTGCGGGTGCGTTACTGATTAGCCAGTGGGTGATGAAGAAGCCACTGATCCAGCGCATGCTGGGCAAAGAGCTGACGCTGCCTCAGGAAGTGTGGTCCCGACTGAATATCGCCTGGGCGATCTTCTTTATTCTCTGTGGTCTTGCCAATATCTATATTGCTTTCTGGCTGCCGCAGAATATCTGGGTCAACTTCAAGGTCTTTGGCCTGACGGCTCTGACGCTCATCTTCACGCTGTTAAGTGGCGTTTATATCTATCGCCACATGCCACAGGACGACCAGCACTGATCGTTCACCGACCAGAACGTGTGCAGCAGGCGTTCTGGTCTATTCTCTCCAGCCTGAAATCATAGTAGCATCCCGCCTGAAGTCTTCAGTTACGAGTTAAAACAATGACAACAAATAACGCCCCTCAGGGCGAACTGGTTTTACGCACACTGGCAATGCCCGCTGACACCAATGCCAATGGCGATATTTTTGGCGGCTGGCTGATGTCGCAAATGGATATGGGCGGCGCTATTCTGGCAAAAGAGATTGCACATGGCCGGGTAGTGACGGTGAGAGTGGATGGCATGACCTTCCTGCGCCCGGTTGCAGTGGGTGATGTGGTTTGCTGTTACGCGCGTTGCGTAAAACGTGGCAATACCTCCATCTCCATTAACATCGAAGTGTGGGTGAAAAAGGTCTCGTCCGAACCCATTGGACAGCGTTATAAAGCGACAGAAGCGCTGTTTATTTATGTGGCCGTGGACAACGAAGGTAAACCCCGACCGCTTCCTCAGGCCTGATTGCCCGGTAAAAAAAGCCTCCTTGCGGAGGCTTTTTTTTATTCCATCTGTGCCCCGCCATTCAGGCGGAATACAATATTCACGATCAGTCCGTTGCCCGGTTTACCGGCTTCATAACGCCATCTGCGCATCGCCGTTTTCACTTCTCTCTCGAACATATTAGACGGCTGCGCGGACAGTATTTCCACGTTCTCAACACGCCCTTCCGGCGTAACATCGAATTTCACCCGTACACGGCCCTCAATACGTAATGCCTGAGCACGAGCCGGATACTGCGGCTGATTACGGCTGACCGCACGCGGTCCCGCGGGTGCGGTGACTGTCGGTTTGGCTGTCGTCGTGGTGTTATTCATCACCGGACGCGAAGGTGCTGCGTTTTCTACCGTCTGAGTAGCGCGGGGTTCAACCGGACGCGTTTCGCGTTTTGGACGTTCTTCTACCTTCTTCACCGGTTTTGGCTTCGGCTTAGGTTTCGGCTTCGGCTCGGGTTTGTGGATCACCACCGGAGCTTCTTTTGGCGGTTCCGGCACAGGTTCAGGTTCGGGTTCCGGTTCGGCGACGGGCTGTGGCGGCGGAGGCGCAACCTGCGGCGGTTCGAGATCCGCTGGCGAGACCATCGTCACAGAAATAGGCTGTGCGGGCGCTGGCATTTCAACAACCTGATGAACCGAGGTATAAAGCAAACCCGCCACGACAGCACCGTGAATAACGACAGAAAGCAGCGTCGGCCAGGGAAAGCGGCGAGGTAAATCAAGGGTCATCGAAGTCATAATCATCAACGTTAAAAAACCGAACACTGATTTTAAATGCAAATAGCAATCATATTCAATAAGACACTTTGTCCTGGCGCAATTTAAGCGCAAGAGAGGCCAAAAAAGGCGCATTCAGATCAGGGTTTTAACATTGTTTTTATCTTTACATTGCAGTCAGTTGCCCTTTCACATAACGTTACTGACACTTTTAATGGTTAAGGAGCTTCACCGTGCTTTACGTGATTTACTCTGAAGATGTCGCTGATTCCCTCGAAAAACGCCAGTCCGTTCGCCCTGCCCATCTGGCGCGTCTACAACTGCTCCAGGATGAAGGTCGATTACTGACCGCGGGTCCAATGCCTGCGGTAGACAGCAATGACCCTGGCGCTGCCGGTTTCGCGGGCTCCACGGTGATCGCCGAGTTTGAATCCCTGGAAGCGGCTCAGGCCTGGGCTGATGCAGACCCGTACGTTGCCGCAGGTGTCTATGCGAAGGTGACGGTTCGCCCGTACAAGAAAGTGTTTTGATGCAAGAGTGGCTCCGAAAGGAGCCACTCATCTCTTTAGTGCAGTGACGCTAAGCGCGCCGCAAATCCGACAAACAGCAGCCCAATCAGCCCGTTCCCCAGCTTTGCCAGTTTCTTTTTGGTTTTCAGATAACGCGTGACAAACGCACCAGAGAAGATCAGGAAGCTCATATACATAAAGCTAATCAGCTCCAGCGTGGTCGCGAGGATCAGGAAAGACGTGCCCGTGTTTTTCGCATTCACATCGATGAACTGCACAAAGAACGAGACATAGAACAAAATAGCCTTTGGATTCGTCAGGCTCAGCACCAGCGAGCGTTTCATGATCATGCTCGCAGGCTCGGTTCCGCTCTCATGGGTATTCTTCTGACGGGTGATGACTGACCAGAGCATTTTGCCGCCGAGCCACAGGAGATAAAAAGCACCGAGGTAGCGCACAATATTAAACAGAACCGGGGTCGTCTGGATTAATGCTGCGACGCCCGCCCAGGCCAGAAACATCAGCACTGCATCACCGATAAATACGCCAGTGGCGGCGAGATACCCTTTTTTAACACCGTGCCCAATACCGGTTTTCAGTACAAACAATGTGTTCGGTCCAGGCACCAGCACGATAAAAAATGCCCCTACAACATAGGTCCAGAAATTAAGTACACCAAACTCCGCAAACACCTCTCCCTCCTTTTGCTAAAAAAAACGACGGGAATATCGCTGCAAATACGATATCCCCAAAATCAGACGCTATTGTACGCCGTTATAGCCATCAAGATAAGTCGCAGCCAGTTCGTTGCCAAATAAAACGGCGTCCTTCTCTTCCATTTGAGACGTCCATTTATCCGCGGTATTACCGTCGAAAGCATGCTCCGTTTTCGCCTGATTCTTCAGTTGATCGCGAATGCTTTGGGCGTACTGGTTTGCCTCAGACAGTGTGCGTCCTGCAGCGCGATCGGTTTTCCCCTGCTCATACAGCTCACGGAACTGAGGGACATTCAGACGATAATTTTGCGATACACTTGACGTAAAATTGCCGCCAGTAAAATTGGTTTTATGCGACACGAAATAATAAGCATGCCTTTCCGGTGACGTTTTACTGCTGGCACAACCGCTCAACACGGCAATCCCAAGAAGGGCAGCAACCACTTTTCCGTTCATCTCTTTTCCTTTTTAGTTTATCCAGTGCGATATCCCGCTGAGCAGTAAATTAATCAACGCGGATAATGACGATAATCCTGCGTTTTCCCTGATCGCATCCAGCGCAAGCAGCACAATAAATACCCAGAGATAAGGATTCATCTTTGAAATGCATAAGATTAAGAGGGCGGAGTATATCGCGGAATGAATCGGGGGAGAGACTGCGAAAAATGATAGCCTGAAAAACAGTGGGCACCTTAACGGTGCCCTGATGGTTCTCAGATAACCTGTGTAGCGAACAGCAACGCGTTACGGTGTCTGGTCATTCCACATTTTCTGATGGCGTGTATACGCATATTGCGGCGGGATTGTGCTTCCAGCCAACGAGCCTTGCGACGACTCACCTGTCGCAACATGCGCCAGCGCCCTACTTCTGTTCTACTGCGCTTCATGTTTACAACTCTTTCTCTAACAGAAACCCCATTATAAACCCAACCCCGCAGCAAACCAGCGCTTTTAACTGGCGTTTTTATTTGCCAGATGATTCCTGATGCGTACACTCATAACAATACGCTTTCAAAAGGATTTTTTTACCTATGACAACCTTCTACACCGTGGTGAGTTGGCTGGTCATTCTGGGATACTGGCTGTTAATCGCGGGTGTGACTTTGCGCATCCTGATGAAGCGCAGAGCCGTACCCTCTGCCATGGCCTGGCTGCTGATAATCTACATCCTGCCGCTGGTGGGGATTATTGCCTATCTCTCTTTCGGTGAGCTACATCTGGGTAAACGCCGTGCCGAGCGTGCCCGCGCCATGTGGCCTTCAACCGCCAAATGGCTCCACGATCTCAAAGCCTGCAAACATATCTTTGCCGAGGAGAACAGCAGTGTTGCCTCCTCGCTGTTTAAGCTGTGCGAACTCCGTCAGGGTATTGGCGGCGTTAAGGGCAACCAGCTCCAGTTGCTGACCTCCTCGGATGACGTCATGCAGGCCCTCATCCGCGATATTCAACTGGCTCGCCATAATATCGAGATGGTGTTCTATATCTGGCAGCCTGGCGGCATGGCCGATCAGGTTGCTGAATCGCTGATGGCCGCTGCGCGTCGGGGCATTCATTGCCGACTGTTGCTGGATTCCGCTGGCAGCGTCGCCTTCTTCCGTAGCCCCTGGGCGGGCATGATGCGTAATGCCGGTATTGAAGTGGTTGAGGCGCTGAAGGTCAATCTCTTGCGTGTATTTCTGCGCCGGATGGACCTTCGCCAGCACCGTAAAATGATCATGATCGACAACTATATTGCCTATACCGGCAGCATGAACATGGTTGACCCGCGGTTCTTCAAGCAGGACTCGGGTGTCGGGCAGTGGGTAGACCTGATGGCGAGAATGGAGGGGCCCATTGCCACCTCGATGGGTATCGTTTATTCCTGCGACTGGGAGATAGAAACCGGGAAACGTATCCTGCCGCCGCCACCGGATGGCAATATCATGCCATTTGAAGAGGCCAGCGGGCACACCATCCATACTATCGCTTCCGGACCGGGCTTCCCGGAGGACTTGATCCATCAGGCGTTGCTGACGGCCACTTACGCAGCGCGTGAATATTTGATCATGACCACCCCCTACTTTGTTCCCAGCGATGACCTGCTGCACGCCATCTGTACCGCGGCACAGCGCGGTGTCGATGTGAGTATCATCTTGCCACGCAAAAATGACTCGCTTCTGGTGGGCTGGGCCAGCCGGGCATTCTTCAGTGAACTGCTGGCTGCGGGGGTGAAAATCTACCAGTTTGAAGGCGGATTACTCCATACCAAGAGCGTGCTTGTCGACGGCGAGTTAAGTCTGGTAGGTACGGTTAACCTGGATATGCGCAGTCTGTGGCTGAACTTTGAAATCACACTGGTGATCGATGATGCCGGCTTTGGCGGCGATCTGGCCGCGGTCCAGGATGATTATATCTCCCGCTCGCGACTGCTGGATGCCAGACTGTGGGTTAAACGCCCGCTGTGGCAGAGAATTACCGAACGACTGTTTTACTTCTTTAGTCCGTTGCTGTAAAACGTGCCCAACGATGTTAAACAGGTAGTCATCATGGAAATGGATCTGAACAATCGCCTGACCGAAGACGAAACGCTCGAACAGGCCTATGACATTTTTCTCGAACTGGCGGTTGATAACCTCGATCCCGCAGACGTGATCCTTTTTAATCTCCAGTTTGAAGAGCGCGGGGGCGCCGAGTTGTTCGACCCTTCTGAAGACTGGGCTGAACATGTGGATTTCGACCTCAATCCTGACTTCTTTGCCGAAGTGGTGATTGGCCTGGCCGATGAAGATGGCGGTGAAATTAACGACATCTTCGCCCGCGTCCTGCTGTGTCGCGAGAAAGACCACAAGCTGTGTCATATTCTCTGGCGCGAATAATAAAAAAGGCTGCGATTGCAGCCTTTTTTATTTAATCCGGTAACTCACTTCCGCACTGATTACAAAACCGCGCGCTGTGTTCATGTTCACCCTGGTGACATTTCGGGCATTTTCGTTGCGCCTTACGGTTCTGAAAGGCGCTGCTCATGTGCGTAGTAATGAGCCCTGTCGGGACCGCAATCACCGAATAACCAATCAGAATCAGTACCGAGGCGACAATCCGTCCCAGCGGAGTGTGAGGGGCTATATCACCATAGCCAACGGTTGTGACGGTCACAATCGCCCAATAAACAGAAGCATTCAGCGTTGAGAAGCCATTCTTCGGCCCTTCTATCAAATACATCAGCGCGCCGAATATCACCATGACGATGGCAATAAATGAATAGAACAGGATCAGCTGATGCCGCGCGCTGACGATGGCACTCCAGAATATCCGCAATGACGGCATAAACCGCAGCAGTTTAAGAATGCGTAACACCCGAATAACGCGCATCGCTCGCCAGGCAAAAACATAGCTCAGACTGATTTCTGGCCATAGCCACATGACATAGAGCGGCAGGATCGTGGCCAAATCAATAAATCCCCAGAAGCTGAAGACATATTTGGCCGGGTTAGGCCAACAGAATACCCGCAGGAAATATTCAGCGGTAAAGACCAGCGTAATGACCAGCTCCAGCCAGACAAAAAGATGCCATTCTTCCAGCGTCAGGTGATACTGCGTTCCGACGCCCGATTCGATAAAAATGATCACCACGCTGAGCAGCGCAAACAGGGCGCAGAGGGCTTCAAAACGCCGTCCGGTTACCGTTTCAGGATCGAATAAAAGATGATAGAGCCGCCGACGGACGGAGGTGAATAATCGCGACACGTTAACCTCGCAAATAATAAGGGCTGACATCATGTCAGCCCTTGCGATTATAACGGGTCTACTTTCAGGCAGGAAACCGCATGTCGGAAACTGCCCTCCAGAACCGGACGTGTTTTTGCACATTCCGGCCCGGCCATCGGGCATCGCGTACGGAATACACAACCGGACGGCGGGTTAATCGGGGACGGTAATTCACCTTCCAGAAGCTGGATGGTTTTATTTTTTTCCAGATCCGGATCGGGAATCGGTACCGCAGACATCAGTGCCCGGGTATAGGGGTGCAATGGGTTATGGTACACCTCATCGTAAGTCCCTAATTCCACCGCATGGCCAAGATACATCACCAGTACGCGGTCAGAAATGTGTTTCACCACCGCGAGATCATGCGCAATGAAAATCAGCGACAGCCCCATTTCACGTTGCAGTTTCTGCAGCAGGTTAACCACCTGCGCCTGAATAGAGACGTCCAGCGCCGAGACGGGCTCGTCACAGATAATCAGCTTCGGCTCAAGGATCAGTGCACGGGCGATACCGATACGCTGGCACTGACCACCGGAGAATTCGTGCGGGTAACGGTTGACGAGGTTAGGCAACAAGCCCACTTTCATCATCATTGCCTTCACACGGTCGCGTACTTCCTGACGCGGCATCTTCGGATGATAGGTCCGCAGTGGCTCAGCAATGATCTCCCCGATGGTCATACGCGGGTTCAATGAGGCCAGCGGATCCTGGAAAATCATCTGGATGTCGCTACGGACATCGCGCCACTCGTCTGGCTTCATGCCCAGCAGATCTTTACCCAGCCAGGCAACTTTGCCGTCGGTGGCTTTCACGAGGCCTATGATGGCACGCGCAAACGTGGATTTACCGCAACCGGACTCACCCACCACCCCCAGAGTTTCCCCTTCATACAGACGAAGCGTTACGCCATCGACCGCTTTCAGGGTTTTCGGCGGCTGCCAGAACCACTGTTTTCCGTCTTTAATGTCGAAATGCACCTTAAGGTCAGCAATTTCGAGCAGGACATTTCTTTTTTCATCTAATGCGTTCATACCAGATCCTCCTGCGGCTTAAAGCAGGCGCGCAGACGGCCTGGTGCAAACTCTTCCAGCGGCGGCGCGGTATTGCAGATTTCCATCGCGTGCGGGCAGCGTGGCTGGAACGGACAGCCTTTCGGCAGGCGCAGCAGGTTTGGCGGGTTGCCAGGAATGGTCAGCAGGGATTCCCCTTCTGCATCGAGGCGCGGCACCGCATTCAGCAGACCAATGGAGTAAGGGTGTGCAGGCTGGTAGAACACGTCGCGCGCCTTACCATATTCCATGGTGCGGCCTGCATACATCACCAGTACCTTGTCACAGATACCGGCCACTACGCCCAGATCGTGAGTGATCATGATAATCGCGGTGTTGAACTCACGCTTAAGCTCGTTCAGCAGCGTCATGATCTGTGCCTGGACGGTCACATCAAGCGCGGTGGTCGGTTCATCGGCAATCAGCAGTTTTGGCCGGCACATCAGCGCCATCGCAATCATGACACGCTGACGCATACCGCCGGAGAACTCATGCGGGAACATGCGCATACGCTTGCGCGCTTCCGGCATTTTCACCGCGTCGAGCATTTTGACGGACTCCTCGAAGGCTTCCGCTTTGCCCAGGCCTTTGTGCAGCATCAGCACTTCCATCAGCTGCTCGCCGACACGCATATACGGGTTCAGCGAGGTCATCGGGTCCTGGAATATCATCGAAATCTGCTCAGCGCGCAGCTTGTTCAGCTCGTATTCCGGCAGGTTGAGGATCTCACGCCCGTTGAATTTGGCGGAACCGCCAATGACACCGTTAGACGCCAGCAGCCCCATCAACGCAAAGGCGGTTTGGGATTTACCGGAACCCGACTCGCCCACAATCCCCAGCGTTTCACCCGCACGCAGGTTGAAGTTGAGATCGTTCACGGCGGTCACATCGCCATCCGGCGTTTTAAAGGTCACGCGGAGGTCTTTTACGTCCAGCAGAAGGTTACCCTGCTGTTGCGCCTGTGGCGCAGTGGCCGTTTCAATAATCGTCATGACGGCGCTCCTTAACGGTCTTTCGGGTCGAGGGCATCACGCAGGCCATCGCCGATAAAGTTGAAACAAAACAGGGTGACGACCAGGAAGCCCGCCGGGTACAGAAGCAACCACGGTGAGACTTCCATTGAGTTTGCACCATCACTCAGAAGCGCGCCCCAGCTGCTCAGTGGCTCTTGTGTACCCAGACCCAGGAAGCTCAGGAAAGATTCAAACAAGATCATGCTTGGTACCAGCAGCGAGGCATATACCACCACCACGCCGAGCACGTTAGGAACGATATGGCGAACCACAATATTACCGGTGGAGACACCGCCCACCTGCGCCGCTTCGATAAACTCTTTACGCTTAAGACTCAGCGTCTGACCACGAACGATTCGCGCCATATCCAGCCAGGACACCATCCCGATTGCCACGAAGATCAACAGGATATTCTGGCCAAAGAAGGTCACCAGCAGGATAACGAAGAACATGAACGGGAAGGAGTTTAAGATTTCCAGCATACGCATCATGACGGAGTCCACTTTACCGCCAAGGTAGCCTGAGAGTGAGCCGTAAAGCGTACCCACGATCACCGCCACCAGGGCGGCAGCAATACCGACCATCAGCGAAATGCGGCCACCGATAGCGACACGCACCAGCAGGTCGCGCCCTGAGGAATCCGTACCAAAATAGTGCCCGGACGTCATATCGGGTGCGCTGGACATCATGCCCCAGTCGGTGTCGAAATAGGTAAATTGCGACAGAATCGGCGCCAGGGTGACAAACAGCGCGATAAGCACCAGAACAACCAGACTGGCGACCGCGGCACGGTTATGCATAAAGCGACGACGGGCGTCTTGCCAGAGGCTACGACCTTCTACTTCCAGTTTTTCACTGAAGTTTTCCAGCGCCTCGCTGTTTTTCTTACTCAACATCATGGCGTGCTCCAGTATCAGTAACGGATTTTCGGGTCGATAACGGCATACAGCACATCGACGATAGCGTTAAACAAAATGGTCAGTGCGCCGACGAGGATTGTCAGGCTCAGTACCAGTGAATAGTCGCGGTTCAGCGCGCCATTAACGAACAGTTGACCAATGCCCGGCAGACCGTAGATGGTTTCGATAACCATTGAGCCGGTGATGATCCCAACGAATGCCGGCCCCAGGTAGGAGAGCACGGGCAGGAGCGCAGGCTTGAGTGCATGGCGGAATATAATCCGGCGCATCGGCAGCCCTTTCGCACGCGCTGTACGGATGAAGTTCGAGTGCAGGACTTCAATCATGGAACCGCGGGTGATACGCGCGATACTGGCGATATAAGCCAGGGAAAGAGCCACCATTGGCAAAATCATGAACTTCAGCGCCCCGCCATTCCAGCCGCCCCCGGGCAGCCATTTCAGCGTAATGGCAAATATCATCACCAGTAATGGCGCGACAACGAAGCTGGGTATAACCACCCCGGTCATCGCCACCCCCATTACGGTATAATCCCATTTGGTATTTTGTTTGAGCGCGGCAATAACGCCCGCGGTGACGCCGAGAACGACGGCAAGGATGAATGCCGCAGCACCCAGTTTCGCCGATACAGGGAAGCTGGACGCCACCAGGTCGTTAACGGAATAGTCTTTGTATTTGAATGACGGCCCAAAATCACCGTGCGCCAGTTGCTTCAGATAGTTGAAGTACTGCGTGGAGATAGGATCGTTTAAGTGATACTTCGCTTCGATATTGGCCATCACTTCCGGTGGCAGCGTACGTTCACCGGTAAATGGACTTCCCGGCGCGAGACGCATCATAAAGAAGGAAATCGTAATTAGAATAAATAACGTTGGTATCGCTTCTAAGCAGCGACGCAGGATAAATTTCAACATTGCCCGTACCTTCTGGCGTGTGCCTGATGAATGTTACAAAGTAGACACAGTGGGGCAAGCCAGGCCTGCCCCACGTATTGCCATTAATGCTTGATAATATAAAGATTCTTAACGGAAATATTATCCAACGGGTCTTTACCGGTATAACCCCCTACCCACGGTTTCACCAGGCGGGCGTTAACGTAGTAATAGACCGGTACGATTGCAGAGTCTTTATCGAGCTGCTCTTCTGATTTCGCGTACAGATCAGCGCGCTGCGCATCGTCTGTGACTTTCAGCGTATCAGTAATGATCTTATCGAATGCCGGGCTCTTATAGTGCGCGGTGTTATTCGAACTGTCGCTCAGCATGGTGTTCAGGAAGGATGTTGGTTCGTTATAGTCCGCACACCAGCCGGCACGCGCCACGTCGAACGTCCCCTGATGACGGGTATCCAGGAAGGTTTTCCACTCCTGGTTTTCCAGCTTCACGTTCACGCCCAGGTTTTTCTTCCAGATAGACGCGACGGCGATAGCCAGTTTTTTATGCAGGTCAGACGTGTTGTACAGCAGGTTAAACGTCAGCGGCTTGTCAGCGGTATAACCGGCTTCAGCCAGCAGTTTTTTCGCTTCTTCGTTACGTTTTTCCTGTGACCACTTGAACCACTCAGGCTCAACCAGTTTCATACCGTCGGTATAAGGAGGGGTATAGCTGTATGCCGGCAGGTCGCCCTGGTTTTTCACTTTGTTCACGATAATATCGCGATCCAGTGCCAGCTTCAGCGCTGTACGCACGCGCACATCGGTGAAAGGTGCTTTCTGGTTGTTGATTTCGTAGTAGTAAGTGCAGAGATACGGATCAACATGCACTTCTTTCGGGATCTCTTTTTTCAGCTTCTGGAACAGTTCAATCGGCATGTTGTTATAGGTCATGTCGATTTCGCCGCTGCGGTAACGGTTAACGTCAGTGACTTCCGAAGAGATTGGCAGGTAGGTTACCTGATTGATGACGGTTTTCGCGTTATCCCAGTACTGCGGGTTACGCTCCAGAACCATACGTTCGTTGACCACCCAGTCTTTCAGTTTATAAGCACCGTTGGTCACGATATTGGCAGGCTGGGTCCATTTTTCACCAAATTTTTCCACCGCGGATTTTGGTACCGGGGAAACGGACGGGTGAACCAGTAATTTGTAGAAGTACGGAACAGGCTCGCTCAACGTCACTTCAAAGGTATTGGCATCAATCGCTTTCACACCCAGGTCGGTGACCGGTTTTTTACCGGCGATGATGTCATCAATATTGGCGATGTGGCCATATTGCAGGTAGCTCGCATACGGAGAGGCGGTGGTTGGATTCGCCAGACGCTGCCAGCTATATACGAAATCTTCGGCGGTAACCGGCGTACCGTCGGACCATTTCGCATCTTTACGAAGATGGAAGGTCCAGACTTTGAAATCTTTATTTTCCCATTTTTCCGCCACACCCGGTGCCGGGTGGCCGTCTACGTCGGTCACCAGCAAGCCTTCGAACAGGTCGCGGTTGACGTTAGACTCCGGAACACCTTCAATTTTGTGCGGGTCAAGAGACTGAACTTCCGCACCGTTGTTACGAACCAGCGTCTGTTTCTCCGCCAGTTGAACGCCTGCAGGAACGTCCGCAGCCATTGCAGCGTTGCCCGCGATTAGCGCAGTTAAAATCCCCGCCGCTACCAGATTTTTTTTTGTGATGATGGACATTGTGTTGGTACTCCACTCATTATAATTACTGGCCTTCGCCAGCTGTGTAATCCCCTGTTGGGGCCTGTACAGCGCAGGAGTTTTTTTTGCTGCTGTCAGGTTCTTCTTTTTACTTCTTGCTATCACCGACTTTTTTATTACTGACCGCTCGTATGGCCGTCTTGCGTCGATTCTTCACAGGTCTCCCCTGTCTGAGGCCTGCGCTGGATATCTGAGAAGAGGACTATATGAAAATAATTCTCATCTGCTTGTTTTATGCTGCAAAATATTAGGCCGGAAAGTATCAAATGGCGTAAACGCGCGCCAATACATTTTGCAAATTTGTTAAGCAATTCTCTTTTACGGTGAGTACCGTATCTCGGGGGGCAGCCCTGCCTGACATCAAATACCGCATAAAAACATTGGTATTCAATATGATAGAGAAAACATTCTCTACAAGCGCGTCGCTGCGCTATCATCGAGTGGTTTTGTACAAAAATTTAACAACTGATTATTATTTAGCACATTCCTCTAGGGGAACGTTGAAATTACTAATATCATTTCGGTTATGACTCAGCAAGCCCCAGAGTATCATGTGAGTAAAATAACAGATCGATTGAAGGTTTTATGCGCAGAGAGGCACGAGGCAAATTGATAACTTATTGAAATATAAGAAAAGCGGATTATTAGTAGAATTTATTATGATATGTGAGCATTTCAACTTTAGTTATATGATTTGCTGATAATCACGTAAAAAAACGGAGCCTCAGGCCCCGTTCTTTCATTTGAAATATTAGTGCAGTAAGCCGGGGAAAATGCTTTTAATACCGGTGACAATAAATTCGATGCCTAACGCCATCAACAACAGCCCCATGATACGCGTAATAACGTTGATGCCCGTTTGCCCCAGCCAGCGCACCAGCCAGGGTGCCATGCGGAAAACACCCCAACAACACAGTGCGAAGATAGCGATGGCGACAGAAAAACCAATCAGGTGCATCAGGCTATGGTAACGTGTCCCCCAGACAATGGTGGAACTGATCGCCCCAGGCCCTGCCATTAAAGGCAACGCAAGCGGGACCACGCCGATACTTTCGCGAATGGCGGTTTCTGATTTCTCCTGTTTGTTCTGCTTATCCTCACCCAGCTTACCGCTGATCATCGACATGGCAATGGTCACCACCAGGATGCCACCCGCGATGCGGAAAGAATCAATTGAAATGCCGAACAGCTGGAGAATGGCATCACCCAGGAAAAGCGAGGTGAGCAAGATAATGGCCACTGACAGGTTAGCGGTGAGGTTGGTTTTGTTCCTGGCCGCCGCCGTCTGGTAACTGGTCATACTAATGAAGACAGGGATGATCCCTACCGGGTTGACCAGGGCAAACAGACCAATAAAAAATTTAAAATACGTTGGAAAATCAAAGAGCGTTTGGATCACGTTTTGCTCCGCTTATGCACATGCCCGGGACTGACACTTTGTCATGAAAAATCGCGCTGAAGATACGCTTTTTATGAGCATACTTCACCAGAAATCTGTGCCTAAACGTTATCCTTTCAGGATGTTAAACAGATGTAGAATCAGTGATAGCATCACTTCCAATAGTTACTTAATTATTTAACACTGGAAATATCTACAATAAATAACCCTGCTGAAAGGTATCAGCTTGGGGAAAAATTGACGCAGATCATGATTTTCGTACTCAGAAGTGAGTAATCTTGATTACGCCCCCCAGGAAGGTCACCTGTCACAAAGGGATGATGTTAAGGTAAGGCTCTTTTAGTAAGTTAGCGCGCCAGAGCATAAAGTAACTCTTTGTTTTACTTTATCTAACGCAAGTCGTAGTGGCTCTGTCTATACTGTCAGACGTATCGAGCGCTGGTTTACTAAAAGAGTTTAAACATTATCAGGAGAGCATTATGGCTGTTACTAATATCGCTGAACTGAACGCACTCGTCGAGCGCGTGAAAAAAGCCCAGCGTGAATACGCCAATTTCACCCAAGAACAGGTTGATAAAATCTTCCGCGCGGCCGCTCTGGCTGCTGCAGATGCTCGAATCCCTCTCGCTAAAATGGCCGTTGCTGAATCCGGCATGGGTATCGTTGAAGATAAAGTGATCAAAAACCACTTTGCTTCAGAGTATATCTATAACGCCTATAAAGATGAGAAGACTTGCGGCGTCCTGGCTGAAGATCATACCTTCGGTACCATCACCATTGCTGAACCTATCGGTATTATTTGCGGTATCGTTCCAACGACTAACCCAACGTCTACTGCCATCTTCAAATCGCTGATCAGCCTGAAGACCCGTAACGCAATCATCTTCTCCCCTCACCCACGTGCTAAAGATGCTACCAACAAAGCAGCGGATATCGTGCTGCAGGCTGCTATCGCTGCGGGTGCGCCAAAAGATCTGATCGGCTGGATCGACCAACCGTCTGTTGAACTGTCTAACGCCCTGATGCACCACCCGGACATTAACCTGATCCTGGCAACCGGTGGTCCTGGCATGGTTAAAGCAGCATACAGCTCCGGTAAACCGGCTATCGGTGTAGGTGCGGGTAACACGCCTGTTGTTATCGACGAAACGGCCGATATTAAACGTGCTGTTGCATCTGTACTGATGTCTAAAACCTTCGACAACGGTGTTATCTGTGCGTCTGAACAGTCCGTTGTTGTTGTAGATTCCGTCTATGATGCGGTTCGCGAACGTTTCGCCAGCCACGGCGGCTACATGCTGCAGGGCAAAGAGCTGAAAGCCGTTCAGGATATCATTCTGAAAAACGGCGCACTGAACGCCGCCATCGTTGGTCAGCCAGCCTATAAAATCGCTGAACTCGCCGGCTTTACCGTTCCGGCAACCACCAAGATTCTGATCGGCGAAGTTAAAGTTGTCGACGAAAGCGAACCGTTCGCTCACGAAAAACTCTCGCCTACGCTTGCTATGTACCGTGCGAAAGATTTCGAAGACGCGGTAGTAAAAGCGGAGAAACTGGTTGCAATGGGGGGTATCGGTCATACCTCTTGCCTGTACACCGACCAGGATAACCAGCCAGAGCGCGTTGCTCACTTCGGTCAGATGATGAAAACTGCGCGCATCCTGATTAACACCCCGGCTTCTCAGGGTGGTATCGGTGACCTGTACAACTTCAAACTCGCACCTTCCCTGACTCTGGGTTGTGGTTCCTGGGGTGGTAACTCCATCTCTGAAAACGTTGGTCCAAAACACCTGATCAACAAGAAAACCGTTGCTAAGCGAGCTGAAAACATGTTGTGGCACAAACTTCCGAAATCTATCTACTTCCGCCGTGGCTCTCTGCCAATCGCGCTGGATGAAGTGATTACTGATGGCCACAAACGTGCGCTCATCGTGACTGACCGTTTCCTGTTCAACAACGGCTACGCAGATCAGATCACTTCTGTTCTGAAAGCGGCTGGCGTTGAAACTGAAGTGTTCTTTGAAGTTGAAGCTGACCCAACCCTGACCGTAGTGCGTAAAGGTGCTGAACTGGCGAACTCCTTCAAACCCGATGTGATCATCGCACTGGGTGGTGGTTCCCCAATGGACGCCGCGAAAATCATGTGGGTTATGTACGAGCACCCAGAAACACACTTCGAAGAACTGGCGCTGCGCTTTATGGACATCCGTAAACGTATCTACAAGTTCCCGAAAATGGGCGTAAAAGCGAAAATGATCGCCGTTACCACCACTTCCGGTACAGGTTCAGAAGTCACGCCGTTTGCCGTTGTAACCGACGATGCAACCGGTCAGAAATACCCACTGGCTGACTACGCGCTGACGCCAGACATGGCTATCGTTGATGCCAACCTGGTCATGGAAATGCCGAAATCACTCTGTGCGTTCGGTGGTCTGGATGCAGTGACTCACGCCCTGGAAGCTTACGTTTCCGTCCTGGCTTCTGAGTTCTCTGACGGTCAGGCTCTGCAGGCTCTGAAACTGCTGAAAGAAAACCTGCCAGCGTCTTATAATGAAGGGTCTAAAAACCCGGTTGCCCGTGAACGTGTTCACAGTGCAGCAACCATCGCCGGTATCGCGTTTGCTAACGCCTTCCTGGGTGTTTGCCACTCAATGGCACACAAACTGGGTTCACAGTTCCACATTCCTCACGGTCTGGCGAACGCCCTGTTGATCAGCAACGTTATCCGTTATAACGCGAACGACAACCCAACCAAGCAGACTGCTTTCAGCCAGTACGACCGTCCACAGGCACGTCGTCGTTACGCTGAAATCGCAGACCACCTGGGTCTGAGCGCACCGGGCGACCGTACTGCGGCGAAGATTGAGAAACTGCTGGCATGGCTGGAAAGTCTTAAAGCTGAGCTGGGTATTCCTAAATCTATCCGTGAAGCGGGCGTTCAGGAAGCTGACTTCCTCGCGCATGTTGATAAGCTGTCTGAAGATGCATTCGATGACCAGTGTACCGGTGCCAACCCGCGCTACCCGCTGATCTCTGAGCTGAAACAGATCCTGCTGGATACCTTCTACGGCCGCGAGTTCAAAGAAAATGACACTGTTGCTGTGAAAGTAGACGCACCTGTCATTAAAGCTGACAAGAAAGCGAAGAAAAACGCGTAACTGACAGCCTGATAAAAAACCCGCCTCTGGCGGGTTTTTTTATGTCTGCATTTTACTATGAAGGATTATTTGCGGTTGTCAGGCTGAAGCGCCGTCAGTGAGCCGACAATCAACGCTTCCTTATAATGCTTACGGCACACCGATACGTAGCGCTCATTGCCTCCTATGACCACCTGCTCGCCATCAGCATAGGGTTTTCCGGCCTGGTCGAGGCGAAGCACCATGCTGGCTTTACGGCCGCAAAAACAGATGGTTTTAAGTTCAACGAGTTTATCCGACCACGCAAGTAAATACTGGCTGCCGGCAAATAGCTCACCACGAAAGTCAGTGCGCAACCCATAGCACAGAACGGGAATATCAAGCTCATCGACAACCTCTGAAAGCGCATGAACTTGCTCACGCGTCAGAAACTGGCTTTCATCAACCAGAACACAATGGATGGGCTGTGAAGCATGCGCTGTGCGGATATCCTCCAGCAGGTCAGTTTGCGGGTTAAACAGCCTCGCAGGCGATGAGAGGCCTATTCTGGAACTCACCTTCCCTGCACCAAAGCGGTCGTCAATTTCAGCCGTATAAACAACGGTACGCATCCCACGTTCCTGGTAATTGTATGAGGATTGCAGTAGCGCTGTCGATTTCCCGGCATTCATTGCCGAATAGTAGAAATAAAGTTGTGCCATTGGCCGTAAAACCCTAATCAATGTGTAATATTACCGATGATTCATTGTACCATATTTTGTCTGGTTATCAGCGATACGACGCACAGACTATGCGGTTCAGCGCGAGGTTTACCGCCGGCATTTTGTAAAAATAATGCGTTAAAACATGAAGTAAACGCATCCAGCCCAGCCAATATGTTATAGGGTCAGCCAAACATAACACTTCATTTTATAGTGGAATCATCGTTCATTAAAATTCACTATTTATTAACTATTTCTGCCTTAACATACCCGGTGTAAACTAATACAAAAGGCTGATATTTATCCGCCGCAACTATAATTCCTGAGGCAAATGTCACAAAAAAAAGATGCAATCGACTGCGTTAAGCCACTTTACGTGATAACAAGCGGGACTGGCGGGTTATGAAATTTAAGTTAGCGTAATTAATAATAGCGGCAATATTCACTATTTTTTGAATTCCTTACATTCCCAGCTATTGCACAACTGAATTTATCGCTCTATTATTAGGACAACAAACCACCCCCCATTATAAGTTTGAGATTACTACAATGAGCGAAGCACTTAAAATTCTGAACAACATCCGTACTCTTCGTGCGCAGGCAAGAGAATGTACCCTCGAAACGCTTGAAGAAATGCTGGAAAAATTAGAAGTTGTAGTTAATGAACGTCGCGAAGAAGAAAGCGCTGCTGCTGCTGAAATCGAAGAGCGTACTCGTAAACTGCAGCAATATCGTGAAATGCTGATTGCTGATGGTATCGATCCAAATGAATTGCTGAACAGCATGGCTGCAGCTAAAACCGGTACCAAAGCAAAACGCGCTGCTCGTCCTGCTAAATATAGCTATGTTGACGAGAACGGCGAAACTAAAACCTGGACCGGCCAGGGTCGTACTCCTGCTGTTATCAAGAAAGCAATGGACGAGCAAGGTAAACAGCTGGATGACTTCCTGATCAAGGATTAATCATCTCGCTTCCAGAAAAATCCCGCGTAATGCGGGATTTTTTTTACCCGCAATTTACCGCAAACATCCCCTTACACTCTGTCATAAAGCGTTATTTGGCTATTTAGTTTGCCTTACAATCGGACGTGATGACGGCGTGTTATGGGCATAAAAAAACCGGTGGGCAGAGCCTCACCGGTTCAGATCAAATGAAGCCTGAGTTATTTCTTAATACCCGCGCTCTCTTTGAGCCAGGCTTTAAATTCTTCACCGAGCGTATTGTGGCGAATGCCATATTCTACAAACGCCTGCATATAACCGAGCTTATTACCGCAGTCATGGCTCTTACCTTTCATATGGTAAGCTTCAACGGTCTCTTTCTCGATCAGCATATCAATGGCATCGGTAAGCTGGATTTCATCACCCGCTCCTGGAGGCGTTTTCGCCAGCAGAGGCCAGATTTCAGCACTCAGGACATAACGACCTACAACCGCCAGATTAGAAGGCGCTACGTCGGCTTTAGGCTTCTCAACCACGCCAATCATCGGCACGCTCTCACCCGGTTCAAGGTTAACGCCTTTGCAGTCAACAACACCGTAAGCGGTAACGTCATCCACAGGTTCAACCATGATCTGGCTGCTGCCTGTTTCATCGAAGCGTTTGATCATCTCAGCCAGATTGTCCTGAGAAAGATCTGATTCATATTCGTCCAGAATAACGTCAGGCAGGATCACCGCAACAGGCTCATCGCCTACAACGGGATGCGCACACATGACTGCGTGGCCCAGACCTTTAGCCAGACCCTGACGCACCTGCATAATGGTGACGTGTGGCGGGCAAATAGACTGAACTTCTTCCAGCAGCTGGCGCTTAACACGTTTTTCCAGCATGGCTTCGAGTTCAAAACTTGTATCGAAGTGGTTTTCGATAGAGTTTTTTGATGAATGTGTAACCAGCACAATTTCAGTAATGCCGGCCGCGATACATTCGTTAACGACATACTGAATTAATGGCTTATCAACCAGAGGCAGCATCTCTTTAGGAATCGCCTTAGTTGCTGGTAACATCCTGGTCCCCAATCCCGCTACCGGGATGACGGCCTTTCTGACTTTCGAATTTAGGGCAGCCATTCAAATTCTCCTGAGCTGTTCAAGTTTTGAACTTTTATGCAATAAATAACGCGTTAAGTATATCAGCCTCATCCCGCAGTCCGGGTCTGAAAAGAACGCGTTGCCGATCAATTAGGACAAATACGCATGATTCCGGGCAGCGATAGTAGCACTCCCCATAAATCACAGGTAAAGCAATCTTAAAATTAAGTTCCAACTGCTTATTCCGTGGACAACATTAAGCGTAGCCGTCCCCCGGCACCCCAAATTTGGCACTGCCAGGAGGAACAACGATGGCTAATTTGATTAAGATAAGCCGTACCCAATGTTCCAAGCGGGACACCGTTACTGACCTGAATATGATGTTCCCCGGTATTCAGCGAGGCATTAAGCCCCGCGGAAACGAGGATAAGATTTTTCAAACCGCTGTGGTAATAACCTACCAACAGCGGAAACTGTCCGGGTAAATTGGCCTGACGAAAAAGCTGGTTTACCTGTTTGAGTAAACTGCCTAACTCGGGAAGCCGCTGTCCCTGATGGGAGAGTTGTTCCTGCAGCAACCCGTTAAATAGCGCGCGAAGTAATAACGCGGCTAATACACCATTATCCCCTGCCCGGGTGACATCAAGACAATAAAATGCAAGGTCTGAATCCGATAATGGCGCAATATCGAGCACCAGCCCTGGCTGGTCAGCGGCCACCAGCTGACGATAATTCACACGACAGTGAGAAATATTTTGTTGTACCGGCGGTTGAAGTTCTTGCAACAGTTTCGCCGCCGCAGGGGGATTACTCACTAAGGCGTCCCAGTCCTGGAAAAGGCGTTCCTCTTCCTCAACCCGGGAATTAAACATATTTGGATAAAGACAGGCTAAGACGGTTTCACGAAGCCGGTTAAGATCTTTAACCGGTTTAAGCAGAATATCCTGAACCCCCAGACGCAAGGCTTTGGCTATATCCGCCATGTTCTCTGTGGCGGAAATCACCAGTATCGGCATCTGGTTGGCTTCATTGCGCAGATGTTCGACCAGCTTCAGTCCATTCATCCGTGGCATTTCAAGGTCACAAATCATCAGATCAGGCGTGATATTGACCATTTTTTCCAGCGCGTCGATGCCATCGTCAGCCAGTGAAGTGTTTGCCCCCAGTGATGATAACCACGAATCCAGTAGCGATCGGAAAACGGGCTCGTCTTCAACAATCAAAATGTGTTTTCCGGCCAATGGCTTCGTCATGGTTCCTCCCCTGGCTGACAGTAACTACATAGTGGCATGCTATCGGCACTGTCGCCTGTCAGATTTTGCTGAAGTAGTCAAAAAAAGGTGCTTAACGTGCTGTTCGCACAAAAGGCAGCAACTCATCTATTTTCTTTTCGACGGCTAACGAGCCCGCTGCGATGGCGGCCTCAGCCCGATGGAAATCAAGGGTAGAAATTTGCGGACAATACGGCTGAAGCAGAATATCCGGCGGGTCGCCAGCCATGCGGTTGCGCTTGAGGCGGTTCTCCAGGACCTGGATTGAGGTCGTCATAATTTCAATCGCCGTGGGTGCAGTTACCGCACGCCGGGCGGCCATGCGCCCGAGACGTCCGCGCAGACGCTCATGCCAGGCCAGTTTTTCGCCCTCGGCATCTTCACTCTGAAGATTGACTGGCATCAGGTCTTGTTGCATCAGATGAGCGTCGTGCTGTAAATCCACAGCAATAACGATATCGGCACCCATAGCGCGGGTCAGGGAAATGGGGACCGGGTTAACAACGCCTCCGTCGACAAGCCAGTAACCGTTGTGCGGAACAGGGGCCATTAAGCCCGGCATGCTGCAGGACGCGCGAACGGCAAGATGGATATCCCCTTCGGTAAGCCAGAGTTCGCGGCCGGTACTGAGGTTCGTCGCAACGGCACCGAAGGGTAACTGACAATGACTGAAGTCATCGAGAGGCATAATCTGACGGAACTGGTTAAAGACCCGTTCACCGCGCAGCAACCCACCGCGCTGCCACGAGAGATCCATCAGGCGCAATACGTCCCAGTAACTGAAGGAGCGTACCCAGGTTTCAAGTTCCGGAAGCTTTCCACACGCGTATGCGGACCCCACAAGCGATCCGATTGAACACCCTGCAACAATATCAACGTCAATGCCCATCTGCTTTAAGGCATTTATCACGCCGATGTGCGACCATCCCCGGGCTGCACCTGAGCCCAGCGCCAGTCCAATTTTAACCTTTCTCATTAGCCCTGTTTTACGTCCCCTGGATTCCTGACATAGCATCAACGCAACTGCTCAGTTAACATGGTGCTACCCGAAGCGTTTAACGCCCTTATTTTTTGTTCCAGGAAGAGAATCGTGTCTCAACTCTGCCCTTGTGGTAGCGCTCTGGAGTATAGCCTATGTTGCCAGCGATATCTGTCTGGCGATCAGGTTGCACCAGACCCGTCACACCTCATGCGTTCACGGTATACTGCTTTTGTGATCAAAGACGCAGACTACCTGATTAAAACCTGGCACCCGTCCTGCCACGCTGCCGATTTCAGACAGGATATTGAAGCCGGATTTGCTAATACCCAATGGCTCGGCCTTACCGTCTATGAATCGTCAACGGGAAGTGATGCTGATGAAGGTTATGTCAGCTTCGTTGCCCGCTTTATCGAACGCAATAAGCCCGGTGCCATTATCGAACGTTCCCGGTTCTTAAAGGAAAGCGGGCAATGGTATTATATTGACGGAACGCGCCCACAGTTTGGTCGTAACGATCCCTGCCCTTGTGGTTCAGGTAAAAAATTTAAAAAGTGTTGCGGGCAGTAATGCCTGACAACCCAGACTTCGCAAATACTCAAACAGGATTTCCCGGCGATGCAATCACTACAACGTAAAGTTCTGCGCACCATCTGTCCCGATCAAAAAGGGCTGATCGCACGAATTACCAACATTTGTTATAAGCATGAACTGAATATCGTGCAGAACAACGAGTTCGTTGACCACCGTACCGGACGCTTCTTTATGCGTACCGAACTCGAAGGGATTTTCAACGACACCACCCTGCTTGCCGATCTCGACAGCGCGCTGCCTGAAGGCTCCGTGCGTGAACTGACACCCGCTGGCCGTCGTCGCGTTGTTATTCTTGTGACGAAAGAAGCCCACTGTCTTGGCGATCTGTTGATGAAAGCAAACTACGGTGGCCTCGATGTTGAAATCGCTGCCGTTATCGGTAACCACGAGACGCTGCGCACGCTGGTTGAACGTTTTGATATTCCGTTTGAGCTGGTCAGCCATGAAGGCCATACCCGTGAAGAACATGACAACCTGATGGCCAATGCTATCGAAGCGCATAACCCGGATTACGTGGTACTGGCGAAATACATGCGTGTGCTGACCCCATCTTTCGTGGCGCGTTTCCCGAACAAGATCATCAACATCCATCACTCATTCCTGCCAGCCTTTATCGGTGCACGTCCTTATCACCAGGCGTACGAACGCGGTGTGAAAATCATCGGCGCCACCGCGCACTACGTGAATGACAACCTGGACGAAGGCCCAATCATTATGCAGGACGTGATTCACGTGGATCACACCTATACCGCAGAAGATATGATGCGCGCCGGGCGTGACGTAGAGAAGAACGTACTCAGTCGTGCGCTTTATCAGGTGCTGGCGCAACGTGTGTTCGTTTACGGTAACAGAACGATTATTCTTTAATCGACAAGAAAATGAACTGGTTAGCTTTACAGCTTAACGCGTAAAATTCAGGCAACCAGTTTATTTTTATTGTGGTAACGCTTTACAGGGGCGTCTCATTTGATATGATGCGCCCCGCTTCCAGCAGGAAGCAGGCCAGTAAATAGCATTACCCCGTGGTGGGGTTCCCGAGCGGCCAAAGGGAGCAGACTGTAAATCTGCCGTCATCGACTTCGAAGGTTCGAATCCTTCCCCCACCACCATCTCTCAGCATTACCTCAAAATTTGAATTACCCCTGGTGGGGTTCCCGAGCGGCCAAAGGGAGCAGACTGTAAATCTGCCGTCATCGAC
>NZ_JBDKEE010000026.1:0-58810 GCF_051130085.1 Enterobacter sp. PTB
TTATTTTCCCGGAACCGGAGGTCTACCGATAGACGGTCTATATGAGCCGCTTACGTCCTGATGGTTAGTTTAAAATATTCATCCATAACCCTTCTGGCGGAAAAAAAGAATGAGTAATGACGACCTTGCTAATGCGCTAAATGCAGTCAATTTTGCCCACCAGGTCTTTCAGGAACCTTCAAGTCGGGAGGAGGAAGAGCTTCGCCATTTATTAAGCGCAGTCCGGCAACGACTTCAGGAGATGCATGCTGGACGTGACGAAGGCCCTGCTCCGGTAAATCGATAAGGCTAATCAGTCGCAGTGACCGACGTACAAATTTCGGGTCTGTTACCGGTCTATTTCAATACTGCTTTATATACAGGAGCCGGTATACTGGAGCATCATTTATGGGGATGGGATAAAATAGCCATACTGTTTTTATCAACAACAACATCAGTTACATCCGGAATTTTAGTGGACTGGTCACTTTCAACATATCTGAATGATACATTCATCCAGCTGTCCCCCGTGATACGAATGACCGGAGCAAACAGGTGCGTTTTCTTATAAAAATCCAACTGATTTTTCTGCACTATATAGATATCTCCGGAGGGGGTGAGTTTACTCTTCACATCCACATAAAAGAAACCCAGTAAGGGGATCTTCTCAGGCGCATATTTATCCCACCCTTTAATCAGGACTTCGTTATAAGGATAAACCAGTTTTTTGCGGATATTATAATCCTGTAACTGCAGTGTTGTTTCAAATGCCGACCGGTCTTTGTCAGCACTGACACCAAGAGCAAATCCACAGCGATTCAGAAGATCACCATAAGCAGCCAGATAATCACTCGCATTTTCAATGTGCTGTTTCTGACAATACTGAATGGGAGGGGTTCCTCCACAGCCAGCCTTCAGTTCATAGCCAGTTCCGCCATCAGTGGGAAAGGCGCAGGTAAATTTCTGTTCAAACACATCACGACTGGAGTATCGTTTAATCAGACCGCCAGGCCACAGCATAAACCCACTCCCCTGAAAGACATCATCCTGAGGGCTTACCGTTCTTTTGGTCAAAAAAGATAATGATATTTTACTTTGTACCGGAAATGCCTTCATCCAGTAATCATCCGCACGTTCAAATCCGGATACCATTATCCCGCTGCACTGATATGCCGCACCTGAACATCCTTTTGGATCCATGCTGTAAAGTGTCGATACCAGTCTGGCAATAAACTCACCATAATTATCACGATGTATCGCATGCCCTCCAGACTCATTAAATTCCGGATATCGGGAGTTACCTGCAAACGCCGCGCGAGCCATCAGACTGGATATTATTAATACATAAGCCATCCACTTCATTTCCCAACGGGAATTCATAAATTGCCCCACTAAAATTGCATGATGCGAAAAAATAAATGAACGAATAAAACTCTCGTTCATTCAATGCCAGGATGAAACATATCAGTTCGGAACAACTGAAGGAGAAATAAATTTTAATAAAGTGTTGCGGTGCCTGGTGCTACCAGGTAAGCCGTTGGTCAGCCACCGTGGCTCGTGGTCTTTTAAGCAAATCCTTCGTTGAATTTACCGCTGTTTCACCCCGACGCTAGTGGGATCCACCGCAACTTCTGCACGTTCTCGCAGGGAGACGGGCAGAAGCAAGCACCGAAAAGTTACTCATCCGCAGAAAGCCGGTAAACCGGGATCAGGCGAGTCGTACCGGTAAGATTGTCAAAAACCTCTGTTTCGGAGGTAGCGATCGCCATACCCGCTTTGCGAAGCCCCTGCACATCGGCGGCGATCCGCTGAGTGCCGAACCAGAAGAGCCCGTCGAGTGCGGTTACCTGTAGCCTGCTTTCCAGCGCCAGTCTGAGCCGTTCGCGCGGTGCTTTCACTTCTCTGGCGATCTGCTGATAAGGCGTGGCCGTTACACCAGTGGAATCGACTCTCCGGATGCGGGTGACCATGCGGTACTGAAACTCGTCCGGTATTGCGCTGAGATCGGTTTGCAGGCTCCAGACGCAACCAAAACGCTTCCCGTTGAAGACAGCCTCTTTCTGATTAAGCTGCAGTTCATTGCGCAGGTCGGCGATCAACTGTGGCGTACGTATCAGCAACAGCCGAAAAGGCAGCTCGAAGCTGGTGACGTAATCGACGTTCAGCAGGGCAATACGCAGCCGTTCTTCCGCTCTGGCCTTCAGTTGTCGGCATTCTCCCAGCACATCCGCCCACTGTCGGGTCTGACGGGGCGTCTCGCCATCGCATGAGAACTGATATTTCTCTGTCTGGTAGTCAATTCGCCCCACGGTCATTTCCCTGTAGCAATCTGCACTGCAGGAACGTTCGCATCTGCTGCTGGCAACAGTGACAGCAAACACCATCCCGCGCGTTGCTCACCCGTTGTGTAACGCAGCTCCCGCGCGTCAAACGCATCGCCAGCAACACGGGGATCACCAACGACGATAAATTCCACCGGCGCGGACTGCTGGCCCTGTTCGGTAAAATGGCGCTGCAGTTCGGATTTTTTTACCAGCAGCGCGGATACGTCTGCGTATTCGGTATACAGCGCCCCGGGTTCCCATTCTTCATCAGATACCACCGCATTCACCCAGCCCTGCGCTTTGAGATACTCAATTGCGAGCGTTAACCTGAAGAGGTCAGACTGGTGCGCCAGCGGCTCCGTACAGGACTGGTGGAGGTATTCCAGTCGCTTTAACAGCCCGGCTGCGGGTCCTTGATGACGTCCGAGTCGTAGCAGACTGTCGATGTCGGACGCCACAGAGCGCGGAAATCGTCGTTGTTTTTGCGCGGTGGCAAGCCAGCGTAATAAAAAGGTGTGAATGGTCAGCGGCGACAGCGTCTGGCCGTCCTGCTGCGTCAGGCGTAAGCTGACCAGTGCGCACCAGGCAAAATGCGCCAGGTCGGCTATGGACTCTTCGGGTGGTAATGCGGTGTGATTCTTTTTCATACGGGGAATTATAACGAGGACACGGCTGGCGGAAAAGGTGGAATGCAGGCTATTTGGCAGCACCGTCGGGCAGCCTGAGCGCTGAACACGACAGCCGCGGCGATGATAATTCCGGTTAATGGTTTCATTGCAGAGTCCCCGTTGTGAATAAATACGTACCACTGATATCTGCAAGCGGGAGGTTGCCTGTGGCAAGCATTTCGCTGCACTGCCCACAGGCGACAACTTCAGCCATCAGCATGAATGGTCGTTAATCACAGCCGGATATCGTGCTGGCTTCATCCGGGATAGGTTCAAACTCCCCCACGTCACGCACCTGTATTCTCCTGCAGACAACGGTATCGCCTTCACGAAACCTGACATCCGCCACGGCATCAATATGCATAAAGTGCGGCCCCCTCGAACTGTCCACGCGGTAAGAGGCGAGCACAACGGAAACGTTCGCAGCTTTTTTGATTTCCGGGTAGAAGGCACTTATGGCCCGCTCCATGGCGTTGAGTGCGATATATCTGGAGATGGAGCCGGCCTCCAGGGCTGCCACGCAGCCCATCATCGCCAGAATTAAAAGCAGTACCAGACACCACATCATTTTTGTCATACTCATCGTGAAAACTCCTTTTCATACAACACTGAATGCCACTGATCGGCAGTGGCATTCAGCCCCCGCCCGGGGTCAGCGGGAAAACTCTTCCGTCAGCGTTACCGCCTCCGGCTGGCGCTCATCGTCCGGATGTACCGGCGCGGTACGGTGAACCTCATTTACCCGCTCACGTACGCCAAACCATCCCGCCACCAGCAGGACCGCCAGTAACGGAATCGAGGCGATAGTGTACGTGCCGTCCGGGTAGTCAAACGCCATCAGCACCAGCACGCTGAACAAAAACAGCAGCGTCAGCCAGGAGGTCACCGGCGCGCCGGGCAGCTTAAAGCTGATATCCGCAGCCTTTCCTTCCTTAATCGCCTTACGCAGGCGCAGCTGGCACACCACGATAAAGGCCCAGGAAGAGATAATCCCTATGGAGGCCACGTTCAGCACAATCTCAAACACCTGCGAAGGCACAAGATAATTAAGGAATACCCCCACCACATAGACCGCCAGCGTCGCCAGAATCCCCGCGTAAGGCACCTGCTGCCGGCTCATTTTCGACATGAACTTCGGTGCCGACCCGCCCATCGACATCGAACGCAGGATACGCCCGGTGGAATACAGTCCCGAGTTCAGGCTGGAGAGCGCCGCTGTCAGCACCACAAGGTCCATGATACTGCCGGCGTAAGGGACACCCAGCTTCGAAAAGAAAGTCACAAACGGACTCTGTCCCGCCTGATACGCGGTCCACGGTAAGAGCAGAACCAGCAGCATCACCGAGCCAAAGTAAAACAGTCCGATACGCCAGATAACACCGTTGATGGCTTTCGGAATGGTCTTCTCCGGATTTTCACACTCACCGGCGGCCGTCCCCACCAGTTCGACAGCGGCAAAGGCAAACACCACGCCCTGCACCAGTACCAGCGCAGGCAGCAGGCCGTGCGGGAACAGCCCCCCGTTGCCGGTAATCAGATGAAACCCGGTGGCATGACCGTCCAGCGGCTTACCGCTGCCCAGGAACACCGTGCCCACCACCAGAAACGCCACGATTGCCAGCACCTTGACCAGCGCAAACCAGAACTCCATCTCGGCGAACCATTTCACCCCCACCAGGTTCATGGTCCCGACAATCGCCAGTGCCCCCAGCGCGAACACCCACTGCGGTACACCGCCAAAAGCGCCCCAGTAGTGCATGTACAGCGCGACAGCCGTAATATCGACAATACCGGTCATTGCCCAGTTTATGAAGTACATCCAGCCTGCCACAAACGCGGCTTTTTCACCGAGAAACTCACGGGCATACGACACAAAACTGCCGCTGGTCGGCCGGTGCAGCACCAGTTCTCCCAGTGCGCGCAGAATAAAGAACGAGAATACCCCGCAGACCAGATACACCAGTGCAAGCGCCGGGCCTGCCATCTGCAGACGCGCACCGGCACCGAGAAATAATCCGGTACCAATCGCACCACCAATGGCAATCATCTGTACCTGGCGGTTATTCATGGCCTTGTGATAGCCGTCGTCGTGGGCATTCAGCCAGCGACGTTTTTCCGCGTGATGTTCTGCTGCTGTTTTATTTTTTTCTTTCATTAAGTTACCTGTCTGATTTTTCTTTCTGGTGGAGTGTCTGAACCAGAACGCGATGTTGACTGCGAACGGTCAGGCTGCTGGCGCTGATGCGCCATGTTGTTTTGCTGTTGTTGTGTGATGAGGAGCAGTGAGGTCACCACGCCGGAGAAATACTCCGCAGCGAGTGAACGGGCCTGCTGGTGTGCAGTAGCGTGATGAATGGCTTTCTTAGCGCGACGATATCCGTTGTCAAAGAACGAACCTGATTACGCCGTCAGCATAAAAGGTCCAGTGGAGGCTCTTCACGGGAACGGGGCATGATCAACCGGTGCGATCACAAATTTAACATTCAGGAGATAATCCGGAGGGAGAGTGCCAGGGAGCCGAAACATCCGCTCCGGCCCTCTTTCATTTAACACAAATCGTGTTTATCTGATCCGCATATCATTTTCAACGGCCTGTACACCGCTGACTTTTTGCGTAACGGCCACCGCCTTTTTCACTGCATCCGGCGACGAGACAAACCCACTGAGCTGCACGCGACCTTTAAAGGTTTCTACGTTAATCTCTGTTGATTTGAGTGACTTTTCTGCCAGCAGTGCCGCTTTGACTTTTGTAGTGATCACCGTATCGTCAATATAACCACCGGTACCTTCCTTTTTCGCACCTGGCGCACAACCGGCAAGCAGTACCGAAAAAATCACAGACAGGCAAAGCGTGTTAACGGATTTAATACGACCCACAGGGTTCTCTCCTTGTATGATAAATGAAGCAACAGTTAAATCACCGGCAGTCTGAAGCAGCCCCTTGCATGTGGCTCCGGTTAGGGGGTGATAACATGGCCGGTACTGCGATCCAGGCAGCGACGCGTATCAGGCTCCCAGTATGCATTGACGTTGGGGCTTTTCTCACAATTGTCACGATCATCGAACGCGGCATCGGTTTTATCCCACTCTGCTTCAGCCCGTTTGTTCACTTTCTGGCGTAACGAACGTGTATCATTCCACTGCTCTTTTTCCATTGCTGCCTGCTGCCGACTTTCCGCGTTGTCACCTGATTCAATCGTCAGCCTGCTGGTTTCAGCCTGCACCGATGCTGTAAACATCACCACACCGGACAGCATGGCGGCCAGATAAATACGCTTACCGAATCTCATGTTCATCACCTCGTAATACTTGCCGACAGCCGTTACAGCGGTGTTGTCCTTCCCCAGGCCAGATATACCCAACAGATAAACTATCGCGATCAGGAACAAGCTGTCAGAACAGTATGACCGCCACGCCCGGACCCGATGACGCCCCTGTTGCCGTATTGATATTCAGAACGGAGGACTGGCTATGGCGGAAGTGGTGGCGGTACCTTCAGGGGTAACCCCTTTTGCTGTGTCAAAGAGGACGAAAGTACCACCATTGAAGCAGATACAGCGCAAACCACCCGTTATACGCTGTATCCGGTCTGAAAATCGGCATGGAAAACAGACACAGAAGAGTGTCGAAACGGTAGTCAGGATTGTCAATGGCAGGCGTCGGGACACGGGACACGGGACACGGGACACGCACTGAAAATTATCTACCCGGTAACCAGCGGCGCACCTCCTGGCGCGAAAACGCCCCCAGGCCGACCTTACCGCTTACGGGGTTTCGCCACAGGGTGTTTACCATGACGCTTTGCTTTATCCTGCCTGGAGTTAAGTGATGACTGACGATTGTCGCGAATGACGGTGTAATAAACGCATCGCGGACAGAAACAGAGTCATAAATACGCGTATCGCACAGATAACCACAACAGCTCTCTCACCATCGAGCCCGTCTTCACTGCCTGCGAACGCCAGTCGCTGTTTTTTCCAGGTCTGTGCAAAGCGGGCGGCATTGCCCGCCGTGTAGTGCACGGTGTGGCGAATGTTACGATGCCCCAGGTAGTCCTGGATTAATCGCGTATCCATTCCCTGTTCGGCGAGTTCATAGCCGCAGGCATGGCGCAGCATATGGGGGTGAACCCGCACCGCCAGCCCTGCTAATAATCCGTAATGCCGCAGTAGCTTGTACATATACTGGCGGGAGAGGTGGTTCCCCTTTGCGTTCGGGAAAAGCCATCCTTCGTTCGACAGCGGTCTGCGACTCATCCACTCCCCTATGAGCTGGCGCTCGTCTGGCTGGAGCGGATGGACGGTACTGAAACCATTCTTCAGTCGCCGGATAAAAATTGTTCCACCCGCTAAATCGATATCCCTGACGGTGAGAGCAAGCAGTTCACTTATCCGCAGCCCATGATAAAAACACATCATGATCATGCACCGATCCCGCAGTCCATTTTTTTCACCTTCCGTCGCTCGTAGTATTTGTTCCGTTTCGTACTGGGTAAGATAAAGTCTGCTTTTCAAAATAATTGCCCATAGTGAATATTTTTTACTATTCATTTATTGATTGTTTAACATTGTTAACGAAATGTAAATTAAAGATCCTGCTACAAATGTGAATTTTAGGTTAATTGTGAGGCAGGGAATAGATTGATGCAAAAGTTGAAAACACCGGGTTATCGCTAAACCCGGAGCCCAGGAGACTTCTCTGAACGGCGGTATCAACCAGTGAGTTCTCGCTGGATGAACAGAATTTGACAATTGCCAGTCCCGTGCTGACGTTCAAAAAGTGATGTTAAGACAATCGCATCCTGATGATTATTACTTCAACTTTTTTCTCTTTGCCCGTGTCCATGCGGGCATTTTTTATGTTGCTGCCCCCCCCAGGTGAGATGCTCCTGCGGTTTCGTCATATCACCAGGTCGGGTATTTCCGGCATCCGCCTAAACATGGTAATAACGAATTGATTTTACAGTATAAATCACCACACCAGCAGGCTCTGGACTCCACCAGCACGAACGACTATCTTGTTTGATCATTTGAGTTGGCACATAACGACACGATTTCGGAGGAACGTTAAATGAAAACTACTATCCGACACGTATGCCAGGCTGGCTCGGCCCTGATACGCCTCGAATCGCTGTTTGATGCCGATATCAGAGCTATTGCCGATGACTGCAGTGTGGGTCCATTAACTGACGCAGATGCTGCATCTCCGCTTCAGCGCATCGCTTTCTGGCATGATTTATTTACTCTGACCGATGAAGATGCAGGTACGGACTGGACGACCATTTTCAGGATGTCCATCAGCAGCTTAGCTCCCTGAGTGACGATACTGATGAAATCGTCATCTGGTCGGGAACGCATCCTGTCGAACAACTGCTTCGCCGCCGTATTTGCTGGTGGCTACGGGATGACACCGTCAGGGTGACGGAGGTTCTGGTCGATACCCGCGATATGAATAATCCTGACGGACAAACGCACGCTGCAATTGCACAGCTCCCCGTCGGGCAACTTAAGTTACGTTTTGCTGAGCGCCAGACTGCGACACCCGCTATTCGCCGCCAGTTGGCTGATGAGTGGGTCACACTTCGAGACCAGGGGGCAGGAATACGCATTATCGAAAACAAACGACTGACAGAACGTCCTGTCGAGTATTTCGACACCCGGCTGTTATCGATTGTCGGCGAGCAGCCAACCAGACCTACTCACGCTATCGGACAGGCGATGTCGGAAACAAATATGACCGACATGTTCTGTAAATGGCGTTATATCACGCGAATACAACGTGGTGAACTGACGCTGATATCGGGCAACCTCCACGATGAATCCGACTCTGCGATGGTTGGCAAACCTCGTGGGTCATGAACAGCAACACACCTGGCAATTGATATCGCACCGCTCCCGGCAGGATGCTATCGACTGATCCCCATAAAGCAGACAACGCTATGCGCCAGTTACCCACCATTCTGATAGCATCACTGTTTGCCGTCTCCGCTATTGCAGCAGATTCAACAAACAGCGTTAACACAGCCGCTCCGACACAACCACCGCTTGTATTCGGACCGGGTCCCGTGATTAACCCCGAAAACTCGCAGTACATGGAAGAAAAAAATGCCACGATAGAAAAAGCACAGCAGGAGCCTGCCACGCAGACTACACCGAACAGCCACCGCCGACTTCATCATGGACTGATGCCACCTGCCAAAAATCAGTAGCAGGCGTCGGAGTACAGACGATAGCGATCTTTTTTCCCGCTTCCCGGCTCCATAAAGTGTTTTTTCGCTGTGATATAGTAAATTCCACGCGTCGTCACAGCTACCGGAAGAAACAAGATGAACCTTGTGGCATTGACCCTGTCATTGCTACGGTCTGGCAACTAAACTATTAGAAAGGTCATTTATTAGACGTCAACTAGTTTTGCGGACGTGTTGCCTCACCAGTTAATGTTACTTTCTTGCTTCAGCTAAAATGTTACCATCGGCACGAGTTCCGTAGACCAGTTCTCTGACCACCTTGACCCGCCATTCCTGCAACCTGCGTTGCAGTGTTCTGCGATGACCTTCAGTAAATTGACCCGGATGTGCGTCTTCAAGTTTGAGAAGTAATTCGGTACTGCCCAGTTGCGGTTCATCTTTAAGCCATCGTTCTATTTCGTTCCAGACGTCAGCGAAGGGGTCTGCACGAGTTCGCCAGTGGCGAGGTTTTGATGGTGCTGGATGATGCAAAGGATTCACTGCGCCTTCCTGCCAGGCTACGGAGAGGCCCTGCAAAAATGCGGTTAAATCGCTGTTTTTGTCTCCAACAGGATCTCCGACAGCTATTCGCGCCAACTGGTGCTGATAAAGTCGAATGGTTTCCAGCAACTTCAAAGGATCCAGTGCGTGGATGATATCGTCAAAATGGCATCGGAGCTCAGAACGCAGAGTATGTAGTTCTATCAGGCGATTATAAGGCGTTTTGGGAGCATCATGCCTGCGAACCGTTTTCCCGCCAATGCGTTGCGTATCCAGAAGCTTGAACGATGGCTGAAAAAAGTTAATAAATAGTCGATTAGCCATGTACATCTGGTTCATTGCTTTTGCCGCCGGTTCACCGTCAAGACGGCCGTATCCCGCAAGCTTTCTGACCACAGAACCATTTTTTTGCTCTATCCAGGCCTGATCGTTTTTCCGGTATGGCCGCGAGCGGGTCAGTGCGATACACCTGGCTGAACAGTATTCAAACAAGGCTTCGTTGATAAATTCGGCCCCGTTATCAACATCAAGGCCGAGAAGTGGGAATGGAAGACTTTTTTGAACCTTATCAACAGCCCGGATGATCAACTCAGCGTTACGCGCCGGTAATGCCACACATTCTGTCCATCCACTGGCGATATCGGTCAGCGACAGCGTCCACAAAAAGGTACCAGAGAGATGCCGACCACAGTGCGCCACAAGATCCATTTCCATAAATCCCGGAGAATGCCGCTCATGCTCGGTGAACATTCTGACCGGGATACTTTTACTGACGCGGTTAACCGTCCGGTTACGCTTTTTACCGGCGGTGGTATGTGCTTCTTTCAACAGGCGATCGATGGACGATGCACTGACTTTCAGAAGCTGCTCGCGGAGTACCGGATTCAGACTGAGATGCCCGTGTTTCTCCATCGCCGGAATAAGCTGGGGCAGTAACGCCTTGAGACGCTTACCGCACAACCGATCTGAAGCTTCCCACAGTACGATCAGAGCCTGCTGAACAGCTGCGCCATAAACTGAACGAGCCACGGCTGATCGACGCCGTTGGTTACCGCTGGTGACGGCACCATTCAGTAACCGGATTGCTGATTTACGATGGTACCCACTGATCAGTATGAACTCTTCGAGGATCCGGGTTTTCTCGGCTTTACTGGCTGCCTGATAGCGTGTTTTCAGCGCCCGCAGAAGCTGACGACGGGTATCCATAGGCAACAATGCATTGCTCATAGGCGCACCTCTGACTGATTATTTATCACACAGCCAAAGTAACAATTTTGGTGAGGCAACAGTGCGCGTTGAGTAACAAAAATGCTGAGTCAATGCGCGGACTGAGTTATTGTCGTCTCATAGTAGAGACGAAATTAGCTGTGCACGGTATTTCCGAGAATCTTCGTGAAGAACTGGCCCCACACGGCGTCAGGGTTATCACCATCGCGCCAGGGGCCGTGGAAACGGCGCTGCTGAGCCATACGACTGACGAAGAGATAAAGTCGGGTTACCAGGCCTGGAAACAGGATATGGGGGGTGTTGTGCTTTCTGCTGAGGATGTGGCAAAGACCATTCGCTTTGCTTACCTGCAGCCTCAAAACGTCTGTATCCGCGAAATTGTGCTGGCAGCGACCAGACAGCAGGCTTAAAGGACTGAGTTTTTATCCTGATGAAAACAGAGCATACTATGAACTGGTAACATTTAATTAACGAAATAACAAGGGCAGTTGCGGAAACTGCCCTTCAGACCTAATGGACAGGTGTGGCAATAAAATCAGCGGTAGCCTGATAAACCTGCGCGGTTTGCTGTGGTACCAGGTTCTCCAGCATCAGAAATGCATGCACCATCCCCGGAAAATGCACATGTTTTACCGGCACACCTGCGCCTTTCAGTCTGGCGACAAAGGCAAAATCTTCATCCCTCAGCGGATCAAGCCCGCCACTAAAAATCAGTGTGGGCGGAAACGCCCGCGTGACAGGCCGGTACAGCGGTGAGAGCGACGCCCGGTCTTCATTATGCTGAAAATACTGGCTGAAGTACCAGGCCACCTTGCTTTTATCAAGCAATTTACCCTGCCCGTTTTCATCAGCGGAAGGCCAGGAGAGCGTGTAATCCAGGCTGGGGTAAATCAGCACCAGTCGGGATATAAAGCCCGGGTGTTCAGTCTGTAAATCACCGGCAATCGTGGCGCTGAATGCCCCACCGCCGCTATCCCCGATCAGGGTCAGCTGCGGCTTCCAGGGCACATGGTTCTGGTCCAGTATGGCGTAAACCTGCATCAGTACATCATGCGCATCATTAAGTCCTTCCGGATAAGGGGACTCAGGTGCCCGACGATAGTCCACTGCCACCACGGTATTGCCGGTTGCAGCCGCCAGGTGCCGGGCTAGCGGGTCGTAAACATCCACCGAACCGCTCAAATGCCCTCCGCCATGAATGAAGAAGATCACCCCGGTTGCCATATCCGGATGCGGGTTGTAGATCCGCACAGGAACTTTTCGTCCCGGCACCGCGACATCCACATTGATAATCCGGGATACGGATTGTTTATCCGTCACATACTTTTGTGTCAGCACAGCCAGTGCATCACGGCTGTCGAGCGTATTATACTCTGGATTATTACTGTTTTTTGGTAGCGATGATAACAGCGTCGCCAGGGGGGCCGGAGGGGCCAACGTCAGTGGGCCATTTTCTTCCGCCCACATCTGTTGATACTGTTTCTCCATTGTGCCGAGGGTATCCCGGGTCACCTGAGCGGATACTGCCCAGGCACCATGACAACAGGAAACCACCAGCACCAGAGCAGAGAGTAAGCTGCGTCGCATGGTTTTACTCATCAGCGCATTCCCCATCCGTGACTGACCGTAATTGACTGCCCGGTCAGCGCCATTGAAGGAAATGTCACCAGAAAACGTACTGTTTCGGCGATATCAGCCGCCGACGTAAACTGCCCGTCAACGGTTTCCGTCAGCATAATATTTTTAACGACGTCCTCTTCGCTGATACCCAGCTCACGGGCCTGCTCAGGAATTTGCTTTTTGACCAGCGGTGTATCAACAAAGCCCGGGCAAACCACATGCGAGCGAACATTATGAACAGCTCCTTCCTTCGCGACCACCTTAGCCAGCCCCATCAGCCCATGTTTGGCGGTCACATAAGCCGCCTTCAGCCGGGATGCCTCATGCGAATGCACGGAGCCAATATAAATCACTGTCCCCCCTTGCGGTTTTTTATACATATGTTTCAGTGCCGCCCGGGTGGTCAGAAATGCCCCGTCAAGATGAACAGCCATCATCTTCCGCCAGTCAGCAAACGGGTATTCATCCAGGGGGCTGACAATCTGTATGCCCGCATTCGATACCAGAATATCAAGACTGCCATAACGACTCACCAGCGCGTCGATTCCATCCTGAGTCTGCTGCTCGTCCGAGACATCCATGCCAATGGCAAGCGCTTCACCGCCAGCAAGCTGGATTTCCCGGACAACCTTACCGGCTGAGGCCAGACTGAGATCCGCAATACCGACCGACGCGCCTTCAGAAGCCATCAATAACGCGATTTCTCTGCCGAGGCCGCTACCGGCCCCGGTAACGAGTGCTGTTTTACCTGATAAACTTTTCATTCTTGTCCCCGTTAATACCCTTGCATCACCACGATGGTGTAGTGCGCTAATGTATAAACGGCAACGGACATGAAGAAAATGAAAAATGGGCATAGTTCTGATGCACAACAGGCATTAAAAATGCCGAGGATGGCTGTTCATCCCACGGCCATTTGCACTGAGATTTTAACGACGCAGGTGAAACTGCTGCCGTTTATCATAATCATCCCGGCAGTCCGCGTCGCAGAAATGCACGTCCTTCAGGAGAGCACTGCAATTGTGGCACAGCCCGGTCAGCGGCAGCGACGCCCGCGTTATGCTGCGAACCAGATGCTCCAGCCTCATCTGTTCGGCCTGGCTGGCCAGATCCACTTCATCCATTCCTCATCTTCCTTAACATTGATATCCGCTATCTTCCTCTACAAATCACTGCCCAGACTGCGCATACCCGCCCGGGACAAACCATAACCGCAGGACCACGGTCACCCAAAAATGACAGTAGAAACAGGTAACCGATTTTCATACCCAACTCACTTACGGCGTACCGGTCAGCGACTGCGAGTAATAGCCGGTACTCCCTTTTGCCGCACACATCTGGCGGTCAAAAGGCACCGTCAGCGTTCCACCAGCCAGGTCCAGCGAAACAAACGCTGGACGGATACAGTTGCCACCTTCAGACGCACCGCTGGACACCCGGCTCAGCAGTATCTGCAACTCGCCATCGGCAGGCACAGTCACCGGCGGCAGCACCGGTCCTGGATTCATGCCCCGGACGGTGCGTCGTTCAACGGGCATCGGGTGATGTGCAGCATCGCTGAAGGTCAGGACCGGTCGCAGCGGAAGCATGCAGGCCCCGGGGCCAGTGTTACGTAATACCAGACTCGTACCGCTTTGCGACATTCCGCCGTAAACACCGCCCGGGTCATCGATATGCACCGCAATATCTGACGCTTCGCAGGGCAGTATTGACGTGCTGTCCGCCCTGACCTGAGGCGTTAACAGCACGGTCAGGGTAGTGATGAGCATCGGGGAAAGGTATCGCATGTATGCCGCTCCGGTAACGGGTTTAGCGCTCAGGCTGTGACAGCGGGGCCTGATGACGGCGTTCACACAAGCTGGCCCGGGACTCCTGCCAGTGTTGCTGGCGTGGATTGCGGGCGGCCTCTGCCGCCATCCGCCACCATCGGGCAGCTTCGCCATAATTGCCTTTTTGTTCCAGTTCTGCGGCGGCCTTAGCCCTGGCTGAGGCGTCCAGGATACCCGGGGCTCCGCCGTCCGGCAGACGTTCAGGGGTATGTGGTGTCATGATGATGTTCTCGTCCTGGTGATAACCGTTAAACCTGGCTCCTGGTGGCACTGATGTTGCACGTGCCGATTATCAGAGCGGATATGACCGTCGGATATCCTCAAAGCGGGTGACGATAACGTGCAAAAAAAGATCGTTACAGGTTGTTCCTGGCTGCCAGAACAGCGCGTCTTGAAGACAAGGATTCATCGCCGATGGGTATTCCTGCAGGGCTACAGGCAAGAACGCTGGCAGCGCAGGTATTCAGGGAAAGCAGGTGTAACCAGAAAGGCTATGTTATCGGTGTGGCTCAGTACAATTTGCTCAACCCTGTTTTTTTCGTCTGCGGGCAGACCACTGCCACAGCTCAACGCTGCTTCTGAACAGGGATCAAATGAGCCTTGCGGAATTTACACTGCCGTTGATACGTCTGGTCAACTAATATCCTCTGGCAGAAGGTCAACAATGATGAGCAACGTTCCATTTAAATGCCCAGGCTGCAACCACGATCTCACCGTACACTGTGGGACAGAAATCAGCGATGTGGCCGATGTTACCGGCACCACTTGTGCTAACTGCGGGCGTACTGTCGATAAAGATGACCTTATCCGGCAGGCCCGTGAACATGCAACGATACTTGTCCGAAATCTCCTCGATAAACATGTCGGATAAGCGCTACGGTGTATTCGGTGATCGTCGCCAGTCTCAGGGGAACAATCAGATAAAATGCACGCCTTAACCCGCTATTCCCGTCCGCGCTGTCGCTATGGGTGCAGCCATCGACTGAACCTGTGTTCGGAGCAGGTTAAAGGGCATCGTGAAGGTTCCCCACCCCGAGCGATTTAGAATAACTGGCGTGATACTCGTTACGCCGTTGCGTTCAGCGCCGGTAACCGTCAGCCATGCGTCACTGAGCATTTCGCTTATCGCCTGCATAGCGCTTTCATCCCGGGTTCTCCCCAGCGTATCGAGATTCATCAGCAGCACCATTTTGCATTCAGGCGCACTGGCAGACTCCCATATCCAGCGTAGCAGCGTTGGCGGTGAATTCTGGCGTGCCTGCTGACGCTCCCGTGAGTATGCACCGGTCCGCTGCCAGACTTCGGTATGAAAACGCAAAAACAATGAACGGTAATCGGCCATGCTCTCGCGGTATGGCAATCCCAGCGTAAAGCTGAACACCGCCAGCCGGGGATAATGATCAACGGCCTGCTGCAGAAAAGCGCGTGTATTCGCTACATCCGCAGCGCTATCTGTGGTTGCTGCGGGTGAATAATGATTCATAAGAGAGTTCTCAATGTTGGCCCACGAAGGCGTAGAGGATTTATTTACAGCGGTACAGAGGACTGAAACGCGGTCATTGCGCATTGCTGGTTACACACTGTCTCGCTCCCGTGCTGATACTCAGGATTATTCAGGCTGTTGCGGGAGCGCATGAGATGGATAATCGGATAACGCCATTGGAATTCAACGAGATACGTAAAAATCTTGAGTTTAGCTCCGATACGTGGGCCGATCTCTGGTTTCTGCTTAACCTGACGCAGGTTCACATCACACAATTGCTGCGCTGCCGCTACCTGGAGTGGCGGGGAGATTTGCTGATCTTACCGTCGTATGGCATCTTCGCAGAGAAACGCATCTCCCTCAGCCCCACCGCTCGCGTTATCATCGGTCAGCGTCGAAACCGATACCCGAACGACGTATTTTTGTTCCAGAGCCATTCCCTGCGGGTGAAAGCCATCGCCAGACCCGTGACCGTAATTGCGTTTAATATGGCGTTAAAGAAAGCCGCTCAGGGAGTAACCTGTAAAACGGTCAGCAGCAAAAGCGCGTTATGCATCACTCACAATATCCACCTGATGCCCGGGCAGCATCCCGGTAAAATTGCTCTGTGCACTGGAGTGGGTCACTGACTTACCCGAAGGGGCATTGCTCATAACACAGGCATGGAAAAACGAACTCAGTCAGAAGGATACCCGATGGCAGACTACCGAATTTTAATTATCAGCGTCCTGTTATTGAGTGGATGTACGTGCGCCCCCCGTTAAACAAGTTCGCACTCTGGCTGGTCTGCAACCTGCGACAGTGCCACTGACCGAGTATTCTGAAAGCAGTCACCAGCTCAATTGCGACTGGAAAGGCGTCACCGACAACTGCCTGCATGCCGATCCGGCTGAGTTCAGCAATACCCCACCAGCAGTCAGCAGGCCACTACAGCGAATATAGCCACAGTCCCTCCGCCCCGGCACGCTCGTTACTCCCGGTCTGACTGAACCGAACGTCATGCAGTTGTACCACGCTCTAAATCGCCGCGTAGCAATTCCGCAGGTGCCATGACTCCATTCATCCAGTCTGAAAATAATTTAGTGGCTCACGACACTTTGTTTTATGCTTCGCTTACAATTCAAAAAGGAAGACAACGTGAAGAAAAGTGATTTTCAGTGGGTCAAACTCTCTCCCCGAACAGAGCGCTCAGAATTTGCGAATGAGCAGCCGCTGCCCCCTTATCCTGAATATCTGTTTCCTGTGGTATTATCAGAGCCGCTTAATGAACTCCATCGTAATACGCGTATTCCGGATGAACTTACGGGGAATATCGTTCTCAGCGCGGCTTCCCTGGCATGCCAGTCCCTTATCGAAGTGATTCATCCTCATACCAGTGTGCCTGAGCCTTGCTCTCTTTATTTTTTTACCATCGCTGAATCCGGGGCCGGGAAATCAACAATCAAAAACAGGGTTATGAAACCCTTTTATGATTTTGACGAGAAAATGCGGCTTGAGCACATCAAACAAATGTCAGCATTTGATGCAAAATTTGAAATCTGGAAATGTAAGCGAAAAGCACTTGTCAGGAATCTGAACAAAGCTATTGACAGGAACTATTCTGGTGAACCTGAATCCCGGGAACTTGAGAAACATAACAAAGCCAGACCTCATCCTCCGGTACTTCCTCAGATTATTTATAACGATACCTCAGCAACCGATTTAATTCAGGGTCTCAGCCAGTATTCTGACGCAGGGCTTATCACTGATGAAGCCATTACCTATTTTGGCAGCAGACCAAAAAGTAAAATCGGTTTTTTAAACAATGCCTGGGACGGCAGCCCCTATCATTTTCGACGTGCAGGTAAAACAGACTGTCATTTCACGCCCTGCTTAACCGCCTCTCTGATGACACAAACGGCTATCTTTGATGGCTTTATGGAAGTCCACGGCGAGGTTTTTAAAGAGAGCGGTTTTCTGTCACGCTTTTTGTTTTCCAGAATTGATGATTTGAAACACTTTGCTGAAGGTACTCATTCCAGTAAAACCACCTGGTCTGCGATAAATAACTTCCACCAGTTATTGAATGACCTTCTGGATAAGAAGAAAACCAGAATAGATGAACAAACCACCACCAGAAAACAACTGAGACTATCCCCTGCAGCAACGACGCTCTGGGAAAAACACCGGGAGCAATTATTGCTAAAGATGGTGCCCGCAGGTGAGCTTTACTATATTCGTGATTTCGCTGCAAAAGCCAGCGCTAACGTATTACGATTATCCGCTGTTTTCCAGTATCTGAGCAATGAATGCGAGGAAGAAATCAACGAAGATATCATGCAAAACTGTACTAAAATTATCGACTGGTATCTGAATACGATTAACCGGATATTCTTTTACACTCCCGAACGCCTTCGTTTCATTCAGGACGTTAAAAAGTTATACCGCTTTATTTTAAATGGCTGTATTGAAAACGAGAATGACCGTTTTATCACATTCAGCAAGATTGAGCAGACTGGACCTAATAATCTCCGCAGACTAGAAAAACTCATGCCAGTGCTGAATCATTTAATCGGTCAGGGCGACGTAAAAATCCGCAGGGATACATTTAACGAAACAATCATGCTCGTTGCAAGAAACCATGAAGATCTTTATCTGATGCCAGGAAACACGAGGTCTGACTACATTGTGGAAGCGGACTCTGCGCCTTTCACACCGAACTTTTACATTGACATTGATGATATCAGGCTAAACATGAAGCAATAAACGAAAGCAGGTCGATTTCATATGAAACCACAGGCACCACATGACATGAGTACATAAAATAGCCATTTTTATCTAAAAACCTGCAAATTAACTTAATGAAATCCGCTAAAACACTCTCTTTAGCGGATTTTTAAGAATTAATTTATTAACTCAAAATAAATTTCGATTAAAAAACATGCAGAAGCGAGAGCGCAGGCTGTGGCAGCAAACCAGGGGGAATGGATGTTTCAGGTCTAATCGAAAGCCTTAAATGAAAGGTGATGTCATTTTTCAGGTGATACTGACTCTACGGAAATGTTATATTTAATAACAAATACCCATTATTCTATAAAGCTGGCGTCACCACGTGAGATTGCAATACGCTCCAGCACCCAGGCTTCGATTTCACTTTTCAGCCAGCGTGAGCTACGCCCGAGTTTAATCGGTTTAGGGAATTTACCATCCTGAATCAACTGGTAGAACCATTTGTCACTCAGTCCGGTGTAGGTGGTAATAAAGACCATATTCACGAGTCTGTCATTCAGTAAGTCAGTTTTGTTATTCAGCATTGTCATGACGGGTTTCTCTGTCTTAAAGGAAAGGGAAGACAGGCGCACCGGAGTTCATGTGTAAACTTTAATCCGGCACTCTGTCATAACATCTGCTGTACGGGTAAAAAAATACTTACTATCTAATCAGAACTGACTGCAGCCAAAGTTACGCTGGCCGTCTGAATAGTCTTTACTGTGGACTTTAGCCAGGTAATTGATGCGATTAATTACGGTCTGGTAATCGGAATCAAAGCCCGGTTTACTGGTATTCAACTGGTAATAGCAGGTGGTGGCAGGAAATGAGACGAGTGAATAAAACAGCTCCGGACTATTGAATCCATAAGGATCCAGTGTACGCCCCCAGGCTTCCATTATCATAAAGGCCAGATTATGTTTGTAAGCATCGTTTTTACGGTAATAGCGCCCCGGGTAGCCGTAAGTGTCTTTGTTAAACAACAGGGCCAGATGGTAATGTTTCTTACCTGTCTGACCGAATTCCCGGACCCATACATATCTGACACGACAAGGGTGGACTCTTTTTCCTGCTCTCTGCTTACGGTGCGCATCAGCAGATATTTGTGCTTTTAAGGAGACGATGAAGCGGGTAATGACAGTGGAGTCATACTCATCGTCAGGGAGTTTCAGATCGACTCTGACTACGAGGAGCCTTGGATATTCACTTAGCGCTTTATCAAGTGTTTCCCTGAGTCGTTTCTCATGATTTGCATTCAGCAAGTAATGGCTTGCGATATTGATACTCATTGACAGCTCCTTTTTTATATTTCATACCATAACCTGAACGTGTAATAATTTACCGTTGTAGTGGTTTGTGGTGAACTGAGGCTAATTAACCCAGTGCTTTACTGGAGCACTAATATGAATAATTACGAATGGTTAATAGAGTGTATGCAGCAGGAAACAACCTCACTCTGGTTAATACCAAGAGTGCAATAATAACATGTATACTTTGTGTAATAACAATGCTCATGCTAAGATTAAAGACAGTCTGTATACCTGGTGCAGGAATAACACCTATACCTCACTAATAATGACATGTATACTATACCAAATATTGACACGCATAATAACAATATGTGTACTAACAACATCATGTATACTATATAGTAATATTATCAACCCGACAGATAAATAAATCAGTTAAGCTAAAATCACAATAGAAGAAGTAAATGTTAATTACAGTTATTCTGATGGCAAATAAATTCATTATTTCACTCTCAAGTTAACCTTAATTACTCATATAATATACCAGTGCTAAAAATCATTCAAAATGACCGTGTGTGACCATACGTTAAACGCCCTGAATCCTGCCAGCCGCTCTCCCCGATAATCTGCTGTCGCCCTCCAGCGACACACATGCAACCAGCCCCATTTCAATCAATTTTCAGATATATATCACTCCCCTGAAGCAGAGCCAGATTGTCGATTAACCCTGTCAGGTTTTCGATAAAACACCGCTGCTGCCAGATCGATTTCGTCGATCGATTCGATCGAATTTCATCATTATCACCCGTGCTTTGGCGATTATAAAATCCGCACGGGATAATTATGGCTGTCAGTGTTTCATTAAAAATCATGCAGATATCTATAACCGAGTAACGCTGTATGACCGCAAAAGGAGTTTATGAATGAAAAGAAAAATGCTTCGCCCATTACTGCTGACCTGTGCGCTGATGCCTGTAATGGCGCTGGCCTTCGGTAATCATGAGACATGGAGCAAGGGCTGGGCCCAGGGTGTGTCTGAGTTTGTGATTCTGGGGAAGGGGCAGTCTCAGTTGTCTCTGAGCTGTGATGATTCAGGCACAGCACCCGCCACCATCATCTTTACCGATGCCACCGGGCATGATGTCAGTATGGACAATGAGAAAACGCTTCAGGTCCGGATTGATGGTGGTGAAGTTATTGATATCAGTGAGTCAGACAGCCGGGTCGGAGAAAACAATCTCACACTGGTCTGGAATGCCCTGCGAACCGGTAAACAGGTGACAGTCTCCGGCGATTCCGTCCGTTCAGCCACGTTCACGCTGAACGGTGCCGGTAAGGTTCTTCCTGCATTCGGCACACACGGCTGCGTCTCCGGAGCCAGCCTGTAATACCCGTGGCGGGTTGTTTCTCTGCCGATCATCAACCGGGGGAGCCGCTCGCCCGTACCCCACAAACTTAATAAGGAATTATTCTGATGAAAATTAAACACTGGCTTTTGCCTGTTCTGCTGACTGTGTCAGCGCCCTTACTGGCTGCACAGCCTCAGCCAGACATCAAAGTCGAAACCTTTAACAGGGTACATCCGGCAGGGACGCGTTATGCCACGGTGGTTGTGACCGCACGCGATGACGGCGTAACGGTGAAAAATATCGTGGTTAACCGGGGAAACTGTCGTATCGACAACCAGAAATATCTGTACTCCAGCAATAAGGAAACCATTCTGCCTGCAGCCCTGCACTATGGTCAGTCCGTTAAGGTGAATTTTTATAAGGAATGTGTGGCTTCAGAGGTGGTTGTTACGACCAGTAAAGGAGCCTGGCGCTTTACCTACAACTGAGAACGCCCACCTGATTTAAGCATCACTCCCCCACCATTCACGGGCTGCCCTCTCCGGCGGTCCGGAGGCCATTCCCATGACATTACTCAAAATACTGGTCGCTGCGCTGGGACAGGTGCTTACGTGGTGTGCCAGCAACAGGGCGCAGCAGTTTGTGGAAGACCACTTTCGCTCAGAAGGCCACGACGAAGACAGCATTTACATCGCCAGGCAGACCGCAACCCTGCTCGCAGGTGCCTTAATCGCGGCGCTGATGGAGCAGATACTGCAGATTATCGCCACACACGGAGCCTCCCGTTGATGCCCTGCTCACTGAGCGGGGCATTTTGTTTTATGACGCTTATCAGGAGATGAGGATGCGCAACACAGACGATACCCCGCTACCGTCCGGTCCGTTTACTCACCGGCAGGCCGGTGTTGTGGTAGCGGTGTACCACAATGTAACCATTGAAGATGACCATGGTACGCATTTTCGGCTGGTTATTCGTGACAGCGATAACCAGTTGATCTGGCGGGCCTGGAACTTTGAAGCCAGTGCAGGAGAATGGCTTAACCGCTATCTGCTCAGCCACGGAATCAGAAAATTGTAAAAAAAGAGCCGGTATGGAGGTTACCGGCGGCTATATGACACATCAGTTTGTCCCGATCTGAGGCCGGGTGAGTCGCAATATAAAGCATCACCCACTATCGCGCGACACAAATCAGCAATACGCACGACATGAATAACCGCGCCCGGGCTCACCGCCTGTGGCGCTTTTTTTATGCCGTTAAATTACTCCAGTGAGGAATACATAAATGACCGACAACACTCTGCCACTGTTCACACCCGAAGCAACCGTTCCTGTTGCGGCTCAGCCGCAGATTACCGCAACACAGGTATCACGACAGGTACTGGACTTTGATGACTCTGAATGGGTCGGCTACACGGGATCGGGCTATCTCATTCGCCTGGCCGCGTGGGCTTTTTCCGATACTGCAACTGAAACGGCGTGGACTGTCGAAAGCGGGTCGCCGGTTGATTGTTACCCTTATGCGCCACTACCACCTGGGGATCATTCACCTCGATGCCTTTGGCGAAGTGCTGCCGGGCTTTGCCACGTTTGACTGGTAACCCCACCTCAAAAACATTAAGGAAACTTATGCTGGCATTAACCACCGAAGCTGCTCTCAACATTCTGACTGAATGGCTTCAGGACAATATCAGTTGTGACACTGATCTTATTTTCGACAACGACGAAGACAGGACGGATTCTGCAACCCTGTTACCCTGGATAGAACAGGCACGAAAAGATGTCTGCGCGCTGCGCCAGTTACGGGCATTACTGGTTCCAGGAACAGGCAGTGTTCGTTAAACGACATAATCGCCAGCCCTCAGCGGCTGGCATTTTTTAGTGGTGTGGTTGCAACATCGTCAGTGGGGGTAGCTGTTCACTCAGACAGCGGATATGCCGGTATTCGCGAGATCCACAGATTAATCTTGATCCTTCGACATAACGCTGGAGAAGCAAATTTTACGAACCAGTTTCAGGAGGAAAAAAACATCGCTCAGGCTGCTTATACCGGGCAGCAACTGACAAAAGGCTATCCGTGTGCGAAAGCTGATACGCAGCACATCCCGGTTGCTGACCTTACGCCGGTATAACCCGAGAAAATGGCGGCTCTCTACAAGTGCATGCCTGACCAGTGCGCGTCGGGTAGCACGTTGTTGCTGTTGTTCGCTCAGGGCGAGAATATCAGTAATCACGTCAATATAGCTGGCAGCCCGGATATCGTAATAATCCGGGCGGTGAGTAATTGACGCGGGATTGCTGATATAGGTGTAGTCCTGGCGGTCGGCGAAATAAAACCGACCGTTTCCGGCTGCGAGGTGGATGGTCCAGAGAATATCCTTGTGGCTTTTGCCTTCCTGAAATCGCAGGTCGTGCTCACGGATATACGCCGAACGGGTGAACTGCAGCCACAGGTAATGCGGCCATTCGCGCTGACTCACACAATGGCGTATCCACTGCTGACCGGTGAGCGTCTGACCGTATGGCTGTTTGTTGTGTACAGGGGAGCGTTGATGACCGGTACTGTCGGCCCGCCAGCCACTGAACACGGCGACATCAGCCCGTGCTTCACGGGCTGCCTGTAGGCGTTTTTGCAGAAATCCGTCAGCTACCTGGTCATCCGCATCCAGAAACACCACCCACTCGCCGCCGTGAAGCGCCAGCGCGGCGTTACGTGCGGCATATACCCCCTGGTTATCCTGATGAATAAGCATCAGCCGCTCATCGGTGATGGCGCTGAGTATGGTCCACGTTTCGTCGGTGGAGCCGTCATCCACGACAATCACCTCAGTGCTGAGGGTCTGCTCGCTCAGGAGGTTATGCACCAGTTGGCCGATGGTAGCCTGCGCATTGAAGGCCGGGATAATGACGCTGATATCAATATTATTTTTCATCGGGTAAAAGAGGATTAAGTCATGAAGCGTTCAGCGTTGCCAGGGCACCAGTGATCTGACGCATGGCAACCATTTTCAGGAAGGGCGTTCCGGCGTTTTAAGGACTGGTGCGGGTGCCGCACGCTTATCCCTGATTTCCTGGTTAACCGTCAGCAGACAATGGTCGCAGTACTCTTTATCCAGCCCGAAAATCCGGTCCAGAACACACCTTTTCTTGTTACAGCGTGCGCATCTTTTCATCACATTATCCGTTACGTTATTTCGCTGCCCTGTTCGCAGGACAAAAGACGCACGCCCCTCATTAAGACAGGAAATGGATTTATAAACAATCAGTTAAATTCACTTTCGGGATTCTGGCACAGGGACTGTACGGACGGATAATTCATTTTGCAGATCAATTTTCGAAAATCGATCGGTTGCGTCGATCGATGGTTGCGCCCCACCGTTTTACATCCCCCCCGCAGTCCTGATGGACACACAACCCCCGGCCCGCATTCGTTGCGGGCCTTTTTATTTATGGAGATTTAACATGCAGACTGAAGCCGAAGTATTAACCGACCATACCGACGTGATTTGCTCTACCAGTATTGAGCGCATCGTCACCGGACGTAATAGTGCACTTAAACAAATTGAGACACTGATACAACAAATTGCCGATATATCGACGCTGACCAGCAGTATTGGCGGAAAAACCGCGCTGGACTGGGCTATGAAGCAGGATTTCCGTTGCGGTTGCTGGCTGATGGAGAAACCAGAAGCAGCGATGAAGGCCATTACCCGTAATCTCGATCGCGGTATATGGCGGGATTTGATGAAGCGCTCAGGGATGCTCAGCCTGATGGATGCTGCTGCCCGTGACCAGTGGTACAACAGTCTGGAAAAGGACGATATTCCTGCCGTCAGTGAAGCCAACATCCTGAGCACATTTGAGCAACTGCATCTGAATAAAGGCGAGGTATTTGAGCGTGGCGTCATTAACGTATTCAGGGGCCTGAGCTGGGATTTTAAGACGAATAGCCCGTCTAAGTTTGGCACGAAAATTATCGTTAGCGGGTTAGTCAAATGTGACCGGTGGGGATTTGGGCTGAACTGGGGCTGGCAGCGTGACCGGCTGGCAGACCTTGAGCGCATGCTAATGCTTCTGGATGGTAAGCCTGTCCCCGATAACCGCGCTGACGTTAGCCGTCGCCTGGGCGATCATATCCATGCTAACCGGCACAGCAATCGTTACGAGGATGAGATGTTTACGATTAAATATTTCCAGAAGGGAACAGCCCATATATCGTTTAAACGGCCAGAGCTGGTTGATAAGCTGAACGACATCATCGCCCGGCACTATCCGGGAGCGCTGGCGGCGAGGTAACAGATATTGCTGCCTGACAACAGCATTTTTATCTTTTCTGCACGCCCCCCGGCCATTATGCGTGTATAATCCAGTGTAAGTAACACGTAAATAAATCAAAGGAAATGCCCTGTGGCAGCAAAACAACGCAATACCCAAAGTGTCACAATGACCGTAGAACGGGGTTTGCTCAGTCGGGCCCGTGAAGCAGGCATTAACCTGAGCGCAACTCTGGCTACCGCTCTGGATGCTGAACTGCGCTATCAGGCTGCGAGAAAATGGCAGGAAGAGAATATGGAGAGTCTCGACGCGTTAAATCGTTTCCATGATGAACATGGTTGCTTCAGCGACGACTACAGGACGTTTTAACGATGCAGTTCACCGTTCACATCAACACCGGGAAAAGCAGCACGTACCCTTTGTTGCTGGATGTCACGAGCGATATCATCGGGCAGCTAAATCGCCGGGTCGTGATACCTCTGCTACCGGTTGAAAAATATCCGGGTGGCAATCGCCCGGAAAGGATGATCCCACTCATCAGACTAACCGATGGCAAGGAATACGCCGTCATGACCCACGAGCTGGCAAGTATTCCTGTTCGCATTCTGGGTGTTGAGTTTTGCCGCGCGGCGCAATACCGGACACAGATAAAAGCGGCGATAGATTTTTTGTTTGACGGAATTTAGAATCTTACCGCCGGGTTGTTCTTTTTTCTGGTAGCTAACTCATAACGGTCCATTCTCTCCCTCCCGGACCGCCCTGAACAGGGAAATATTCTCTGATTAGAGGGTATCAAATCACTACAAACGAAGCCGCAAACACTTGGGGGCCACTATAGGGGCCACACCCTTACGAAAACCTATTAAACCATATAAATATCAATCATATATTTATTTTAACACCCTCCCCCCCCCGGGAGAGGGAATAAAAAAACCTCCCCTATAAATACTTCTGGAGACCTCTGATGAATAACGATATTTGTCAGCAGATAGAGAATAGTGCGCACTACAGGGAGCTCGTGGATAAACGGCAACGGTTTGCCTTCTTACTTTCCATCATCATGCTGATTATTTACGTCGGCTTTATTCTGCTGATTGCCTTTGCCCCACACTGGCTCGGTACGCCGCTGCACGCGGGCACCAGCGTCACGCGTGGAATTCCGATTGGGATTGGCGTGATAATCATTTCGTTTGTGCTGACCGGCGTGTACGTCTGGCGCGCCAATGGCGAATTCGATCGTCTTAACAGAGCAGTCCTGGCAGAGGTAAAAGCATCATGAAGAGAGTCCTGACGGCGCTTGCCGCCACACTTCCCTTTGCCGCCAACGCCGCTGATGCCATCACCGGCGAGGTACAGCGCCAGCCAACCAACTGGCAGGCGATTATCATGTTCCTGATTTTCGTGCTGCTGACGCTGTACATCACGTACTGGGCCTCGAAACGCGTGCGCTCCCGTAATGATTACTACACCGCAGGCGGCAACATTACCGGTTTTCAGAACGGGCTGGCAATTGCAGGCGACTTTATGTCCGCCGCCTCCTTCCTCGGTATCTCCGCGCTGGTGTACACCTCCGGCTACGATGGTCTGATTTACTCCCTCGGCTTCCTCGTGGGCTGGCCGATTATTTTGTTCCTGATCGCAGAACGCTTGCGCAACCTGGGCCGCTATACCTTCGCAGACGTGGCCTCCTACCGGCTGAAGCAGGGGCCGATTCGTACCCTCTCCGCCTGCGGCTCGTTGGTGGTGGTCGCGCTGTATCTGATTGCGCAGATGGTCGGCGCGGGTAAATTGATCGAACTGCTGTTCGGCCTGAACTACCACATCGCGGTGGTGCTGGTGGGTGTGCTGATGGTGATGTACGTCCTGTTCGGCGGCATGCTGGCCACGACCTGGGTGCAAATCATCAAAGCGGTCCTGCTGCTGTTCGGCGCCAGCTTTATGGCCTTTATGGTCATGAAACACGTCGGGTTCAGCTTCAATAATCTGTTCACTGAAGCGATGGCGGTACACCCGAAAGGGGAAGCGATCATGAGCCCTGGCGGGCTGGTGAAAGACCCTATTTCTGCGCTTTCGCTCGGTCTGGGTCTGATGTTTGGTACGGCTGGCTTGCCACACATCCTGATGCGTTTCTTCACCGTGAGCGATGCGCGTGAAGCGCGCAAAAGCGTCTTCTACGCCACGGGCTTTATGGGTTACTTCTACATCCTGACCTTTATCATTGGTTTTGGCGCCATCATGCTGGTGGGGGCGAATCCGGCGTTTAAAGACGCGGCGGGCGGGCTGATTGGCGGTAACAACATGGCGGCAGTGCATCTGGCCGACGCGGTAGGCGGTAATCTGTTCCTTGGCTTTATCTCGGCCGTGGCCTTCGCCACCATCCTCGCGGTGGTTGCCGGGCTGACGCTGGCGGGCGCGTCTGCGGTATCGCACGACCTCTATGCCAACGTTATCCGCAAAGGAGCAAGCGAACGTGATGAGCTGAAAGTCTCGAAAATCACCGTGCTGGTGCTGGGCGTGGTCGCTATTCTGCTGGGGATCTTGTTCGAGAAGCAGAACATCGCCTTTATGGTGGGGCTGGCCTTCTCCATTGCGGCAAGCTGTAACTTCCCTATCATCCTGCTCTCCATGTACTGGTCAAAACTGACCACCCGTGGGGCGATGATTGGCGGCTGGCTGGGGCTTTTGACGGCAGTGATTCTGATGGTCCTTGGCCCGACGATTTGGGTACAGATCCTCGGTCACGAAAGCGCTATCTTCCCGTATGAATACCCGGCGCTGTTCTCCATTGCCGTGGCGTTTATTGGTATCTGGGTCTTCTCCGCGACCGATAACTCGCCGGAAGGTAACCTGGAGCGTGAGAAATTCCGCGCCCAGTTTATCCGCTCACAAACGGGTCTGGGCGTCGAGCAAGGCCGCGCACACTAACCTCGTCTCCCCGGCCTTACCGGCCGGGGAAATCAGAACATCACCCACGCCACCAGCGGTGCAATCAGTACCATCACCACGCCCGAGAGCATCATCACCAGGCTTGCCACCACCCCTTCCTGCTGCCCGAGTTCATACGAACGTGCCGTTCCCGCACCGTGCGATGCCGCGCCAAATCCCGCCCCTTTCGCCATTCCTTCACGGATCGACAGCCGCAAAAAAAGCATGTCGCCAACCGCCATCCCGAAGACGCCCGTCACGACCACAAATAACGCGACCAGATCCGGCTGTCCGCCGAGCGGCTTGGCCGCGGCCAGCGCAAACGGGGTGGTGACCGAACGGACGGCCAGGCTGCGCTGAATTTCATCGGGCAGCGTAAACAGCCGTGCCAGCCAGACGGAACTGCAGACCGCCACCACCGTGGCCGTGATCACGCCAGCGCTGAGCGACATCCAGTGGCGTTTGATGATCGCCAGGTTGTCATACACCGGTACCGCAAAGGCAATGGTCGCAGGCCCCAGTAGCCACAGCAGCCAGTGGGATTCCCCAATGTAGTTCTGCCAGGAGATATGCCCGAAGACCAGCATCAGGACCAGCAGGATCGGCGTGAAGACCAGCGGCATCAGCGGCAGCGCGTGAAAACGGCGATACAGCCGTTTATTGGCAAAGTAGATCGCCAGGGTGGCAATCAGGCACAACACGCTTATCTGGAAGTTAGTCATGCTTTTGCCTGCTGATTTCAAACCGATACACTTTATCAACCACCCAGGCGGTGGCCCCCAGCACCATCAGCGTGCTCAGCGCAATGACCGCGAAGATACGCCAGCCATCTACCATCAGCAGTTGCGCATAGTTCACCACCGCGACCACGGCAGGCACAAAGAACAGCAGCATCTCCGCCAGCAGCCAGCGCGCGCCGGCGCGTACCCAGTTGAGGGGGATAACGCGGCAGAGGATAAGCGTCAGCATCAGTACCATTCCGACCAGGTTGGCAGGCAGCGGCAGATGCAACCAGTTGACAAGATATTCCGCGAAAACAAACAGTCCCGCATAAAGCAGTACCTGAACCGGTACCTGAAGTCGTTGCACAACGGCAGGCGTAACACGGCTTAACGCCACGGCCATGGGGGTTTTCCTCAAAAATGAGACGAGGCGCCAGTATAGTGAGCGCACGTAATGGACTGAAATGAATTAAAATCATCAAAGGTATAGTTCCGAGGAATAATCATGGACATAAGAACGCTGCGCTATTTTGTCGAAGTGGTTCGTCAGCAAAGTTTTACCCGCGCAGCGGAGAAGTTGTTTGTCACCCAACCCACCATCAGCAAGATGCTGAAAAACCTCGAAGATGAACTGAACTGCACCCTGCTTATCCGCGACGGACGCAAGCTGCTGCTGACCGATACCGGGCGGGTCGTCTTTGAACGCGGGCTGGCGATCCTGGCGGAGTTCCGCCAGCTGGAAGCGGAGCTTGGCGATATCAATCACCTGACAAAAGGGCTGCTGCGCCTCGGCATCCCACCGATGGTTGGGATGATGATGGCCGGCCCCATCAGCCTGTTTCGCCAGCGTTATCCCGGCGTTGAACTGAAAATTTCCGAGTTTGGCGGCTTAACGGTTCAACAGGCCGTCACCAACGGCGAGCTGGATGTCGCCATGACCGCCCTCCCCGTGGAGGAAGAGAGCGGTCTGGCGACGCTGCCGCTCTTTAGCCATCCGCTGTGCGTGCTGGTCCCCCGCTCTGGTGACTGGCTGAAGGTCGACACGGTGAAACCCGAACGGCTCGGCGAACACCCGCTGCTGATTTACAACGAAGATTTCGCCCTCAGCCGCCAGCTAATGGCGCTGTTTAATCAACACAACGTGAAGCCGCGCATTGCGGTGCGCAGCGGGCAGTGGGATTTCCTGGCCGCGATGGTGCAGGCTGGCGTCGGCATTGCGATATTGCCGCAGCCGATTTGCGAACGGCTCGATAAAAACACCCTGCGCTGGATCCCGCTGGAAAGCGATTTGCACTGGCAGTTAGGGATGATTTGGCGCGAAGGGGTTTATTTATCGCACAGCGCGCAGGCGTGGCTGAAATGCTGTGAAGGGTTTTGGGTCCCCTGACCCTCTCCGGGCGGAGAGGGTCAGGGTGAGGGCATCAGCCCGCACGGACTACTGATTCTCTATCAGCAAGGCTTCCAGCAAATCCAGATCGTGCAGCAGTTTTTGCAGCGTCTCATTGCTGATTTGCCGCGTGGCGCGCAGGTGGTACAGCTCCGCACGCTCTGAGCGCAGCGCCGCCAGACGGAACCGGCGCTCCAGGTTCTCCTCCTGCAGCGAACTTTCCACATCGTTGCGGCCATCGGCACGACGACGCAGGTTACCAATCACGCGCGAGCTCACTTCAGTCAGCAGCTGGTTGTCGATGTTCTCTTCCGTGTCCGCCGCAAGACGTTCTTCCATCTTCTGAATGGCCACAATCGCCACTTCGGCGGTCGCCGCGCGGGCAATACGCTCCTCTTTATGCTGCTGAGTCGAGTCACCCGTCTCAATATGCTGCAGCAGAAGAGGCAGCATTATCACGCCGACAAACAGTGAGAACAGAATCACCCCTGCCGCCAGGAACACCAGTTCATAGCGCGCCGGGAAGACATCGCCCGTGGGCAGCAGCAGCGGAATGGACAGCACACCGGCAAGCGTAATCGCCCCGCGAACGCCAGCAAAAGAAGCAATCAGCAGCTCCCGCGTGGTCCACGAGCCGAACTCCATCGGTTTTTTCGTCAGGAAGCGCATGCTGAATTTTTTCATCGTCCACAGCCAGCCGAAACGCACCAGCATCAGCGCCATGTAGATCAGCACGATATCGGTGAACAACATCCACGTTTCGACGTTCGGGTCGGCCTCGGCCGCCACCAGCGAGGATTCCATGATGCCCGGCAACTGCAGGCCCAGGAGCAGGAACACCATCCCGTTAAAGACAAATTCCAGCATTGCCCAGGTGCTGTTTGCACGCAGGCGCATGGCCAGCGGCGCACGGCGCATTACGCCGGAGCGGGTGATGGTCATCCCCGCCGCCACCGCCGCCAGAATGCCCGACACGCCGATATGTTCGGCAATCAGGTAAGAGGCAAACGGCAGAAGGAACAGCAGTACAATCTGTGTCGCCGGTTCATCGCCGCCCCAGCGGCTGAGGAAGCGCAGCGAACGACCATACAGCCAGCTCACCACAAACCCGGCCAGGATACCGCCAATCGCCACCTTGAAGAATTCCAGGGTCGCGCCGCCTACGGTAAAGATCATCGTGCCCATCGCGACGGCCACGGCAAATTTCAGGGCAACCAGGCCAGAGGCGTCATTCATCAGCGCCTCACCCTGTAAAATCCCCATGATTTTCTTCGGAATACGGCCTTCACCGACAATGCCGGACAACGCCACGGCATCGGTTGGTGACAGCACCGCGGCCAGCGCAAAGGCCGGAATTAACGGAATGCCCGGTACCGCCCAGTAGATCAGGAAACCAATCCCAACCACCGTGACCACCACGAGCGCCAGCGCCAGACCTAATATCTCTCGCCCGTGCTCAAGGAATTCACGCGTGGGCGTTTTCCAGCCATCGGCAAACAGCAGCGGCGGAATAAACAGCACGAGGAACAGTTCGGGGTCGAACTCCACGTGCAGGCCAAACGTCGGCCACGCCAGCAGCGCGCCGATGGCAATTTGCATTAATGGCAGGGGGACCTGAAAGGGCAGTACGCGTGTGACTACCCCGGATAGCGAGACCACAAGAGTCATGATGAGTATTGTGAAGAAGATTTCCATGCGTTCCCTGTTTGCTGTGTTTCTTAAAAGCCAAACCTAAGGCGTCGTGCCTGTTATTCTATCTTCCCCAGAGTAACGCAAAAGACAACGGGATGAGTCCTGAAAATAAAAACGGGCGGCCTGAGCCACCCGTTTTCGCATCAATGGACAACTTAGATTGCCCAGCCGCCCGCGTAGAACGCCACCAGCGCGACGGCAATCACAACGGTGCCGATGTTCAGCTTGCGCCACTCGCCGGAGACCAGACGCCCAATCACCAGCGACGCGAAACCGATCATGATGCCGGTCACGATATTACAGGTCAGCACGATAAAGACCGCCGTGATGAGGCCTGACATCGCATCCACAAAATCAGCAAAATCGATTTTCGCCACGTTGCTCAGCATCAGCAGACCAACGTACATCAGCGCAGGTGCGGTCGCGTAGGCCGGCACCAGGTAGGAGAGCGGAGAGAGGAACAGGATCAGCAGGAACAGCACGCCAACGGTAATGGCCGTCAGGCCAGTTTTACCGCCTGCCGCCGTACCCGCAGCGGACTCGATATACACCGCAGCCGGAGCCGCGCCCACCAGACCCGAGAAGACGCTGCTCAGGGAGTCGGTGGTCAGCGCTTTGCCGCCATCGATAATCTGCCCGTCTTTATCCAGCAGGTTCGCCTGACCCGCGACGGCACGGATGGTACCCGTTGCATCAAACACCGCGGTCATCACCAGCGCCAGCACGCTTGGCAGGATCACCGGGTTCAACGCCCCCATGATATCCAGACTGCCAATCAGAGAGTTGCCTTTGTCATCGCTCAGCGACGGCATGGCGAAAATCCCGGAGAAGTGAACGTTAGGATCGAAAATCAGGCCAACAATGGACACCCCGATAATTGTCAGCAAAATGCCGCCCGGGACTTTCAGTTTTTCCAGACCAATAATCACCGCCAGACCGATCAGGGACATAATGACCGGGAAGCTCGCGAAATGACCCAACGCCACCGGCAGACCGTCCAGCGGATTCTTGATCACCAGGCCGACGCCGTTTGCGGCAATCAGCAGCAGGAACAGCCCGATACCAATGCCGGTGCCATGCGCCACGCCCTGAGGCAGGTTGCGCAAAATCCAGCTACGGATGCCGGTGGCGGAGATAACGGTAAACAGTACCCCCATCAGGAACACGGCGCCGAGCGCAACCGGTACGCTGATGTGCTGACCCAGAACCAGGCTGAAAGCGGTAAAGGCGGTCAACGAGATTGCACAACCGATTGCCAGCGGCAGGTTCGCCCACAGGCCCATCACGATGGAGCCAACGCCCGCCACGAGACAGGTAGCAACAAAGACGGCCGCCGGTGGGAAGCCCGCTTTACCCAGCATACCCGGAACGACAATGACGGAGTAAACCATCGCCAGAAACGTGGTCAGACCGGCAACGATTTCCTGACGCACGGTGCTGCCGCGAGCCGAAATTTTAAAGATGGCGTCAAGCGAACCGCCAGTACGCGCAGATGGCGTAGACATAGAAAACATCCCCTGAGAGTTTTTATAGAAAGTCCGTAAGCATGGTGGAGACGCCACTGCCAGCTAAACGTCAAATCCGTGTTTTGCATTTGCGACGAAAGGGGCGTCACAGAAAAAGCAAACGTTTAGCTCCGCGCTTACAAACGGGTGGTCAAATTAAGGCAAACGATTATCTAGCCTAATCCCCGCCCTTTTCAACTGAACTTTATCGTTTTTCGCTAAAATTCCCTTATGACGCTGAAGAAATAAACAGAGGATGCGCAAACGTTATCGTCTGTGCGCAATTTGTTTACATTTCACTCCCCACCCGGAATCGATAACGGGCCACCTTGCTCCAGCGTTTTTTGCCAGCCAGGGCTGCTCTCTACTTTTTTCTTCCAGGCCTGGGTATGCGGGAGGTTATCGATGCCACCGCGCGCCAGCAGGGCAAAAATCGGGAAACTCATCTGAATATCCGCCATGCTGAGCGCGTCGCCGGCAAACCAGCTGTTTTCGGCAAGATGCGACTCAATAAAGCGTGCATGGGTTTCAAGCTGGCGGTTGAGATACGCTTTTTGCACTCCCTGCCCCAGCGCTTTACCCAACGTGCGGATACCAAACGGCACGGGCGGCTTACCGAGGCTACTGAAAACCAGCTTCATCAACAGCAGCGGCATTAGCGAACCTTCGGCATAGTGCAACCAGAAGCGGTATTGCACCTTATGCGCAGGATCCAGAGGCTTAAGCCGCGACTCAGGATCGTAGGTTTCCTGAAGATATTCGAGGATGGCCCCCGACTCGGCGAGGATCAGGCCGTCATCTTCAATAACCGGCGATTTGCCCAACGGGTGCACTTTTTTGAGCGACTCAGGCGCCAGCATGCTCTTTTCGCGCTGGTAACGAACAATCTCATAGGGCAGGGAAAGTTCTTCCAGCGCCCAGATCACACGGTGTGAGCGGGACTGGTTCAGGTGGTGTACCGTGAGCATTGTATTCTCCTTTTATTCATACTTTTTAACTATAGAAAATCGAACAACACCGCGAAAAAAATTCGCCTAAAAAACGGCCTGACCGACTGGCGAAAAGACGGGTCTTGCATAGAATTAAAGTGTCAGCACAATCCGGAACCTCCCCAACACGCTCGACATGAGGGGTGCTGATGTCGGGGGAAACCCTCCCGTGAACCAGCGGGATAGAGTGAAAGACAAAGACCGGGAAAAACTAAAGCGCCCTTTTGTGGCGCTTTAGTTCTTTATGAGGTGCGGTATGAGGTGCGGTTTTCTGCCGCATCTCAGTCTTCCTCCAGCAACCGCGCCCCTGTCCCCTGCTCACCCAGCCTGTCGCCCGGGTTACGCAACGGACAATCACTGCGCGACAAACAGCCGCAGCCAATACATCCGTCCAGTTCATCACGCAGCGCTACCAGCGTGTGAATGCGTCGATCCAGCTCTTCACGCCACTGAGAGGAAAGCTCTTTCCACTCTTTCGGGCTGAGAGAGTGCCCTTCCGGCAGCACGCCGAACGCATCGCCGATGGTGGCCAGGGGGATTCCGATTCGTTGGGCAATTTTGATAATCGCGACATAACGGAGCACATCACGCGTGTAGCGTCGCTGGTTTCCGGCGTTTCGGATGCTTTTAATTAACCCTTTGCTTTCATAGAAGTGGAGCGCCGACACCGCAACGCCGCTTCGCTTCGCCACTTCGCCGGGGGTTAACAACGCTTTAATTCGCGGCAATCTCTTTTCCATAAAACCTCTTTACCTCAAGTTAACTTGAGGAATTATACTCGCCCGCAGAGAAAACGACGAATCAACCAGGGCAGTTGTATCTACAGAGGGGCAACCTTATGTCGCATCAGCAAATTATTCAGACACTTATTGAATGGATTGATGAACATATCGACCAACCGTTGAACATTGATGTGGTCGCTAAAAAATCCGGCTATTCGAAATGGTATTTACAGAGAATGTTCCGTACCGTTATGCACCAGACGCTGGGTGAGTACATTCGTCAGCGCAGACTGCTGCTGGCGGCGCAGGCCTTACGCTCAACGCAGCGGCCCATTTTTGATATCGCGATGGATCTGGGATATGTGTCGCAACAAACCTTTTCCCGCGTGTTTCGCCGCGAGTTTGACCGCACACCGAGCGACTATCGCCACCAGTTGAATTAATGGCTCTCAATGCAAAGGTTGCTGCTGCCAGGTCATAAACTCCTGGGGCGGCATCGCTTTCGCGAAGTGCCATCCCTGACAGAACTGAACGCCACGCTTCAACAACCAGCTCACCTGCTCTGCCGTTTCCACCCCTTCCGCAATGGTTTTAAGCCGCAGGCTTTGTGCCATCTCAATAATATGCTCGGCGATAAGGTGGCTGGTGCTGTTGGTTGTTAGGGTGTCGATAAAGGATTTGTCGATTTTCAGAATATCGACATTCAGCGAATAAAGGTTGTGCAGGTTAGAGTAACCCGTTCCAAAATCATCAATCGCCACTTCGTAACCCGCCTGACGGAACGCCTGAATAACCGGAGTGGTTTTAGGGACATCAATAAAACCGCGCTCCGTGACTTCGATTTTAATTTGCTGCGCACGCACGGCGTAGTGTCGGGCCTTGTCCGAAATCATGGCGATCAGCCGTGAAGAGTGGAAATCCGTGGCCGACAGGTTAATCGAAATATAGAGATGCGGATGTGTTGCCAGGAATGTGCCCAGATCGCTGAATACCTCTTCGACAACATAATCCGTAATTCGCTCGCTCATGCCCTCTTTTTCCGCCAGCGGAATAAATTCAGCCGGGCTCATGACCGGCCCGTTAAAGCCAGGCCAGCGTAATAACGCCTCGGCTCCCACGCACTGGTTGTTCTTGATATCAATAATCGGCTGATAGTGGACACAAAGCTGGCGTTTATTGAGCGCTCGCTGCAGTAACCGCCCGGGAGAATTGAGTTCACGATGGGTGCGAGACCACACCAGCAAAATAATTATGCTGCAGATCATCCCCAGCGGTAGCGTCAACGTCGCCTGGTGATAAAGCATTTCATAAAAACGTTTATTCGACGTCGACACGATAGCGGCAATAGGCCGTTTTGGGGATTTGACGACCGTATAAAAACGGTTATCTTTTTGAAATACCGATTCCTTATCCCGAATCATCGAACTTAATAAAGAAACATTCGCGCGCTGACTGACGGAAAAGAATGCATTCGTTACCGTGTCGTATACCCCCCACGAAAGGGAATGATCTGTCGACATTACTTCGCTGTAGGAAAGCGGATTGACCACCACAACATAATTTCCGCGCTGCATATATGTCATTTTATAGCCAGTAAAAAATGGCGTATCGCGATAATAATAGATAGCAACGTCAGGTTTACGTGTGTAATTAGCAGTGGATATCAGATAAGGATTGGCGGGTGTAAAAACGGTCGAACAAAGAAAATTCTGACCTTCAGCATAAATTAAATCCGCAACAAACAGACGACCGCGAACAACGTTCAACATATATTGGCGATGTTCTGGTGTACAACGTTCACCCTGATATTTTTCAGCCTCGTCGCGGGCCAGATCAACCTGTTGAATTACCAGTTCTGTTTTGTCTAACGCCAGTTCAGCAAAGGTACGTAGCTGGGCGCTTGTTTCCGACACGGCTCTTATCTGGGCAAACCATAGCGCAAGCATCACCGGCAGCATAACTACCATGATGATCCCTACCACCCTGAGCATCTTGCGCCGCGCGCTACGATTCATTTCCCGCCCTATATCCCTGCATGTTGTACGCCTGTAGTAATGAAGGCCGGATGCTTTGTTTAACAGGTGATTACGTTGCATGAATCATGCGAAGTTAGCAACTGACTTTTAGTATTAAAAATCTTAATTTTCGTTATGACGATAATATTTTCCCGTAAGCTAAACTGTAAGTATTCGTTCCGTTTCAATTAAGGAAAATAATTATCCAGCGGGTACGGGAGGTTTTAAGATAACACAACAGAGGATCGTTGATTAAGCCAAACTTCTGACAGTGTGAAAAAACAACAACGGCAACATGACATTTTATGCTATTTACTCGCGCGTATTTTAGTTTTTGATTTATAAATAATCAGCAGCCACCACCGTTTTCCCCCGACCCGTACGCTTGGCGTCATATAATGCTTTATCGGCACGCATCAGTAATCCTGAAGTATCGCGTTGGCCCTGGCAGACCTCCACCGCCCCGGCGCTGAATGACAGCACCAGCTTTTTCTCTCCCACCACCAGCGGGTTGGTTTTGAGGGCAGTACGTAGCCTCGCAGAAAAAAGGGCGCCCGCGTTGCCGTCGGTTCGCGCCAGCAGGAGTAAAAACTCCTCGCCGCCCACACGGCCAAGCGCAGCGTTCTCGGGGCTTAACTCACGGATAGCCTGGCAAAAGTGGATAAGCGCCCGATCGCCCACCTGATGCCCCCACCGATCGTTGATCTGTTTGAAAAAATCCAGGTCAAACATGAGCACGCAAAAATGGCTGTCAGCATCCTGCCTGGCATTTGCCGCCAGCGCGGATTCCAGCTGCTGTAAAATGGTTGAACGGTTAAAACACCCGGTAAGATCGTCCGTGGTGGCTTTCACTTCCAGCTGCTGTTCGGCTTTTTTACGCTCGGTAATATCAAGCCCGATATTCAGGACTGAGCTGTCCGGCAGCAGAATGTTTGACCACAAAACCGTCAACGGCGTACCGTCTTTACGCAGTGGATGCCACTCGTACATATCCTTTAGCGGCGAGACATTTACCGACTCCCTGACCCGTCGCCGCTCTTCCGGGTCGGGGTAAAACAGTGAGAGCGGATCGGCATGGGCACTGATCTCCGCCATTGTCCAGCCAAACACTTTTTCACACTCAGCATTCCACAGCACGCAGCGGTTAAATTTATCGAATGAGTTCATTAAAACAGGCGCTCGTTCAAACAGGGTTTTATATTGGGTCACCACACGCTGCATTTCCTGCGCTGTTTTTTCACGAACGATAATTTCTGAAAAATAGTCTTTTAATTTTTCGACCAGTACCGCAACAATACTTTTCAGGATGGCCAGAGAATATAACGGCTCAGCAAACGCCAGAAAAAAATAGCCGCTGCCTTGTCCGTTATGGGTTGAAAGCTTGCATAACACCCCGCTTTGCAATTGCGAATAGCCAGGATGATGAGCGGAGAATAATGCGCGGCCGATATTCTCTTTCCAGTAGACGACCCGCCACGCGCGGTGATGCTTCTCCAGCAGGGTACCGGCAAGAAAATCGGCCACCTCAAATGAGTGACAGGTCACTTCACCGGCACAGACCACGCGCTGCAGCCCGTCAGTATCAACGCTAATCCAGGCCAGGCTTGCCCCGAAAGCCCGGTTGATCGTCTCAAGCATCTCGCCCAGCGAACAATGGGCGTGAAGCTGGGGCATCAGATCTGCCAGCGCATGCAACGCCCGCAGGCTGTCATTAACAATCTCACGTCGTTTTTCTTTCATTTTTTTCGCAGATTATTAAGCGTTAAACCGGACGCAACTTTCTTCAGATTCAAAAATCGGCGAGCCAGAGCAGGATGCTGAATATCAGCACAGCTGGAGTGCGAGACGTTGTGTGTAATTAAAAACGTACAAAGAGAAAAAAACCAATAAAATTCAAAAACCTGAATTATAGAATGCGAGTAAATTTATTTATCCACTCAAGCATAATCCAAAGGGTTGTTGCTGTAAACGTTCTACAGCACACCTCAATTTGCAGAGGTTTTGTTATCTCAATGAATTTATTACCTGGAAGCGATAAAAGGGGGTCATTAGCGTGCAAAGATATATTTTCCCCTCAATCCTCGTGCGACGCCTGGCTGTGATAATTCCTGCTTTTTTCACCCTTCTGAGGCTGGCGAATAAATCAACAAATGTGATATAGTTCACACATATTGTGTAACGAGAAACACTGTTTCATTCAGTTCGTCTGTTTTGTTGAGGATGGGTTTTATGGCAACCATTACTACCAGCATGGTTCTCCTGCGCTGGCCTTTGTTAAGTGCGGTGCTGATGTTCCTGGCCAGCACGCTAAACATTCAGTTTCGTAAATCTGACTATGCTGGCCTTGCTGTCATCAGCACCCTGTTGGGGTTGGGCGCAGCATGCTGGTTCGCAACGGGCCTGCTTGGCATCACCCTGCTGGATCTCGCTGCCGTCTGGGAAAATATTAAAGTCGTCATGGTGGAAGCCATGAGCCATACCCCGCCAGACTGGCCGATGGTGATTACCTGATCCCTGAGATGAAGAAAAAAACCCAGACCGAGGTCTGGGTTTTTTGTTTTAAACAGTCGGATATCAGAAAGGAATATCGTCGTCGAAGTCCATTGGGGGTTCGTTAGACGGTGCTGGCGCGGACTGCTGCTGTGGGCGAGACTGCGCGCCACCGCTGAACTGGTTGCCGCCCTGTGGCTGCTGAGGCTGACCCCAACCGCCCTGCTGCTGCTGACCGCCACCTGCTGGTGCGCCACCGCCCTGACGGCCACCGAGCATCTGCATGGTGCCACCCACGTTGACCACAACTTCCGTGGTGTACTTCTCAGCGCCGGCTTGATCGGTCCATTTGCGGGTACGCAACTGGCCTTCAATATAAACCTGAGAACCTTTACGCAGATACTCACCAGCCACTTCCGCCAGTTTGCCAAACAGCACAACGCGGTGCCATTCGGTCTGCTCTTTCATCTCACCGGTCGCTTTATCACGCCAGGATTCGGAAGTAGCCAGCGTAATGTTGGCAACTGCGCCACCACTCGGCATGTAGCGTACTTCCGGGTCCTGGCCCAGATTACCGACGAGAATCACCTTGTTTACGCCTCTGCTGGCCATGTTCGTGTCTCCTGAATACGTTTCTTAATAGTGTAAACGCGCGAGTGTACCATTTCCACGCTGCAATTTGCATAGTTGCGTAGTCGGTTCCGAAATCTCTCGCGAACTCGACATTGTTACACAGTGAATCAGAAAATGCATTCCAATACTGTATATTCAAACAGGTCATTTTGTGTCATAATTAGCCGTTTCTGACAGCCGTTTGTCCTTCAAACAAACCAGGCAATCCGTGTTCCAACCGGGAAAGGTGAATGGATAAGATCGAAGTTCGGGGCGCCCGCACCCACAATCTCAAGAATATCAACCTCATAATCCCTCGCGACAAACTCATCGTCGTGACCGGGCTTTCGGGGTCTGGCAAATCCTCACTGGCTTTCGACACTTTATATGCCGAAGGACAGCGTCGTTACGTGGAGTCACTCTCTGCATACGCACGTCAGTTCCTGTCACTGATGGAAAAACCGGATGTAGACCATATTGAAGGGTTATCACCTGCTATCTCCATTGAGCAGAAATCCACCTCGCATAACCCGCGTTCAACGGTTGGTACGATTACCGAAATTCATGACTACCTGCGTCTGCTGTATGCACGCGTGGGTGAACCGCGCTGCCCGGATCACGACGTCCCGCTGGCCGCGCAGACCGTAAGCCAGATGGTGGATAACGTGCTGTCGCAGCCGGAAGGCAAACGCCTGATGCTGCTGGCACCCATCATTAAAGAGCGTAAGGGCGAGCACACCAAAACGCTGGAGAACCTGGCAAGCCAGGGCTATATCCGCGCCCGTATCGACGGCGAAGTGTGTGACCTGTCGGATCCGCCTAAGCTGGAGCTGCAGAAGAAGCACACCATCGAAGTGGTGATTGACCGTTTCAAAGTCCGAGACGATCTGGCGACCCGCCTGGCCGAATCCTTCGAAACCGCGCTGGAACTCTCTGGCGGTACGGCCGTGGTCTCCGATATGGACAACCCGAAAGCGGAAGAGCTGCTCTTCTCCGCCAACTTTGCCTGTCCGATTTGTGGTTACAGCATGCGCGAGCTGGAGCCGCGTCTGTTCTCGTTCAACAACCCGGCGGGTGCCTGCCCGACGTGTGACGGACTGGGCGTACAGCAATATTTTGATCCGGACCGCGTGATCCAAAACCCGGAGCTGTCGCTGGCTGGCGGTGCGATCCGCGGATGGGATCGCCGCAACTTCTACTATTTCCAGATGCTGAAGTCGCTGGCAGAGCACTACAAATTCGACGTCGAAGCCCCGTGGGCCAGCCTGAACCCGAACGTGCACAAAGTGGTGCTGTTCGGTTCCGGCAAAGAGAACATCGAGTTCAAGTACATGAACGATCGCGGTGATACCTCCGTGCGCCGTCACCCGTTTGAAGGGGTGCTGCACAATATGGAGCGCCGCTACAAAGAGACCGAATCCAGCGCGGTTCGCGAGGAGCTGGCGAAGTTTATCAGCAACCGTTCCTGTGCGACCTGTGAAGGTACGCGTCTGCGCCGTGAAGCTCGCCATGTGTTTGTTGAAAACACGGCGCTGCCGACCATCTCAGACATGAGCATCGGTCACGCGATGGACTTCTTCAACAACCTGAAGCTCTCCGGCCAGCGCGCGAAAATCGCGGAAAAAGTGCTGAAAGAGATCGGCGATCGTCTGAAGTTCCTGGTGAACGTCGGCCTGAATTACCTGACGCTTTCCCGCTCCGCAGAGACCCTCTCCGGTGGCGAAGCTCAGCGTATCCGCCTCGCGAGCCAGATTGGCGCAGGCCTGGTCGGCGTGATGTATGTGCTGGATGAACCCTCAATCGGCCTGCACCAGCGTGACAACGAGCGTCTGCTCGGCACGCTTGTCCACCTGCGTAACCTCGGTAACACGGTGATTGTGGTTGAGCACGATGAAGACGCGATCCGCGCCGCTGACCACGTTATCGATATCGGCCCGGGCGCTGGCGTACACGGCGGCCAGGTGGTCGCGGAAGGAACGCTGAAAGATATTATGGCGGTGCCGGAGTCATTGACCGGCCAGTACATGAGCGGCAAGCGCAAGATTGAAGTGCCGAAACAGCGTGTACCGGCGAACCCGGAAAAAGTGCTGAAGCTGACCGGCGCCCGCGGCAATAACCTGAAAGATGTGACGCTGACGCTGCCGGTTGGTCTGTTTACCTGTATCACCGGCGTATCCGGTTCCGGTAAGTCGACGCTGATCAACGATACGCTGTTCCCGATTGCGCAGACGCAGCTGAACGGCGCGACGCTGGCCGAACCGGCGCCGTACCGTGACATCCAGGGGCTGGAGCATTTCGATAAAGTGATCGATATCGATCAGAGTCCAATCGGGCGGACTCCGCGTTCCAACCCTGCCACCTATACGGGCGTGTTCACACCCGTACGTGAACTGTTTGCAGGTGTGCCGGAAGCGCGTTCACGCGGGTATACGCCAGGACGTTTCAGCTTTAACGTGCGCGGCGGACGCTGTGAAGCGTGCCAGGGCGACGGGGTTATCAAGGTTGAGATGCACTTCCTGCCGGATATTTACGTGCCGTGCGACCAGTGCAAAGGCAAACGCTATAACCGCGAAACGCTGGAGATTAAGTACAAAGGCAAAACCATCCACGAAGTGCTGGATATGACCATCGAAGAGGCACGTGAGTTCTTTGACGCGGTCCCTGCGCTGGCGCGTAAGCTGCAGACGCTGATGGATGTGGGCCTGACCTATATTCGTCTGGGGCAGTCTGCCACCACGCTGTCTGGCGGTGAAGCACAGCGCGTGAAGCTGGCGCGTGAGCTCTCCAAACGCGGTACCGGCCAGACGCTGTACATTCTCGATGAGCCGACCACCGGTCTGCACTTTGCCGATATCCAGCAGCTGCTTGATGTTCTGCATCAGCTTCGCGATCAGGGCAACACGATTGTGGTCATTGAACACAACCTGGACGTGATTAAAACCGCGGACTGGATTGTCGATCTCGGCCCGGAAGGCGGCAGCGGCGGCGGTGAAATCCTCGTCTCCGGTACGCCAGAGACCGTTGCAGAGTGCGAAGCCTCGCACACCGCGCGCTTCCTCAAACCGTTGCTGTAATTGTCACACGGAGAGTTGCTGTCGGGTCGCTTCCGGCAGCAGCTCTACCGCCTGCTGATAAGACGCGTCCACCAGATAGTAAATTTGCGAACCCGGCAGTGAACCGTCGAGATAAACGGTGCTCCAGTGCGCTTTGTTGAGATGCTTGCTTGGCCGGACGTCATGGTGCTGCTGGCGTAACAGCTCCGCCAGTTCCGGGCTGGTTTTCAGCGACGCCGCCGGGCGACCCTCAACCTCTTTCACCATCGCAAACAGAATATCCCCCACTTTAATCTGCGTGGCTTTCCAGTCGCTGTGAACGCTCTGCTCCGCGCCAGGTTTACTCATGCAGTACTGAAGTAGCTCCGAAATTGTCATCTTTATTCCCCTTGTAGCGTTGCGATAATTTTACGCGAACCACCGTGAATACGATGTTCTCCCAGCCAGATCCCTTGCCACGTTCCCAGCAGTAACCGACCATTGTGCACCGGCAGCATCAGCGATACGCCCAGCAGAGAGGATTTGATATGCGACGGCATGTCATCTGCTCCCTCATAGTCGTGTTCATAAGGGGCGTTGTCCGGAACGGTTTTGAGAAAATGCTGCTCCATGTCAGACCGGACGGTGGGATCGCAATTTTCATTAAGCGTGAGAGAGGCTGACGTGTGCTGAAGCAGCAGATGCAGTAACCCCGTCCTGATGCGCGAGAGGTCGCGAATTTGCCCAATGACTTCATCAGTCACCAGATGAAATCCACGAGGTTTCGTGCTTAAGGTCAGGGTCTGTTGATACCACATGTGCTGCTCCGTTATGAAAGATGAATCTTTCTAAGTGTGCAGCAAGAAAGCGAAAGGTAAAACCCACAGCGGCGAGATTTGATTAAAAAAGAGGCAGCCTCGCCGCCCGGCGGTTAATACTCAGAATTAACAATCACTTCTTCGCCAAACTTTCCGGCCATGGGCAACGGTCGATACGTAGAGTTTGAGGCGCGTAATACCCTGATCCCTCTGGCTCCAACGTCATGCGCGGCGGTGATATCGTTATCTGAATCGCCATAGAAGACTTTGATGCTCTTCTGTTCCAGCCATTGGGTTTTGGTGTTTTGGCCGGGTTTGTCGCCGGCAAAAATAACCGGATTCATGCTGGAAGCCGGGATCTGAAAATCATCCTGCAACGTTTTAGAGACGGTTTCGGTTTTGGTCTGGCTGCGTCCGGTCACAAAGTAAATGCTGTCACCGCGTTTAACGTGCATGGCGATAAGCGCACGCGCCACCTCTTTAGGAATGCTGAATTCGTCCCAGCCGTTGTTCATCTTTTCCCAGAACTCGGGGTTCTTCAGATACGCTTCGCTGTCCGGTGAGTAGGTTTTTTTGCCCCGCCAGAATCCCGGGCTGGAAAACAGGACCGTATCGTCGATATCAAAGCCTACAGCCATTGGCGGGCGCCCTAACAGGCTATTTTCGATTTGGGCTACGGATACCCAGTGAACAGGTGCTTGCTCGGCAAGCATGGCGGCTGTTGTGCCGGTGTAAAGCGGCGTCGGTGCGGAAGCGCGCGCGACAACGGCACTATTTAGCGAGAACAATAAGCAGGCGGCGCTGAGCGCCAGTGTGATCTTGCGCATGTTTTCCCCTGAATATTCAGTTTGTTATCGTTTTATTTTGAGTGAATGGTCAAAAAACTATCCGACCATAACCCCGGCGGGAGATGAAGGGAAGGAGTTTTTACTTATGAAGCTGAATAAAAAGAAGAAGATCACAAAGCGCGGATGAGGTCTGAAGGCCCGGTAGGCGCAGCGCCACCGGGCAGGATTTTTGTGCGCCCTGATGCTCTCACTCGGCCCTCTCCCGCAGGGAGAGAGGGACGATAGTAAGTGCTTACATCACTGCAGCAAACGCCTGCGCAACACGATGAACGTTGCTGGCATTAAGCCCCGCCACGCACATACGGCCGCTGGAAATCAGGTAGACGCCGAACTCTTCACGCAGGCGATCGACCTGAGCCGCGCTGAGGCCGGTGTAGCTGAACATCCCACGCTGTTTAAGCAGATAGTCAAAATTATGCCCAGGAACGGCCTCTTTCAGCACATCGACCAGCTCCTGACGCATTGTCAGGATGCGCTTGCGCATAGATTCCACTTCGGCGAGCCACGACGCTTTCAGCCGATCGTCACCCAGTACCGTGGCGACTACCTGCGCACCAAAGTTTGGCGGGCTGGAGTAAATGCGGCGCACGGTCGCCTTCAACTGACCGAGCACACGCCCGGCCGCTTCAGCGTCCTCACAGACCACTGACAGGCCGCCGACGCGCTCACCGTACAGGGAGAAGATTTTTGAGAACGAGTTGCTGACCAGCGCAGGCAGTCCGGCGCTGGCAACGGCGCGGATAGCGTAGGCATCTTCTTCCATGCCCGCGCCAAAGCCCTGATAGGCGATGTCGAGGAAGGGGATCAGGTTACGCGTCTTCAGCACGTCGATTACCGCATCCCACTGGGCATTAGTCAGGTCTGCACCGGTCGGGTTATGGCAGCACGGATGCAGCAGAACAATACTGCGCTCCGGCAGCGTATTCAGTTTTTCCAGCAGCGCGTCAACGCGCACGCCGTTGGTTTCGCTGTCAAACCACGGATAGGTCTGCACCGTAAAGCCCGCGCCCTCAAAAATCGCCACGTGGTTTTCCCACGTCGGGTCACTGACCCACACGCCAGAATCGGGGAAGTATTTTTTCAGAAAGTCAGCGCCAACTTTTAATGCGCCCGAGCCACCCAGCGTCTGGATGGTCGCCACCCGTTTTTGTGTCAGCACGGCGTGATCGGCACCAAACAGCAGCGGCGCAATGGTATTGCGGTAGCTGTTTAACCCTTCCATTGGCAGATAGAGCGAGGCCCCGTGCGGGACGGCGTTAAGACGCGCTTCCGCTTCTGCCACGGCTTGCAGCTGAGGAATAATGCCCTCCTCGTTGTAATACAAACCAATACTGAGGTTGACTTTGTCGCTGCGAGGATCTTCTTTGAAACGCTCCATTAAGGAGAGAATGGGGTCGCCGGCATAGGCGTCAACTTTCTGAAACACGCGATGATTCTCCGGAATTCGATGAGGCAGGGATTTCAACAATAAACCGGATATGACAGAAGATCGAGAGCGATATCAGATCCGTTCCTGCAGATGTCGTCGAATCTGTTCAATGCGTTCAGCGAGCGAACCAGAAACAGACAGATAGGGGATATTTCTGTCTGTTAACGCGCGGATGTACCATGCCTGTTGCCGCTGGCGGAATGCAGCCCCCTGACGGGTACCATCCTGAACAAAAGGAAACTCATCGCCACAGAGCACCACCAGAGAATATGCGCGCCCGGCTAATTCCTCTAGCTCGCGTGGCGCGCTGCCAAACTGGTCGAGCATATAAAACAGCGTGGTTAAGGGCGAGGTATCGCAAACCAGGAAGGGAGCCGTGCTGGCCATCGCTTCACGACGCACCTGCTCGCGGGCAATATGCAGCAGATCGTCGCATCCCAGCACGCCGTTCTTCTCTTCCCAGTATTCTCGGCCAAACTCGGCGACAAATGGGGCGTTGAGCGTCGTCGCCAGTGCGCGGGAAAGCGTGCTTTTTCCTGTCGATTCGCCCCCTAATAAACAAATCCGAAAGACAAAGCTACGGTAGACCTCCGGGGACATCATCGTGCGGTAGCGATGGACGTCAGAACGTATCAGGGTTCCCGAGGGCGCATCAGGCCCTTTCGGACGCTGGAGGCGGACATGCGTAACCTGTTTGCCAAAACGCTGGCTTAACACCGCCGCAAATCCGTCGCCGTAGTCTTCGGCGGTAAATACGGCCTGTGGCTGGCAGCGAAGTATTTTTTCACACAGCGTTGCCACGTAATGCCGGTGAAGATCGGCATCCGCATCATTATGCGGCAGTGGTTCAAGCGCATGGGTCGCGATGACCTCCGGCGTGAGCACAAGGTGATGACATTGCGGGAAGCGCGCGCTTAACCAGTGAAGGCGCTTGTCGGGGTCATAACCCGGGATTTCCGGACGCGAATAACTGATGATATAGACCGTCTCACACTGGGCCAGCGCAGCATTTATCAGCGCTTCATGCCCCACGTGTAATGGCGCGAATTTGCCCACAACCAGACCGTCGCAATAAGGCTTCACTGGGCGCGAATCTCCTTACGCCACTGATATAAACCGTGCCAGGCATTAAACCAAAACACCAGATATAAACCCGCGGTCAAATGCAGATCTCTCATCGCATATAACGGTACCGCCAGCGTGTTTACAGCCAGCCAGACGTACCAGTTCTCCAGGCGTCGCCCCATTAACATAAACTGTGCAAGCACGCTGAATGTCAAAATAACGGAGTCCACCCAGGGGGCCCAGGCGTTAGTGTAGCGATGCAAGATCAGGCCATAACCCGCGGCCACCAGCAGGGCGCAGGCGAGCAGGATGAAGAAATGTCTGGGCGGGGTACGCCGAACGGGCAATACCTCCCCGCGGTGACCTTTGAGCCAGTGCACCCAGCCGGTGATGCTGGTGATGATGAAAAAGAGCTGCAGGGTAACGTCAGCGTAAAGCTGAACCGAATAAAAGACCCAGCCATAAAGCCCACTGCCGATGATGCCTATCCACCACGTGTGAATACTGTTTCTGGCAGCCAGCCAGACCGAGAGGGCATAAGCCAGACAAGCGGCCATTTCGGATGGTGACATTACCCCTCCCTGGAAAGGTCTGTTAGTCGATGTACTTCATCGCAACCCTTGATGTCAGGCGCGTGATAAGTTCGTAAGCACTCACATTTGTGATTTCAGCGATGCGTTCAACAGGCAAACCCTTACCCCACATCACCACGTCATCACCCGGTTTATCCTGTGCATCTGGCCCGAGGTCAATGCAGATCATGTCCATCGCCACGCGGCCCACGATGTTCGCTTCACGGCCATTGACCAGCACCGGCGTGCCGGACGGCGCAGCGCGGGGATAACCGTCGCCATAGCCCATCGCCACCACGCCAAGGCGTGTGTCGCGCTCGCTGGTCCAGGTTCCGCCGTAGCCAACGGGCTCACCCGCTTTGTGATCGCGCACGGCAATCAGGTTAGACACAAGGGACATTACCGGCTGGAAACCAAAATCCGGCCCCCAGGGTCTGTTCTCCAGCGGAGAGACGCCGTAAAGAATAATGCCTGGACGCGCCCAGTCGAAGTGCGACTGCGGCCACAGCAAAATACCGCCAGACGCGGCAATGGAGCGCATTCCTGGCTTGCCTTCGCAGAAAGTATTAAAAATATCCAGCTGCTGCTCGGTCGCGCCACACTCGGGCTCATCGGCACGGGCAAAGTGACTCACGATATTCACCGGCTGACGGACGTTTTTGCACTGACACAGACGCTGATAAAACGCGTCCGCCTTTTCCGGGCGCACGCCCAGACGGTGCATGCCGGTATCGAGCTTCATCCAGACGGTGACCGGCTCACTCAGCTCGGCGGTTTCCAGCGCCGCGAGTTGTTCTTCGTTATGTACCGCGGTGTGCAGATGCTGGTCAGCAATGGTCGGCAGATCTGCCGCTTCAAAAAAGCCTTCCAGCAGCAAAATCGGTTGAGTGATCCCTCCCGCGCGCAGGCGGATGGCTTCTTCAAGACGGGCGACGCCAAAGGCGTCGGCATCGGGGAGCGTTCGCGCGGTCTCAATAAGACCGTGTCCGTAAGCGTTCGCTTTCACGACTGCAACGAGTTTACTGGCGGGAGCCAGTTCACGCAGACGTTGCAGGTTGTGTCGCAGAGCGCGGCGGTTAATGACTACAGTTGCCGCTTGCATTTGAATTCCTTAGAAATTACTCATCATCATATTGAGGACCGGCGTAGTTGTCGAAACGCGACCACTGTCCGTTAAAGGTCAGACGTACCGTACCGATAGGGCCGTTACGTTGTTTACCAATAATAATTTCGGCGATCCCTTTCAGGTCGCTGTTCTCGTGATAAACCTCATCACGGTAGATGAACATGATTAAGTCGGCATCCTGCTCGATGGAGCCCGATTCACGCAGGTCGGAGTTGACCGGGCGCTTATCAGCACGTTGTTCCAGGGAGCGGTTAAGCTGCGACAGCGCCACCACGGGCACATGCAACTCTTTGGCTAACGCCTTGAGCGAGCGGGAAATCTCCGCGATTTCCAGCGTACGGTTGTCGGACAGCGACGGCACGCGCATCAGCTGAAGGTAGTCAATCATGATAAGGCCAATGCCGCCATGTTCACGGGCGATACGGCGCGCACGGGAGCGCACTTCCGTCGGCGTCAGGCCGGAGGAGTCATCGATATAAATATTCCGTTTTTCCAGCAGGATACCCATGGTGCCGGAGATACGCGCCCAGTCCTCATCGTCGAGCTGGCCGGTACGGATACGGGTCTGATCCACGCGTGACAGCGACGCCAGAGAACGCATCATGATCTGTTCTGATGGCATCTCAAGACTGAAGATAAGAACCGGCTTGTCCTGCAACATCGCCGCATTTTCGACGAGGTTCATCGCAAATGTCGTTTTACCCATGGAGGGACGCGCGGCGACGATAATCAAATCCGACGGCTGCAGACCCGCGGTTTTCTTATTGAGATCGTCATAGCCGGTGTTCACGCCGGTGACACCGTCGTGCGGCTGCTGGAACAGTTGCTCAATACGCGCGACGGTGGCATCAAGCACATCAGCGATATTTTTCGGGCCTTCGTCTTTGTTTGCCCGGCTTTCCGCGATTTTAAAGACGCGGGACTCGGCCAGATCAAGCAGGTCTTCGCTGGTACGCCCCTGCGGATCAAAACCGGCTTCGGCGATCTCATTCGCCACCGAGATCATCTCACGAACAACAGCACGTTCGCGCACGATATCGGCGTAAGCACTGATGTTCGCCGCACTTGGTGTGTTTTTTGACAGTTCCGCCAGGTAAGCAAACCCACCCACGCTGTCCAGTTGCCCCTGACGCTCCAGCGATTCCGCGAGCGTGATAAGGTCAATCGGGCTGCCCGACTCCTGCAGACGTGCCATTTCAGTAAAGATATGACGGTGCGGACGGGTATAGAAATCCTCGGACACCACGCGCTCGGCGACGTCGTCCCAGCGTTCGTTATCCAGCATTAAACCGCCCAACACCGACTGTTCCGCTTCAATCGAGTGCGGCGGGACTTTTAATCCTGCGACCTGAAAATCACGCTCGCGAGGTTCAGTCTGTTTGTTGAAGGGTTTGTTTCCTGCCATAGTGAATGGAGTTACCGAGATAAAGAGTGGGTCGAAAGATTACCATATTTTTCTGACGGAGGGAGCATGGCAACGCGCATTGAATTCCAGAAACATGGTGGGCCAGAAGTGTTAAACGCGGTGGAGTTTACCCCCGCAGCGCCTGGTGAAAACGAAGTACAGGTTGAAAACAAAGCCATCGGCATTAACTACATCGACACCTATATTCGCGGCGGTCTCTATCCGCCTCCCTCCATGCCAAGCGGACTGGGAACGGAAGCGGCAGGCGTCGTGCTCAAAGTGGGCAGCGCCGTTAAGCATATTAAAGAGGGCGATCGCGTGGTGTACGCGCAATCCGCGCTGGGTGCCTACAGTTCCGTGCACAACGTGCCGGCCGATAAAGCCGCCCTTCTGCCAAATGCCATCTCGTTTGAACAAGCGGCCGCCTCATTCCTGAAAGGGCTAACGGTCTATTATCTGCTGCGCAAAACCTATGAGATCAAACCTGACGAGCAGTTCCTGTTTCATGCCGCGGCGGGCGGCGTGGGGCTGATCGCCTGTCAGTGGGCCAAAGCGCTCGGTGCAAAACTTATCGGCACGGTGGGCAGTGCACAAAAAGCCCAGCGCGCGCTTCAGGCCGGCGCCTGGCAGGTGATTAACTACCGTGAAGAGAGCATTGCTGAGCGCCTCAAAGAGATAACCAACGGCAAAAAGGTGCGCGTGGTTTATGACTCGGTGGGTAAAGATACCTGGGAGGCGTCGCTGGATTGTCTGCAGCGTCGCGGGCTGATGGTGAGCTTCGGCAACGCCTCGGGCGCTGTGACCGGCATTAATCTTGGCATTCTCAACCAGAAAGGGTCGCTGTATGTGACTCGCCCTTCCCTGCAGGGGTATATCACTAACCGGGAAGAGCTGATCGAGGCCAGCAACGAGCTCTTTTCGCTGATCGCCAGCGGCGTGATTAAAGTGGATGTGGCGGAGGCGCAGAAATACGCGCTAACCGATGCCAGGCGTGCACATGAGGTGCTGGAGAGCAGAGCGACACAGGGTTCAAGTCTGTTAATTCCCTGACCCCTAAAAAGAAATTGGGCTTCCCGTGGGAAGCCCTTTCTTTTTTTAGTTCGGCTGTATGTAGGGTACAGCTCGATGAATTCTTTAGCGGCAGTCATAGTGACAGATTCGATAAGTAAATCCTATTCTGTTCTAAGCAATGCTGCCGGAAAAGTTGCAGGTATGTGACGAACACCTCAATACCTTAGTAACGAAAACGGTTATTGCGCTGATAAGTGGGCAGTTTTGGTGATTTAATCGCCCGTATCACCCATACCACGGCAATGGCCAACAGCAGCCACGGCAGGAGCTTCAGCGTCAGGGCAAATAATCCCCCGATAAACATGACCACCGTCGCCACGACGATAGCCGCCAGAATCCCGAGCAGGGAAATCCCCGTCATCATTAGCATGACAAAAAAGCCAATCACAAAAAGTAGTTCTAACATGGTGCTCTCCCACGCGTTCCCGAATGATACCGCGATCATTACAAGAATCATGCCAACCATAACCCGCTGTTCTTAAAGCAAAACGCCCGCACGGGTGTGCGAGGCGTGGTGAATTTGACGATCTTTTAGCGAAAATTATCGCTTATCAGCGACCAGACGTAGCGCGTGTTCCAGCACCTCGATATCTGCACCGGCTTTATGCGCGTTCTCGCTAAGGTAGCGACGCCACTGGCGTGCTCCCGGGATCCCCTGGAACAGGCCCAGCATATGACGGGTGATATGACCAAGGTACGTCCCGTTACTCAGCTCACGCTCAATGTAGGGATACATGGCGCGTACCACGGCCACCGGGTCGGTATCTGCGCCTTGAACGCCAAAGATTTCCCTGTCGACCGTCGCCAGAATGCCTGGATTTTGATACGCCTCGCGCCCGACCATTACGCCATCCATATGCTTCAGGTGTGTTTTGGCCTCTTCCAGCGATTTAATGCCGCCGTTGATCGACATCGTGAGCTGCGGGAAGTCACGTTTTAGCTGGTACACGCGCGGGTAGTCCAGCGGCGGGATTTCACGGTTCTCTTTCGGGCTAAGTCCGGAGAGCCAGGCTTTACGCGCATGGATGATAAACATCTCGCACTCGCCTTTTCCGGAGACCGTATTGATAAAATCGCAGAGAAATTCGTAGCTGTCCTGGTCGTCAATGCCGATACGGGTCTTGACCGTCACCGGAATGGAAACCACATCGCGCATCGCCTTGATGCAGTCTGCCACCAGGGATGCATTGCCCATCAGACACGCGCCGAACATGCCGTTCTGCACACGATCAGACGGACAGCCAACGTTAAGGTTAATTTCGTCATAGCCGCGCGCTTCTGCAAGCTTCGCACACTGCGCCAGCGCAGCGGGATCGCTACCGCCAAGCTGCAGCGCAACCGGATGCTCTTCTTCGCTGTAGGCCAGATAGTCGCCCTTTCCGTGAATAATTGCTCCGGTGGTCACCATTTCGGTGTACAGCAGCGTATGGCGGGAGAGCTGACGCAGGAAGTAGCGACAGTGTCTGTCCGTCCAGTCGAGCATCGGCGCAATGGAGAAACGGGAGGGCGGGTGTTGCTGCGGATTATCAGGAACAATGCCCGTCTTACCTGATATTGAATTGGGTTTATTTAGGTGCATAAAGTAACCAAATAGTTTATTTTCTCTTTGTCAGCACCCCATAAGGAACCCCATTTCAATGGGGACCCAGAAACCGACAAGGGAATTCAGATGGCATACTATAGCATAGAGAAGCGCCAGCGCGCCGATGGAACAATACGCTACCGCTGCACTGTAGGGGTAAAACAAGGCGGAAAGTATATCTACCGAGAAAGCAAAACATTCGGACGTCACCAGTTGGCTAAAACATGGGGTGCCAGCCGGGTGACCCAGATAGAAACCGATGGGGTGCCGGGAGCTAGCAAATCTAATGACATTACAGTTGGTGACCTAATCACAAGATACCTCAACGATCCAGCCCTAGGTGGTAAAGCAGGTAGAACCAAAACTTACGTCCTGAATATGCTTGTCGATTGTGATATAGCAAGCATTAAACTCTCCGATCTCCAAGACCATCATGTTATTGAGCACTGCCGAGATCGTTCTTCTGCCGGAGCTGGGCCAGCTACGGTAGCTCATGACCTCAGCTATCTATCTTCTGTACTTTCCTGTGCCAAACCAATCTACGGCATTGAGTATACCCGTAACCCTGCCAAGGATGCCCGGCCAACAGCGCTATCGATGGGGCTCGTAGGTAAATCGCAACGCAGAGCCCGGAGGCCAGCAAGCGAAGAACTGGATCGGCTTATCACTGGCTTGAAAGAGCGGTCGAGTAAGCGCCAGTCGATAATCCCCTACGAAGATATTCTCAGCTTTTCTATATTGTCATGCATGAGGATTGGCGAAGTCTGCCGAATAAGGTGGGAGGATGTGGATTCAAAACAAAAGGCGGTAATGGTGAGAGACAGGAAGGATCCGAGAAAAAAAGCCGGAAACCACATGATGGTACCACTCCTCGGTGAAGCATGGGATATTGTTCAGCGCCAACCGAAAAAATCGGAGTTGATATTCCCTTACAAATCACCGTCTGTCAGCGCAGGCTTTCAACGAGTGAGAGATCGGTTGGGCATAAAGGATTTGCGCTATCACGACATGCGACGTGAGGCCGCCAGTAGACTCTTCGAGGCCGGATTTAGCATAGAAGAGGTCGCTCAAGTCACCGGCCATAGAAACCTGAACATTCTTTGGCAGGTTTACACCGAACTCTACCCAAAATCGCTTCACGAAAAATTTGACCAACTACAAAAATCAAAGTTGACCAAAAAATAATTTAACTGTACAAACAACCAGTATCACATATGGAGGAAAATCTATGTTTGTGGAACTGGTTTTTGATAAACGGAATGTCGCAGAACTGCCTGGCGCAGCCGAGATCATTCTGGCTGAGCTAACAAAACGTGTACATAGTATCTTCCCTGCCGCAGACGTTAGGGTTAAACCAATGCAAGCCAACGGTCTCAACACTGACGCCAGCAAAACCGAGAAAGAGAAACTGAACCGGATGCTTGAAGAAATGTTTGAAGAGTCCGACATGTGGCTGGTTACTGATATCTGAGGATGCGCGCATGCTTTACGTTGAAGTGACTATCGACAAGAAAAAGAAGCTACCCATTGGGGCCGTCTCTGCTCTGGCTGTTGAACTAAACAAGCGACTACAGCGCAAATTTTCTGATATTGAAGCCACCGTTCGCCTGGCAAGTATGGATGGGCTATCGGTACGCAACGGCACCACAGGGGACAAGGAAGTGATTGAAGAGATCCTGCAGGAAACGTGGGAGAACGCGGACGACTGGTTTGCCCGGGACTAAATTACCCGCAATCCAGAATTAGCCACCCTATCTGCGCTATTCAGTATAAAGTGGCAATATTAATTTCTGATTAATTACTTGATTCTTTGTGACTTAGAAAAACTATCAGCGCAAGGGTGTTGGGCAACATATAAAGCAATGCACCCAATTGTGTGGAAAGTGGGTTTTCTTTTGCTTCCCAAGCCATGAACCAGTCACCGGCAACCACCATGAAACCAATACCCCATACTAGAATTGCGCAAGCTGCACCTAGCATAGCCCACGCTTTCCCTAATGAGAATTGTTGGTACGGCTTCGCAAAGTTCTTGAGCATTAAAATCAAACCTACAGAAGCGAAAACACCAGCCAGGGTCTCCATTGTAGTAATAACAGCCAATCCTATATATGGAGCATCAGGTAAGTTTATTGCCCTCCACATTTGCCTTGGAAGGTTATATGTATCCTTCATCGACAACATTGTTCCCACAGCATTCTGGGCAGTATCGGAAAAATCAGCAACATTATTCATAAAGCTGAAAATACCCCATAGTGCCGGAAACAGCGCCATGATCAGACAAACCAAACGTGACACTTTAAGTTCATTCATCTCGTTACCTTAAACAAGTTTTAGGATCCTTAAAAACTCAATGGAAGACCCTAACTGTCAAGGCTATACAACGAGATAAACTTTCAAAATTCAGTAGTATTAATTATAAATATATTGACCTGCATGATTCCCGTTAGGAATATGTGATTCGTTTGGGAGATATCCCGAACTCGGCGCAGTACCCGCTGGCTCTGGGTGCTGCGCCACCTTCCTATTTATGATTCTTGGGCAACTCTATTGTCTTATGGCACATGAGGCAAAACGCTCTCTTTTTATGTGATTGCAAAAGCTCTTCCCACTCAGGCTCGCTCATTCCTCTTGAAGCCTTTTCCCTTAGTTCTGCGATGCGATCAATTTCATAGTAAGCACTCAGACAGCCGCAGTAAGGACACAGAACTGGACCATTATTAAGTTTCATGTAGCGAACGCCTTAATCATAAGTGAGGTTATAAAACGTACTCAAGGTAACGCCACATGACAACACGCGAAATGGTTCACAATGTAAATGATTACAATTTTCACGTAAGAAAAGAAATACACTTCAAAAAAGTAAATACGAGAAAAATAGCTAATCTCGCTTAGCCTGATACGGCTGCTACGTATGGCACAAAATCTTGACAATCACACCAACCCGTTAACAAATTTAGCGCGTCTGGTTCTTTCATCGGTTTCCAGACACGGCGCAGCACTCGCGGGCACTGGGTGCTGCGCCACCTTCCTGTATTGACTCCATGCACTCCCGTTTTGATTGTTCTCGTAGCACTACCTGACTGGATAGGGCTGCGTCACCCCATCGATGGCGGTGCTATCCGGCCTGCCAGGTTCGTTTTTCCCAAGGGAAAGCACTTACCCCACTCAGCAATGACTCAGCACATCCGCGATTTACCTGAAGTTATTGCTGAAAAATCTAAACTCCGAGGTATACATCTATGCAACCATTCAAGTGGACACCCGATCAAGACATGATATTCGACTCGGGCACAGGCTCCCAGGTTCTTACCGGGGGCAATTATAATATTAAAGGTGGTAGTTTATATTTTGATGCCCATGATGATGTTTTACTCCTGAGGAGCACAACCGGACTGGACTGGGGAGGGAGCAATCGAGTCACAGAGATAAAAAGTGGCAGCCTTGAAGTCACATTCACTAAAAGCATTCAATACCTAATTTCAGGCCATGTAAATATCGGCTTCAATGATATTGATGCATCTCTGTCCCTGATAGTTATTGCTCACGAGCAACCCGCCGGAAAGATGACTATTTTCGACTTTATCGGGGATGAAATAAAAATCGGGCCTTCAGGGAAGCTTGATATTTTATTTATTACGGAAAATATGGGTGTGTCAATTTCAGGCTTTGAACTCAAAGGCGCAGCAATTCTTAATGTTTGCACTGGCGACGGTCAAAATAATGAATTATACGGGGATGGCATAGTTTATTTGAATGACAGATCAAGGTTATTTATTGATACGCATAAGCTGGTTACGCAATCATTATCAATAAAAAATTCATCTTCAGCAATCATATGCACTGACATTTTTCAGACTGACACTGGAACAACAATAGATGTATCAGATAGCGGGTACATCTATCTTGGCTCGCGTGACTCATCGACCTTAGTCATACCTCAACGGACAGGACTATTTAATTTCATCAGCGAAGGTGCAATTGCTCCAACAATAGCCCTTAATGGTAATACTTTTGAAAATTCATTACCAATCAATAACGGATTTGGTCAGCAATGGCTTGAAGACAACAATATAATTTATGTCGACGGAAAGCCAGCCGCGAAAGGCGTTCTCAAGTTTGATTTTGCGTCTCAGGATGGAATAATGCTGGTTTCCATCTAACATCACACACCACACCCCATTGATTCTGGAGTGTGGTGGTTTGATTACTCTGGCTTTTTCGGCCACTCGATCTCAGGCGCATCTTCCGGCTTAATGCGGCTCACCAGTACGCTGTATTTCTCCCACGCTGCAAGGCGGAGCTTTTCTTCTTCGGTTGCCATGTCGTATTTTACGGCGCGGCTGAGTTGTTCGATGATTTCATCGGCTTCCCGCGTCAGGGCTTCAAGTTCGTCCTTCGCCGCAGCCACTTCTGCCGCATGCTGTGCATCGGTGTCCGTCACCCATTTGTCACCATCCCATTTATCAAACGGCGTTGCTGGGGCGAGAAGCGTAAAACCGTCAGGAATCGGGCCGATAAAATCAACAGTGAGTGAATCCCCCGTTTCAGTGCTGTAGATGAGCTGCCCGCGAAAATCATCGACCATCTCCCAGGCTAAGCCGTCAGCAGTCCGGCGAATGGCTCTGGTGTTGTCATCCGGTTCGGCGGGTTTATCGGTGTAAGAGCCCGCCGCGATACCCACGCCTTCCGTGCAATACTGCCAGTAGCAGGATGTGTATTCGCGGGTGGTGTCGTAGGCGCACTGGTACGTCAGTATCCAGCCCGCTTTTGTTGCCCAGCCCTCTGACCCCAGTACCGCACGTTCAAAATCAAGATTGTATTTTTGCTCAGTCATTATGCTGCTCTCACGATGTAGTTAAATGCCACGTTGGTTGGGCGGGTTTCCCGCTGGGTTTCAGATTCCGCCATAATCTGATAGGTGCCGTCATTGTCAGTACCTGTCGTCATGTAGTACCCGGTTTTAACGGTCGCGTGGTCATTCCAGGTTGTGTTTTTGTAAGTGCTGCCAACAGAGGAACGGGGAGCCTGGCTGGCCTGCGTACTGAGGATTGCTCGCCCGGCATCGATGTTTTTGCCGTTATCAAGACCACGGATAAACTGCGCGCGAAGGTCAGGTAAATTCCCTGACGGGTAGACTGCCGCCAGCTGCGGGCAGGTGGTTTTGTTGAAAGCAGAGCCGTTGCAGATAAGCCAGCCAGAGGGCGGCGTTGCAGTCGGCCACGGCAAGGGAATACCCGCCGGAATATTTTCTGATTTGGTCAGGTATCGGTTGTCAAAGTTGGTGTAGTTGCCGGGTATAAATTGACCGTCTTTAACCCACCTAAAA
>NZ_JBDKEE010000027.1:0-58641 GCF_051130085.1 Enterobacter sp. PTB
CTGTAAATCTGCCGTCATCGACTTCGAAGGTTCGAATCCTTCCCCCACCACCATCATCTCAAAGCCAATCCAGTGATGTATTTCAAACGATGTGTCATGCATAGCAACAGACGATCACATTGGAGGCAACCGACGCTTCACCGGTGAACTTTTCACGATCGACGTATTACACTGAGCATGTTCCGCCAGACCATCAAGCAACGCATCCAGTTGCTCAATCGACCGCACGACCAGCCTGATAACAAAGCAGTCTTCACCGGTGACTTTATCGCTCTCAATACATTCCGGCATGGCCTGAATGTACTTATCTACCTTTTGCAGCAACCCCGGTAAAGGACGAACCCGCACCAGCGCCTGCAACGTATACCCCAACGCCGTCAGATTGACGCGCGCGCCATACCCTTCAACCACCCCGCGCTCTTCCAGTCTTTTCAGACGCTCTGCTGTACTGGGAGATGTCAGTCCAACACGTCCGCTGAGTACCTTTAGCGACATGCGCGCATCCTCAACCAGACAGGCCAGGATTTGGCGATCGATATCATCGAGAAGGTTTTCCATCGTTTTTACCTAATTTAAAAAAGTCATCACTGTCTTTCACCTTATATCAGCCATGTTATTCCCGACAGCGGTATTCGACAATATCGTCATTAATCAGGAGGTGAATAATGGGTGATGTGCAAAAAGGCGTCTGGCAGATGAGCCTGGCAATGTTAATTTCCGGCTCGATTGGCGCGTTTGTTCTGCTTTCCGGCCTGCCGGTGACGGAAGTGGTTTTCTGGCGATGCCTGATCGGGGCGATGGCCCTTTTTATTTTCATCCGAATAAGTCGAAAACCATTTAGTCCGCTCACCCGTGTCACGCTACTGCTGGCAATTCTGGGCGGTGTTGCGTTAGTGGTGAACTGGTTGCTGCTGTTCGCGGCTTATGAACATATTTCAATCGGCCTTTCTACCGTGGTCTATAACACTCAGCCGTTTATGCTGGTGTTGACGGGGATGTTTTTAGGAGAACGCGTGAGCCTGGTGAAATGGGGTTGGCTCGTTCTCGCCTTTGGCGGCGTGGTCATCCTGCTCTCCAGTGAGCTGAATGGCGCACAGGGCGAAGGCTGGCTCGCAGGAATCGGTCTGGCGATGGGAGCCGCTTTCTTCTACGCACTGACAGCCATAATCGCCCGCAGACTGAAATCAGTTGCGCCCCAGCATATCGCCTTTATTCAGGTACTGACCGGCGTGGTCATGCTGTTGCCCTTCGCCCACCAGCCGGCATTATCAGCTGATTTCCCATGGCCGATTTTACTGACGTTAGGTGTCGTCCACACCGGGATCATGTATCAGTTGCTGTATAGCGCGATCCAGAAGCTCCCGACGCCCGTTACCGGTTCTCTGTCTTTTATCTATCCCGTGGTGGCCATAATTGTCGATAACGTGGTGTTCGGACACTCGCTGAATATCACGCAACTGGCAGGGGGTGCATTGATACTGTTTGCGGCGGCAGGTAATAACCTGGGCTGGGGCGAGAAAAAACCCCGCGAGTGCGGGGTTAGGATCAAATCAGCAAATTAGCGACGGGCGCGAACAATCTGATATTTGCGCGTCAGATACTCCACCGGTGCGCTCCAGATATGCACCAGACGAGAGAACGGGAACAGCACAAACAGCGTCATCCCGAGCACCAGGTGCACGCGGAAGATAAACGCCACACCGTCAAGGTGCTCAGACGCACCACCGTGGAAAGTCACCACAGACTGCGCCCAGCCGACCAGCTTCATCATTTCGCTGCCATCCATATGCTGAGCCGAGAACGGAATGGTCAGCAGACCCAGCGCACACTGCACCATCAGCAGGGACAAAATCAGAATGTCCGCGCCGGTGGTAGTCGCGCGAACGCGCGGGCTGAACAGACGGCGTTTGAGCAGCAGTAAACCGCCCACCAGCGTCATCACGCCGCAGGCACCGCCGGCAATCATCGCCATTTTCTGCTTCACCTCAATCGGCAGGAATGACTCATACATCCAGTGCGGCGTCAGCATTCCGAGGAAGTGACCCGCAAAAATCCCCAGGATCCCGATGTGGAACAGGTTAGAAGCCAGGTTCATCCCTTTGCGATCGAGCATCTGGCTGGAGGCAGCACGCCAGGTGTACTGGCCGTAGTCATAACGCAGCCAGCTTCCCACCAGGAACACGGTGCCCGCGATATACGGGTAAATGTCAAAGAAGAACATATTCAGGAAGTGCATTATTGCTGTCCTCCGTTAGAGATATTCAAATATTGCGGGGCAACGGCTCCGGCAAAACGACGTTGGTGAGCAGAGATTTCAGACTCACCGCAGTTCTGGTCAGCCATGAATTTCACCTGCTCTTCCTCCCAGACCGCATCCAGCGCCTGTGGCGTATCATCGCGGGCTTCATCGGCGATCTTCTCCGCAACTTTTTCACTGTCGACCGATGCGTTGGCGAGTTTCACCAGCAGGTCGAACAGCACCGCGTAACGGCTCTCGCGCTGCTGAAGTCGTGCGCCGAGCAACGCCAGGATCGGCGCGATGTCCTGCAGCCCCCCCAGCGCCTCCTCTTTAGGCAACTGCGCCAGATACTCAAGGTAGAGCGGCAGGTGGTCCGGCAGCTCGCGGCTGTCGAGCTGCAGGCCGTGTTGCTCGTACTGTCCCATCAGGTCAACCATCGCCTGACCGCGGTCACGTGACTCACCGTGAACATGTTCGAACAGCAGCAGCGACGTCGCGCGTCCGCGGTCAAACAGCTGGCTGTAATCCGCCTGCGCATCCAGTAAATTGCGTGCTAACAGGTCCCTGAGGAAAACGGCCAGTGTCTGGGCATCCTCTTTCTCAAGATTTTCAGATGACGCGAGTGCATCAAAGAGCTCCTGCTGATGCTGCGCAAGCGCATCATCCGGGTACTCGAGCAGACGCGAAACAATGACAAGTTCAATCATTGGTGCGGCTCCGTTTTGCTCGTCACATCCAGGGCATCGATGCGGCGGCTGTTGAAGAGATTGAATTTCGTGTCTGAACCGTGGCATCCATCGCCAAAGGTAAAGCCACAGCCATTTTTCTCCGGGAAGGCTTCGCGAGCCAGTTCTCGGTGGCTGCTCGGCACCACGAAACGGTCTTCGTAATTGGCAATCGCCAGGTAACGGTACATCTCCTGCGCCTGGGCTTCGGTCAGACCTACCGCTTCCAGTGCACGGGTATCGTTAACACCGTCAACGGTTTCAGCGCGTTTGAAGTGGCGCATCGCCAGCATACGTTTCAGCGCCAGCAGGACCGGCTGGGTATCCCCTGCGGTTAACAGGTTTGCCAGATACTGAACCGGGATACGCAGGCTTTCCACGTCTGGCAGAATGCCGTTGCTGCCCAGCTCACCCGCATCCGCAGCAGACTGGATCGGAGACAGCGGCGGCACGTACCAGACCATCGGCAGCGTGCGGTATTCCGGATGCAGCGGCAGCGCCAGCTTCCAGTCCATCGCCATTTTGTACACCGGAGACTGCTGCGCCGCGTCAATCACGCTCTGCGGAATGCCGTCTTTCAGCGCCTGCTCAATCACTTTCGGATCGTTAGGATCAAGGAAAACGTCCAGCTGACGCTGATAGAGATCTTTCTCGTTCTCGGTGCTGGCTGCATTTTCAATCGCGTCCGCGTCGTACAGCAGCACGCCGAGGTAACGAATACGGCCCACGCAGCTCTCAGAGCAGACGGTTGGCATACCGGCTTCAATACGCGGATAGCAGAAGATGCACTTCTCAGACTTGCCGCTCTTCCAGTTGAAGTAGATTTTTTTGTACGGGCAACCGGTAATACACATACGCCAGCCGCGGCACTTGTCCTGGTCGATCAGCACAATGCCATCTTCTTCACGCTTATAGATGGCTCCGCTCGGACAGGTCGCCACGCACGCCGGGTTAAGGCAGTGCTCGCACAGACGCGGCAGATACATCATGAAGGTGTTTTCGAACTGGCCGTACATCGCCTTCTGCATGTTCTCGAAGTTCTGGTCTTTGGCGCGTTTTTCGAACTCGCCGCCCAGAATCTCTTCCCAGTTTGGACCGCTGGTGATCTTATCCATACGCTGTCCGGTAATGAGCGAGCGTGGACGTGCGATCGGCTGATGTTTGCTTTCCGGCGCGTTGTGCAGGTTCTGGTAGTCGTAATCAAACGGCTCGTAGTAATCATCGATGCCCGGCAGATGCGGGTTGGCGAAGATTTTACCAAGCAGCATCGCACGGTTACCCATGCGCGGCTGCAGTTTACCGTTGATTTTACGGATCCAGCCGCCCTTCCATTTCTCCTGGTTTTCCCAGTCGGTTGGGAAGCCTGTGCCGGGTTTACTTTCCACGTTATTGAACCACGCGTACTCCATCCCTTCGCGGCTGGTCCAGACGTTTTTACAGGTGACTGAGCAGGTATGACAGCCGATGCATTTATCCAGATTCAGCACCATGCCGACTTGTGAACGAATTTTCATTTTACGCTCTCCTGTACCTGGTCATTACCTTCGCCGTCTAACCAGTTAATATTCTTCATCTTACGTACCACCACGAACTCATCGCGGTTAGATCCTACCGTGCCGTAGTAGTTAAAGCCGTAGGCCAGCTGCGCATAGCCGCCGATCATGTGCGTCGGTTTTGGCGTAATACGGGTCACGGAGTTGTGAATGCCGCCGCGCTGCTCGGTGATTTCAGAACCCGGCAGGTTAACGATACGTTCCTGCGCGTGGTACATCATGGTCATCCCGGCCGGGACACGCTGGCTGACAACCGCACGCGCCGTCAGCGCACCGTTGCTGTTGAACACTTCGATCCAGTCGTTATCTTCAATGCCCAGATCTTTGGCGTCCGTCTCGCTCATCCACACAATCGGGCCACCGCGGGACAACGTCAGCATCAGCAGGTTGTCGCTGTAGGTGGAGTGAATGCCCCACTTCTGGTGTGGCGTCAGGAAGTTCAGCGCCTTCTCCGGGTTACCGTTCGATTTCGTACCCATTACCGCTTTCACGGAGCGGGTATCGATTGGCGGACGATAAACCAGCAGGCTCTCACCGAAGTCGCGCATCCACTGGTGATCCTGATACAGGGACTGACGACCGGACAGGGTACGCCATGGGATCAGTTCGTGAACGTTGGTGTAGCCAGCGTTGTAGGAGACGTGTTCATCTTCCAGGCCAGACCAGGTCGGGCTGGAGATAATTTTGCGCGGCTGAGCCTGAATATCGCGGAAGCGGATCTTCTCTTCCTCTTTATTCGTCGCCAGATGGGTATGATCGCGACCGGTAAACTCACTCAGTGCCGCCCATGCTTTCACCGCCACGTGACCGTTGGTTTCCGGTGCCAGAGTCAGGATCATTTCTGCAGCATCAATGGCCGTGTTCAGCATTGGCTGGCCTTTGGCCGGGCCGTCTGCTTTGGTGTAATTGAGCTTACGCAGCAGGTCCATTTCGCTCTGGGTATTCCACGCAATCCCTTTACCCCCGTTACCGATTTTTTCCATCAGCGGGCCGATAGAGGTAAAGCGTTCGTACGTTGCCGGGTAGTCACGTTCAACGGGAATAATGTGCGGCGCAGTCACACCCGGGATCAGGTCGCACTCGCCTTTTTTCCAGTCCTTCACGTCCAGCGGCTGCGCCAGTTCGGCTGCAGAGTCGTGCTGAATCGGCAGGGTCACCACATCGGTCTCTTTGCCCAGATGTCCTACGCACACTTCGGAGAATTTCTTCGCGATATCTTTGTAGATATCCCAGTCGCTTTTGGATTCCCACGCCGGGTCAACGGCGGCAGACAGCGGATGAATAAACGGATGCATATCCGAGGTATTCATGTCGTCTTTTTCATACCAGGTGGCGGTTGGCAGCACGATATCGGAATACAGGCAGGTACTGGACAAACGGAAGTCCAGCGTCACCACCAGATCCAGCTTGCCGTCCAGACCGTTGTCTTTCCACTCCACTTCTTCTGGTTTCACGCCGCCCTGCTTGCCCAGATCTTTCCCCTGAATACCGTTTTCAGTACCCAGCAGATATTTCAGCATGTACTCGTGGCCTTTACCGGAGGAGCCCAGCAGGTTAGAGCGCCAGATAAACAGGTTACGCGGATGGTTTTTGCCGTTTTCAGGCTGCTCGGCCGCAAAGCGAATGGTGCCTTCTTTCAGTGCCTTGACGGTGTAATCCGCCGGGGTCATGCCCGCTTTCTTCGCCTCGTCGGCAATACGCAGCGGGTTAGTTCCTAACTGAGGTGCTGACGGCAGCCAGCCCATGCGTTCTGCGCGGACGTTGAAGTCGATCAGATGGCCGCTGTAGCGGGATTTATCCGCCATTGGCGACAGCAGTTCCTGGGCCGTTACCGTCTCATAGCGCCACTGGCTGGAGTGGTTGTAGAAGTAAGACGTACTGTTCATATGACGCGCCGGACGCTGCCAGTCGAGGGCAAACGCCAGTGGCTGCCAGCCCGTCTGCGGACGCAGTTTTTCCTGGCCCACATAGTGCGCCCAGCCGCCGCCGCTTTGACCCACACAACCGCAGAAGATCAGCATGTTGATCAGGCCACGATAGTTCATATCAAGGTGATACCAGTGGTTCAGACCAGCACCAACAATGATCATTGAACGGCCATGCGTCTTGTCAGCATTTTCAGCGAATTCACGGGCGATACGGGTGATGTGTCCACGCGGCACGCCGGTGATCTGCTCTGCCCAGGCCGGGGTATACGCTTTGATGTCGTCGTAGCTGGTTGCGCAGTTTTCATCATTCAGGCCGCGCTCCAGGCCGTAGTTGGCCAGCGTCAGGTCATACACGGTGGTCACCAGCGCCGTCGACCCATCCGCCAGCTGCAGACGTTTGACCGGCAGCTTATGCATCAGGATGTTCTGCAGCTCAACTTTGTTGAAATGCTCGGACCCTTCGCCGCCGAAGTACGGGAAGCCCACATCAGCAATTTCGTCCTGGCTACCCAGCATGCTCAGACGCAGTTCAGTCTCTTCACCGGTGGTACCGTTACGCTGCTCGAGGTTCCACTTGCCCTTCTCGCCCCAGCGGAAACCGATAGAGCCGTTGGGTGCCACCAGCTCGCCGTTATTGTTATAGGCGACCGTTTTCCACTCAGGATTGTTTTCCTGACCCAGCGCATCCACCAGATCGGCGGCACGCAGCGTGCGGCCCGCTGCATAATAGCCATCACGCTCTTCCAGCATGACCAGCATCGGCATGTCGGTATAACGACGGACATAGTCAGTAAAGTACTGGCTGGGTTTATCGAGGTGGAACTCACGCAGCATCACGTGGCCCATCGCCAGCGCCATCGCGGAGTCGGTACCCTGTTTAGGTGCCAGCCACAGGTCGCACAGCTTGGCAATTTCCGCATAGTCCGGGGTCACCGCAACGGTTTTGGTGCCTTTGTAACGCACTTCCGTGAAGAAGTGGGCATCCGGCGTACGGGTCTGTGGAACGTTAGAGCCCCAGGCAATAATGTAGCTGGAGTTGTACCAGTCAGCGGATTCCGGCACGTCGGTCTGCTCGCCCCAGGTCTGCGGAGAGGCTGGCGGCAGGTCGCAGTACCAGTCGTAGAAGCTCAGACAGGTTCCGCCGATAAGCGACAGATAACGAGCCCCGGAGGCGTAAGAGACCATCGACATCGCCGGGATAGGCGAGAAGCCTGCGACGCGGTCCGGTCCGTAGGTTTTGACGGTATAAACGTTTGAAGCGGCAATCAGTTCGTTGACCTCTTTCCAGGAAGAACGAACAAAGCCACCGCGACCGCGCGCCTGCTTAAAGCTTTTTGCTTTGTCGGCATCTTCGATAATGGATGCCCAGGCATCAACCGGATCGCTGTGCAGCACTTTCGCTTCACGCCACATTTTCATCAGGCGTTTGCGCATCAGAGGGTATTTCAGACGGTTGGCGCTGTACAGATACCAGGAGTAGCTTGCACCACGCGGGCAGCCACGAGGTTCGTGGTTTGGCATATCCGGACGGGTACGCGGATAGTCGGTCTGCTGCATTTCCCATGTCACCAGGCCGTTTTTAACGAAAATCTTCCAGCTACATGAGCCAGTGCAGTTCACGCCGTGGGTCGAACGGACGACTTTGTCATGCTGCCAGCGCTGACGGTAACCGTCTTCCCAGTCCCGGTTGGTCTCCAGAACCTGGCCGTGCCCATCGGCAAAAGTTTCACCCTTCTGTTTGAAGTAGCGAAACCGGTCCAAAAATTTGCTCATCGGGTATCTCCTGTGTGGAGCCTGTGGCTCTCTAAATCGACATTGCTGATTTGCAGCGAAGGTAACGCTCTGATAGATGGCGAGAATTGATAACGATCAATGCGGAGAGGGAGTTTCAGGTGGGGTATTAGATCGGATACCACCAAAGCGGTAGATTTTTAATTTTCATAAGCCATTAATTTATAATGATATTTATAATTTATCGTACAAAAAGGAGGGCTAAATTTAACATCTCAGGTATTAAGGGGTAGACCGCCCTGTAAAGCGATGGCGATCACAGTGTTACCCGCAGGCATTATTCCTCAAACGCCATCAGTATGTTGTAACTACTGTAGTAATAAAAAAACGCGGCCCGAAGGCCGCGCAAACGGATAATCACACTTACTTATTTTTCTTGGTATTACGGCCATATACCAGCCACGTAATCACTACGCAGGCGATATAGAAAACGAGGAAGACTTTCATTGCCCCTGCCGGAGAGCCGGTCAGGTCCAGAGAGATACCGAACGCTTTCGGAATAAAGAAGCCGCCAATTGCGCCGATGGCAGAGATAAAGCCCAGTGCAGCAGCCGTATCCGTCGCGGCTTCACGCATGGCCTGCTCTTCGCTTCCGCCCTGCGCTTTAACGCGATCCATCGTCAGTTTACGGAAGATAACGGAAATCATCTGGAAGGTCGATGCGCTACCCAGACCGGCCGTCAGGAACAGCACCATAAACACGCCGAAGAAGGCGGTAAAGTTGCCACCCTGGCCATTGGCGGGCAGCGTCAGGAACAGCAGCGCACAGAAAACAGCCATGATCACAAAGTTCACCAGCGTCACGCGTGTTCCGCCCAGACGGTCAGACACCATCCCGCCCAGTGAACGCGCCAGGGCACCGATGAACGGACCAAAGAAGGCAAACTGCAGGATCTGCACTTCCGGGAACTGTGTTTTGGACAGCATGGCAAAGCCTGCGGAGAAACCGATAAACGACCCGAAGGTTGCCAGATAAAGCAGCGCCATGACCCACAGGTGCCCGCGTTTCAGCACCGGCAACTGCTCGCTCAGCGAAGCCTTAGATGCCGACAGATCGTTCATAAAGAACCATGCCGCCAGGGTGAAGACCACCAGGAACGGAACCCAAATCCACGCCGCATTCTGCAGGTACAGGGAAGAACCATCCGCCTGCTCGACACCACCGCCACCAAAGGCTGCAAAAATGGAGACAGAGATTGCCAGCGGTGCAATTAACTGCATCACGCTTACGCCCATGTTTCCCAGACCGCCGTTAATACCCAGCGCACCGCCCTGCTTCGCTTTCGGGAAGAAGAAGCTGATGTTCGCCATACTGGAGGCGAAGTTAGCGCCAGCAAAACCGCACAGCAGGGAGATAATCACGAACACGCTGAAAGGCGTGGAGGTATCCTGCACCGCAAAACCCAGCCACACGCAAGGTACGATCATGATGCCCGTACTGAACGCCGTCCAGCGACGACCGCCAAACACCGGCACCATAAACGCGTAAGGGACGCGCAGCAGCGCACCGGACAGCGACGGTAACGCGGTCAGCATAAACAGCTGATCGGTCGTAAAGGTAAAACCCACTTTTGGCAGATTGACTGCCACTGCACTAAACAACATCCATACGCAAAACGCTAACAGCAAACACGGAACGGAAATCCACAGATTCCGGCTCGCTATACGATGGCCGCGCTGTTGCCAGAACGCCGGATCCTCTGGACGCCATTCAGTAATAACGGCACCATTTTCCCTTTCGGGAGCGGATGAGTGACTCATAGACACCTCTGATTCTCGAATGATGCTGCAAACATTAGGGTTTTAGGGCGGCGGTAAGTTGATATAAATCAAAGGAAAAGTGGGAGGTTTTACAGCGCGAAAAAAGCCCTTATCCTTAGTGAGTAGGCTATTTCAGTAAAAAAGACGTGGTTTTTCACGGCACTGAAGCGTCCCCGATACCGCCTCCTCCTGCCGCTTACTCCGCTGGCAATTTAGGGGTAATCCTTTATTGGTATGGGTATACTCCTGGGTATGCACCAGAATAGCGCCATTCCTGCAAGCAGGCCACGTCAGGAGCCCGGCAACTCTATGTTAAAAAGATGTTTATCTCCGCTAACACTGGTTAACCAGTTGGCACTGATCGTTATGCTGTCCACCGCCCTCGGTGTGACCGGTATGGCGATTTCTGGCTGGCTGGTACAGGGCGTACAGGGTAATGCGCATGCCATCAACGAGGCAGGCTCTCTACGCATGCAGAGTTATCGCCTGCTGGCGTCGGTACCGCTGACGGAAGACGATCAGCCTTTGATCGACGAAATGGAGCGTACCGCGTTCAGCCCGGAGCTGGAACGTGCCGCCATCCGTGACGGGCAGGAATCACAGCTTAAATCCCTGCAAAACTACTGGCACACCCAGCTTCAGCCTGGTCTGAAACAGGCACGCAATACTGAGACCGTAGCACGGGACGTCGCGGGCTTTGTGTCGCGCATTGACGCGCTGGTCTCCTCTTTCGATCAGACCACAGAATTGCGTATCGACCGGGTGCTGATGGTTCACCGTGCCATGGCGTTGTTTATGGGGCTGCTGCTGATTTTCACCATCCTCTGGCTGCGCGCCCGGCTGTTGAACCCCTGGAAACAGTTGCTGGCAATGGCCCGCGCGGTAACCGCACGCGATTTTACTCAGCGCACGCATATCAGCGGGCGGAATGAAATGGCGATGCTGGGCCAGGCGCTCAATACCATGTCCGAAGAACTCTCCGAAAGCTACGCCGTGCTGGAAAAACGCGTGCAGGAGAAAACGGCAGGGCTGGAGCAGAAAAACGAAATCCTCTCCTTCCTGTGGCAGGCCAATCGTCGTCTGCATATGCAGGTGCCGTTATGTGAACGCCTCTCGCCGGTGCTGAATGGCCTGCAAAATCTGACCTTGCTGCATGACCTGGAGCTGCGGGTCTACGATGTTGAAGATGAAGATAATCATCAGGAATTTACCTGTCAGTCCGACATGTCCTGCGATGACAAAGGCTGTCATCTTTGCCCGCGAGGCTTGCCGCCCCTCACCTCCGGCGGTACGACACTGAAGTGGCGACTGACGGACAGCCATACCCAGTACGGTATCCTGCTGGCCACGCTGCCCGCCGGGCGGCATCTGAGCCACGATCAGCAGCAGCTGGTCGATACGCTGGTCGAGCAGCTGACCGCTACGCTGGCGCTCGACCGCCATCAGGAAAAGCAACAGCAGCTGATCGTCATGGAAGAGCGTGCGACTATCGCGCGCGAACTGCATGACTCCATCGCCCAGTCGCTCTCCTGTATGAAAATGCAGGTCAGCTGTCTGCAGATGCAGGATGCGGAGATGCCGGAAAGCAACAAACAGCTGCTGAGCCAGATCCGCAACGAACTCAATACCTCATGGATTCAGCTTCGCGAGCTGTTGACCACCTTCCGCCTGCAGCTGACCGAGCCTGGCCTGCGCCCCGCGCTGGAGTCCAGCTGCCATGAATTTAGCGCCCGACTGGGGTTCCCGGTGAAGCTTGATTATCAGCTGCCGCCGCGGTTTGTCCCCTCCCATCAGGCGATTCATCTACTGCAGATCGCCCGTGAAGCCCTGAGCAACGTGCTCAAACACGCTGACGCGACGGCGGTCACCGTTACCGTCAGCCAGCACGATAATCAGGTCAGGCTCACGGTTCATGACAACGGCTGCGGCGTGCCGGAAAATGCCGAAAGAACTAACCATTATGGTTTAATTATCATGCGAGACCGCGCCCAAAGCCTGCGCGGTGATTGCCAGGTTCGCCGGCGAGAGACAGGTGGCACGGAAGTCGTGGTCACCTTTATTCCCGAAAAACCGCTCACAACTGCTCAAGGAGAAACCCATGACTAATCAGGAACCGGCATCCATCCTGTTGATCGACGACCATCCGATGCTGCGTACTGGCGTTAAACAGCTGGTCAGCATGGCACCCGATATCACCGTCGTTGGCGAAGCCAGCAATGGCGAACAGGGCATTGAGCTTGCCGAATCGCTTGATCCCGATCTGATCCTGCTCGATCTCAACATGCCGGGCATGAACGGTCTGGAAACGCTCGACAAGCTGCGGGAAAAATCGCTCTCCGGACGCGTAGTGGTCTTTAGCGTCTCGAATCATGAAGAGGATGTGGTGACGGCGCTCAAGCGTGGCGCGGACGGCTACCTGCTGAAAGATATGGAGCCGGAAGATCTGCTCAAGGCCCTGCAACAGGCCGCCGCGGGTGAGATGGTGCTGAGCGAAGCCTTAACGCCGGTGCTGGCCGCCAGCCTGCGGGCAAACCGCGCCACCTCGGATCGCGATGTCAGTCAGTTAACGCCGCGTGAGCGCGATATTCTGAAGCTGATTGCCCAGGGCCTGCCGAATAAAATGATTGCGCGTCGCCTGGATATCACCGAAAGCACGGTCAAAGTGCATGTGAAACATATGCTGAAGAAAATGAAGTTAAAATCGCGGGTTGAAGCCGCGGTATGGGTACACCAGGAACGTATTTTTTAAGCATTACTCATCCGGCAGCAGCTTCCAGCGCGGATCGTCGGCGGGTAATGCCACAAGCGGTTGCGCCACAGCCAGCGTGATCTCATTGGACGAGACGCGCTTGCCATCATTATCTTCTACCACCACCGAAAGCCGCCAGCGGTTGCTCGCGCCCTCACTGTCATCCCAGGCAGGCATAATCACGCTCCAGCCGTCTTCGCTGGTATTGTTGGCCGGCGATGTCAGACTCAGCGCCTGCGTATCTCCCTGCCAGTGCAACTGGCGAATCCCGTGCTTACTGCGGATCTGCAGCTTAAGCATCACGGTTTCGCCCCCTTTAAGATCCCACGGCGGTGTCGCCAGGTAGACGGACAACGTTTTGCTCTGGCGGAACTCCATCACCGGCAGGTTATCCCGCTCTGGCGAATCATAGCGACTGCCGCGCAGAGAACGGGTGGCGGCGACTTCACTGGCAGAAAGTTGCTTCACCAGCGGCACGCCAAAGCGGTAGTTGAGCTTGAGGCCAAGATTATTCTGGCTCACCCCACTCTCTCCTTGCTTATGCCCGGCGGTGAGGGTCACCAGCGGAACGGGGGTATAATTCAGCCCAAGATTGACCGCCACCGGGTTGTGATAACCGGTACCGCTGTTGAACAGGTCAACGTTATCACCAAAATATTGCTCAAAACTGACGCTGGTATTCAGGTGATGGAACCACGGCAACCACGCTTTAGCGGTCACGTCGTACCCCCGGGCCATACGTTGTTCCTGAATGTCGGAGCGATCGCGCCAGCCGGCAAAGGGCTGATAATAGTTCGCAGACAGACGCAGGTTCTCGCCCCACACTTCCGCACCTAACCCGGCACGCTGCAGGTTTTCATCCAGCAGGTTGTCGTAAAAGGTGTTGTAGCCGAGCAACCATTTTCCGGCAACCCAGCGCTGCCCAATGCCGGCATTGCTCACCAGACCGTCAGTCTGCTGCGTCAGGCCAAGCTGGCTCCAGCTCAGATAACGGTTGTTATCGTTCCACGGAATAAACCAGCTGCCGCTGCTGCCGTTAAATTTGCCGTCGTCATCCACCAGCAAGTTCACGCTGGCATTCCCCCACGGCGAAAGCCAGGATTCAATATGCTGGTTCACTTCGCCGCTCACCGCGTCACGCACCTTGCCAAAGGCAAACTGACGCGCCTGCTCGCCTGTCGTCAGGCCGTTATCGGTCATACTGGCTTCGCCAAACGCTTTCGCCATTTCTGCCAGATGTTTTTCGCCCTCGGTCGTGGGCGCCGCCATGCCGAGATCGGGCAGATTATCCCCGTTGTTATCAAAGGGGTTCTGTGCCTGTTGCACAAAGGAATTCGGCGCACCGTGAACGGCTCCGACCGGAATGAGGGGGAGTAAAGCAAGAAAACGAAGATGAGATGACACAGCCATTAACGTCGTAAGAAATACCCGATGCTTACGTGAGAACACCGGGTACCTTACCGTTATTCCTCACGTTTTGCAGCCTTAAGAGGAATTTTCCGGAATATCCTGAAACATTGTTTTTAGTTCAGGCACACAGGAGCCGCAGTTCGTTCCGCAGCGCAGCCTGGCACCCAGCGCCGCGACGGAATCACACCCTCCCCCAATCGCCTCGCGTATGACGTTTTCCCCCACGCTGAAACAGCTGCAGATGATCCGGCCCGGATCGACACTGTCCCCGGTCCCCTGTCCATTCAACAACGCGTGGCGCTCAGCAAGCGTCACGGGAGGTGAACGAAACGCGGCTTCAATTACCGCGTGCGCCAGTGTCGGTAACGCAGTGCCTTCCCAGAACCCGAGCATCAGTTGTCCGTCATGCCAGGCCAGCACGCTGCTGCGCTCGCTGGTCTGCGCGACCTGCAGCTGCCAGCCCCGTTCACTGGCGTACTGCATAACCCACGCCAGCAACGGCTTATCCCCCGCCACCGTCAGACGTGAGACTTTACGCCACCAGCAGACAGAGGGTGGAAGCTCCGGCAGTTCACGGGCATAAAGCTCACCCTGCCAGCCCGGCTGCCAGGGCATAATCCTGACGGCCGTCTGTTTACTCTCGGGCTGACCGGACAGCGGGTCACAGCGCCCTTCCACCAGCGCATTCACCTTCCCCTGGCGGGCAAACTGGGCATTCCAGTGCATTGGCACAAACAGCTCACCTTCTCGCAGCCCGTCAGTGATACGCACTCTTGCCAGCATCACCCCACGCGGAGAACTGATGCGCGCCAGCTGTCCGTCGTACAGTGAGAAGCGCATGGCATCGGCGGCGCCGATCTCAACACACGGCTCAGCACTATGCTGCATCAGTTTCGGGACGTATCCCGTCCGGGTCATGGTGTGCCACTGATCGCGGATACGTCCGGTATTGAGAATCAGCGGGTATAGTGCGTTTATTGCCGCACCGTGTGGCTGAGGCTCTACCGGCACAATTTCCCGGCGCGCAAAGGCCCCCGCTGGCCACTGATAAGGCTCAAGCCGGTCCCATTCCTCACGGCTAAGTGACGTCAGTTCATGAAGGTTAAACGCCCGCGCACCGTCATTTTCAAAGGCCGAGAGCGCTGCATGCTCACAAAAAATTTGCTGCGGATGTTCCCAGGCGAAGGCTTCACCATAGCCCAGCGCCTGTGCCACCCGGGCGATGACCCACCAGTCCGGTTTGGTCTCGCCTGGCGCCGGCAGAAAGGCGCGCTGGCGCGAAATACGCCGCTCGGAATTGGTTACCGTACCGTCTTTCTCCCCCCACGCCTGTACCGGGAAGCGGATATGGGCATAGCGGCTGGTGTCGGTCTCCTGCATCACCTCGGAGACAATCACCAGCGGGCAATGTTCCAGCGCCTGGCACACCGCGTGGCTGTCCGGCAGCGAGACGGCAGGATTGGTGCCCATGATCCACACCGCTTTCACTTCGCCGCGGGCGATCGCATCAAACAACTCCACCGCCATCAGGCCCGGCGTCTGGGCCAGTCTTTCTGTACCCCAAAAACGCGCCACCCGCGAAAGAGACTCCGGCTCGAAATTCATGTGAGCGGCAAGCTGGTTCGCCAGCCCACCCACCTCCCGCCCCCCCATCGCGTTAGGCTGTCCGGTCAGCGAAAACGGTCCGCAACCCTGACGGGCGAATTTTCCGCTGGCCAGATGAACGTTGATGATGGCATTACACTTGTCGCTGCCGCTTGAGGACTGATTAATGCCCATGGTGTAGAGCGTGATGGCCCGCGGCGCAGTCACAAACCAGTCGTAGAAGGTCCCCACGTCCTCGGTTGAGAGGCCACAAAACTCAGCCACTCGGGCGATGGGCCACGCGTCGGTTCCCTGAATCAGATTGAGTAAACCGACAAACAGCCCGGCGTCACTGCCGGGCGTAAGCGCCAGATGCAGGTCAGCAATATCGCAGGTGGCCGTTTTGCGTGGGTCGATAACCACAACTTTCATCGCAGGATTGTTCTGGCGCGCCTGTACCAGCCGCTGATACAGCACCGGATGGGTCCATGCCGCATTTGACCCGACCAGCACCACCAGATCGCTGTTTTCCACATCCTCATAGCTGCACGGCACCACATCTTCACCAAACGCGCGCTTGTAGCCTGCCACCGCGGACGACATACAGAGCCGCGAGTTGGTATCTATGTTTGCCGCACCGATAAACCCTTTCATCAGCTTATTGGCGGCGTAATAGTCCTCAGTCAACAGCTGGCCGGAGGCGTAAAACGCCACCGCCTGTGGTCCCCAGGTGTCGATGATGGTCTGCAGCCGTTCACCTGCCGCCGCCAGCGCCCGGGACCATTCCACCTCCTGCCCGTCGACCACCGGGTGCAGCAGTCGCCCCTGCAGACCGGTCGTTTCGCCTAATGCCGAGCCTTTAACGCACAGGCGTCCAAAACTAGCGGGATGGCGTTCATCTCCGCGCACGGTGACCTTCTCGCCCTCTACCGTTGCGATCACGCCGCAGCCCACCCCGCAGTAGGGGCACGTCGTTCGGGTTTCATTCATGACGCCTCCGCACGCAAGATTTGCGCGTCGTTCCCGACCCACACCTGACCGTTTTCTATTTTCACCGGCCAGGCGCGCACCGCAGGTTCCCCGTTATCGACCTGACAGCCGTCGCGCAGACGGATACGCTGCTTATAGAGCGGAGAGATAACCACCGGCTCGCCGGCAGCATCGCCGAGAATACCGCGTGAAAGCACGTTTGCTGTGCTGCCCGGCTCGAGGTCGTCGAGGGCATAGACAGATTGACCAAAGCGGAAAAGCGCAATCGGTTTTCGCCCCAGCCGGGCGCCGATCCCCGCCTGCTCAGGGATCTCATCGATAGCGCAGACCGCTTGCCAGCGTTTATTCTCCTCCACCGGCTGACGGTTCACTTCGGTACGGAACAGCGCCAGACGGCTCGGATCGTTAAGCGTGGTCTGCCATTCACACTGGTAGGTTTCCACCACGCGAACCATCTCCTGTTCCAGCTCGTGCGCAATGCCCAGGCTGTCGTGAAGAATCACCTCGCGCAGGTAATCGATCCCCCCTTCCAGATTGTCCATCCACGTACTGGTACGCTGCAGGCGATCCGCCGTGCGGATGTAGAACATCAGGAAACGGTCGACGGTGCGGATCAGCGTCTCGTCATCCAGATCGCTGGCAAAGAGATCCGCATGGCGCGGTTTCATGCCGCCGTTACCGCAGAGATAAAGGTTCCAGCCTTTGTCGGTCGCAATGACGCCCACGTCCTTGCTCTGAGCCTCCGCACATTCACGGGTACAACCGGACACGGCCATTTTAATTTTGTGCGGCGCGCGTAAGCCTTTATAGCGGTGCTCAAGCGTGACCGCGAGACGCGTGGAATCTTGCACGCCATAGCGGCACCAGGTCGACCCGACGCAGGATTTCACCGTGCGCAGGGATTTACCGTATGCGTGACCGGTCTCAAATCCGGCCTCCACCAGCGCCTGCCAGATCGCCGGCAGCTGGTCGAGCGTGGCGCCAAAGAGGTCGATACGCTGCCCGCCCGTGATTTTGCTGTACAGCTGGTAGCGTTTGGCGATCTGGCCGATAGCTATCAAGCCGTCGGCCGACACTTCTCCTGCAGGCATCCGGGGCACGATGGAGTACGTCCCGTCTTTCTGAATATTGGCAAAGTAACGGTCGTTGGTGTCCTGCAGCGGCAGATGTGCCGGTTTCAGCAGGTACTCATTCCAGCAGGAGGCGAGCACTGACCCCACCAGCGGTTTACAGATTTCGCAACCGTGCCCCTGCCCGTAACGGCTGATAAGCTGGTCGAAGGTACGAATATGATTGACGCGCACCAGGTGATAGATTTCCTGACGCGACCACGGGAAGTGTTCGCAGATGTCCTTTTTCACCTCCACGCCCTGCTCCGCAAGCTGGTACTCCATCACCTGTTTCACCAGCGCACTGCATCCTCCGCAACCGGTCGCGGCTTTGGTGCACTGTTTTATGGCTCCAATATCCGCGGCACCGGCACTTACCGCCTGACAGATATCACCTTTGCTGACGTTATGGCAGGAGCAGATCTGCGCACTGTCAGGCAGTGCTGCCACGCCGAGGGCTTTTGGCGCGCTCCCGGCGAAGGAAGGTAAAATCAGCGTTTCAGGCTCTTTGGGCAACGCTATGCCGTTGAGCATCATCTGCACCAGGGTCGCATATTCGCTGGCATCCCCCACCAGTACGCCGCCCAACAGGGTTTTATTGTCCTCACTGACCACGATCTTTTTATAGATTTGCTGCGGACCATGCGTCCATTGATAGCTTAGCGCGCCGGGTGTTCTTCCATGGGCATCGCCAAACGAGGCCACATCTACCCCCATCAGCTTCAGTTTGGTGCTCATGTCAGCCCCGGTAAAGGCGCTCGCCTCTCCCGCCAGCGTGGCCGATGCCACCCGCGCCATCTGATAACCCGGGGCGACCAGGCCAAAAATTTTACCCTCCCACAGTGCACATTCGCCGATAGCGAACACGTCTTTATCGGAAGTCTGGCACTGGTTATCAATGCAAATCCCGCCGCGCTCTCCGGTCACCAGGCCACTGCTGCGCCCCAGTGCATCCTGCGGGCGAATACCTGCAGAGAAGACCACGATGTCAGTTTCCAGCTGTTCACCGTCCGCAAAGCGCATCACCAGCCCGCCGTTCGCAGAGACGATGTCGGTGGTGGCTTTGCTGGTGTGAACGCCCACGCCAAGCGCTTCGATTTTTTTGCGCAGCATGGCCGCGCCGTCGTTATCGAGTTGTACCGCCATCAGGTGTGGCGCAAACTCCACGACATGCGTTTCCAGGCCCAGCTGTTTCAGGGCATTCGCGGCTTCCAGTCCCAGCAGGCCACCGCCAATGACCACCCCGCGACGGGATTGCTTTGCCTGCGCGGCGATGTTATCCAGGTCGTCCAGCGTACGGTAAACAAAGCAGCCTGGCAGCGTGCTGCCCGGTACCGGAGGCACAAACGGGTACGAGCCGGTCGCCAGCACCAGTTTGTCCCAGTGGGTTTCATGCCCACTGGCGGTACGCACGACGTGTGCGTCGCGATCGATACTCACAATTTGCTGCGAGAGGCGAAGCTCAATGCCGTGTTCAGCAAAGAAATCACCATCCACCAGCGAGAGCGATTCTGCGCTTCGTCCGCCAAAATATTCTGACAAATGCACACGATCGTAGGCGGCATAGCGCTCTTCGCCAAAAACGATAATCTGGTACTGCCGGTGCAAATTGCGCTTCACACAGTCTTCGAGAAAATGATGGCCGACCATACCGTGTCCAACCACCGCCAGCGTAGGTTTTGTCATAGCGTTTTGTCCTGCAACCTGCGGTTGCGTAGTGAATCGATTGAACAGCCAGTCCGCGTGGGCGGGTGCAGCCGTTGCCAGTAAATCGGTGAATGTTGCCGCGTTGCGGCAATCCCCCATCAGCAGCACGCCCGCAAGCGCACCGCGATGCAGTAACAAACGGCGATAGTGACGGGTCAGCGGATCCCAGGCGCTCCAGACCACATCGTCTGGCAGAACCTCTACTCGCCCGGCGCTGAACAGCTCCACACCGGGTACTTTGAGGCGCATGCCGCTGTCGGTCAGGGCAAATGGCGTGCTAGCCTCCCCAGCCAGCCGGGCGGCGAGGATATCCGCCTGCGCCAGGCAAGGTGCAACCAGGCCGAACGTCTGGCCGTCGATTTCACAGCACTCACCAATGGCGCTGATCGCCGGGACTGAGGTCTGCATCTGGTGGTTAACCACAATGCCGCGGACACAGTGAATGCCGCTGCCTTTTGCCAGTGCGACATTGGGCTGCACGCCGGTCGCCAGCACCACGCGAGAGGCGTTAATCTTGCGTCCGTTGTGTAACGTCACGGCATCCGCCGCAATGGCGGTCATTCCCGATGACAGTTCGCAGCGAACGCCGCGCTCCGCCAGCGCCTCTTCAAGCAAAACGCCTGCCTGGCGATCGAGCTGCTGTTCCATCAGCCAGGCACCACGATGCACCAGCGTGACGTTGTCACAAGACCGGGCCAGTGCCGCAGCGACCTCGACGCCGAGCACCCCACCGCCCAGCACTACAGCTGGCCCCGGGTTCTCCTGAATCGCGCGGATATCGGCCAGCGTACGAAAGGTGAAGACATGCGGAGCGTCACCGCCAGGAATGGGGGGTACAAAAGGCGTCGACCCGGTGGCAAAGACCAGTTCGTCCCAGGCCAGCGTGGTTGCTGTGGTATGGACCTCGCGTTTCTCAACATCCACGGAGAGGACCTTTTCGCCCCGTCGTACCGTCACACCCCGTGCGTGATACCAGGCGTCATCCTGCAGGCGGATCTGCTGCGCCTGTTTTTCCCCGCCCAGTACCGGCGAGAGCATGATGCGGTTGTAAGCGTATTCCGACTCCTCGCCAAACACGGTGATCGTGAAGCGACCGGGCGCACGCTCGGTCAGCGAGGCAATCAGCCGTGTTGCGGCCATCCCATTACCGATAACGATCAGTCGCATCATCGCCTCCGTTACGCCGCTTTAGGCTGTTTTTCATAGAGGAAATGGAGGATCTGCTGACGCATATGGTGATAGCGGCTATCGTCCGCCAGCTGAACCCGATTGCGCGGGCGAGGCAGGTCAACGTGCAGCACCTCGCCGACGGTGGCCGCCGGGCCGTTAGTCATCATCAGCACCCGGTCAGAAAGCAGCACGGCCTCGTCCACATCGTGGGTGATAAGCACGATGGTGGTGTTCAGCGCCTGCTGGATTTGCATCACCGAGTCCTGCAGATGCGCGCGCGTGAGCGCATCCAGCGCGCCAAACGGTTCATCCATCAGCAGGACCTTAGGCTTCATCGCCAGCGCACGGGCAATGCCAACGCGCTGTTTCATGCCGCCGGAGATTTCCGAAGGCCGTTTATGCAGGGCATGCCCCATCTGGACGCGATCGAGGTTGTGTTCAATCCACTCCTTGCGCTCCGCCTTGCTCATGGTGCGGCGAAAGACCTGATCCACCGCCAGCGCAACGTTGTCGAAGCAGGTGAGCCACGGCAGCAGAGAATGGTTCTGAAACACCACCGCACGCTCTGGTCCTGGCCCGGCGATTTCGCGGTTATCGCAAATCAGCCCACCTTCGGTCGGCAGGGTGATCCCGGCAATCAGGTTGAGCAACGTCGATTTGCCGCACCCGGAGTGGCCAATCAGGCTCACGGTTTCGCCTTCGTGAATATCAAAAGAGACGTTCTGCAGCGCCAGAAACTCGCCGCTGGCGGTAGAAAAACGCTGGCTCACGGCCTGGACCTGAATTAATGGTTTCATCTTCGCTCCTTATTTTTCCTGCCAGCTAAAGCGACGGGCGATCAGCATCAGCCCCTGCTCCAGCAGCAACCCGACCACGCCAATGATGACGATGGCGATGAGAATGTTTTCGACGTTGAGGTTGTTCCACTCATTCCAGATCCAGAAGCCGATCCCCAGCCCACCGGTGAGCATCTCGGCGGCGACAATGACCAGCCAGGCGATGCCAATAGAGAGGCGAACCCCGGTCAGCACCGCGGGCAGCACGGCCGGGAAGAGGATCCGCCGCATGATGGTCCACTCGGAGAGCTGCAGCACGCGGGCAACGTTAAGGTAATCCTGCGGAATACGACGTACCCCTTCGGCGGTGTTAATCACCATTGGCCATATTGAGCAGATAAAAATGGTCCAGCTGGAGGCGGGCTCCGCTTTCTGGAACAGCAGCAGGCCGATAGGCAGCCAGGCTAAAGGACTGACCGGGCGTAACAGTGCAATCAACGGGCTGAACATGCGCGAGCAAAAGGTGAAGCGACCGATCAGGAAACCGAGCGGGATCCCCGCGAGCGCCGCCAGACCAAAGCCCACCGCCACGCGCTGCAGCGAAGCGAGCACGTTCCAGCCGATACCCATATCGTTTGGCCCGTCGCGGTAAAACGGGTCAGCGAAGAGCGTTAATGCGGAATCCAGCGTGCTGAGCGGCGTCGGGAACCCTTTGCTGTTGATCGCGGCCAGCTGCCAGAGCAACCCCAGTAACCCGAGCCCCAGCAGCGCCGGGATCACGCGCTGCAGAAGGTCATTCATCCGTCGCGTGAACGTCGGTGCGCGGCGGCGAACCTGTACCGGAGGGAGGGTAATCACTTCCCCGCTCGCCGGCGTCTCGTCTTTCGATTTCGTGCTGTGCAGATGCTGCATAATCAGGCCCCTTTACGGTGAATAGCGAAGCGGTTGGCGTAACCGTCCGGATCGGTACCGTTCCAGACGGTACCGTCCATCAGGGTGCTGCTGCGATACGGTGATGACGGGGTGGATATGCCTCCCACCGCCGTGGCGGCATCCTGCCAGACCGAGGTCTGGTTAATGCGCTGCGCGATGGCGGCATAATCCGGCGCCGATTTGAGCAAGCCCCAGCGGCGGAACTGGGTTAAAAACCACATCCCGTCGGAGAGGTACGGATAGCTGACGGCTCCCTCGTTGAAGAAACGGATCGGATGCGCATCCTGCCAGCGCTGGCCAAGCCCGTTGTCGTACTCTCCCAGCATCCGTCCGGTGAGATATTGCTCTTTGGTGTTCAGCCACGCCCGGCGAGCGAGGATTTGGGCGGTCTCACGTTTGTTGTCTGGTGATGCATCGATCCAGCGTGCGGCTTCCAGTACCGCACTCACCAGCGCCCGCGCGGTGTTCGGGTTTTTCTCCACCCAGTCGCGACGTGTGCCAAGAATTTTTTCCGGATGATCGGCCCAGATCGACTGGGACGTTGCGGCGGTAAACCCGATGCGGTCGTTAATGGCGCGTGCATTCCACGGCTCACCAACGCAAAAGCCGACCATGTTGCCAATCCGCATGTTCATCACCATTTGCGGCGGCGGCACAACCACGGTCCGGACGTCATCGAACGGATTAATGCCCGCGCTGGCCAGCCAGTAGTACAACCACATCGCATGCGTACCGGTCGGGAAGGTGTGTGCGAAGGTATAAGTGCCGGGTGCCTGCTGCCCAATCAGCGTTTTCAGCCCGTCGAGATCGCGAACGCCCTTCTCGGCCAGATCGCTGGAGAGCGTGATGGCCTGACCGTTCTGGTTCAGGGTCATCAGGTTTGCCATCTGCTGTGGCTTACCGGCAAGCCCCAGCTCCAGCCCGTACAGCAGGCCGTAAAGAATGTGGGCGGCGTCCAGTTCGCCAGCCACCAGCTTATCGCGCACGGCTGCCCAGCTTGCCTCTTTGGTTGGCACGATGGTGATGCCATATTTTTTATCAAACCCCTTCAGCGCCGCGATAACCACCGGCGCGCAGTCGGTTAACGGTATAAACCCGATGCGCACCGTCTCCTGCTCCGGTTTATCCGAGCCTGCCGCCCACGCGGCCTGCATGATGCCCGGTAACAACATGGCGCCGCTCGCCAGCATGCTGGCCTGTAAAAACCGCCGTCTCGACAAATCCGCCATGACCACTCCTGAAAAAAAGACAAAAAAAAGCGCCCACCCGTGCCAAAGCACCGCTGGACGCCTTTATCCCGAAGACAGATGCACCGCCGTTGGCACACCGTCAAAAATGGTTAATCAGATAATGCAAAGGGAATGCCAGGTTTTACTGCCCTGTTTTCCGGGCGTTTACCGGGATTTCTCCACGACCGCGCACCTCAATCAGGCACTAAATGCCCACTGATTGTGCAGCTACTCCTTAGGGGTTACCTGCCACAAGCTCTTCACGGTGAGCAGCGCACGGGCGATATCCACCATGCGCTGGTTTTTGTCCATCGCCATTTTACGCAGCGCCGTCCATGCCTGTTCCTCACTCATCTTTTGATGGGTCATCAGTACGCTTTTCGCTTTATCGATGGTTTTGCGCTCTTCGAGCGTATCGCGCAGTGACGCAAGCTGACGGGAAAGCTGTTCTATCTCGCGCGCCTGCTGGCGAACCAGGGTTAACAAGGGCTTATCGGGGTAAGAGGCCAGCGGGTCGTCCAGCTCGTCAGCCGGGAGCGTGTAGTCCTCCTGTCGATGGATACGTTCGTCCACCGCGATCATCAGATCGGCGATAACCATCTCCTCCAGGGTGCGCAGATGCTCAAGGCGTGCCGTTTGCAGAGCAAACCAGGCCAGTGCGGTATGGCCATTGTCAGCGGCTGGCTGGCGGGTACAGGCCACGCGCCTCAGTTGTTCCGTCTCACGGTCAGGCTGGCAATTCTGGGAAAAGGTGGTTTGCACATCCGCCGTGCTGTGGGTCATGAAAATCTCGAAGCAGGCCTGCTGTCCGTCAATCCGGTCCACCAGCCGCTGACGGATGCCATCGTCAAAATAGCCCTGCGTGAAGCCAATCGCGCCCAGCGCCCGCTCTTGTCCCGCCAGCTCTTTACCTTGCATCAGGCTATAAAGCGCGACAAAACGGCCTGCGATTTGCGGATCGTCAATGCTGTCATTAAGCTGCGGTACGATACTGAGCAGATGACGCAGGATGCGACAATAGTGATCCATCGCCTGCGGGGCCGTGATGGTTTGCTGAATAACGCCGTCACGAAGGGCTGACAGGTTATCCAGACTGAGCAGCGCGGCGGCTATACGTTCGCACACGCCGCTGCCCTGGAACGGGGAGTGATTATCCAGAACGTCATAAAGCGCAGTGAGGTTTTCATTCACCAGCGCCCGGCTCGCTTTGCATTCGGCAGCGTACAGCTTACCCTGTGAGCAGAGCCAGACGTTAGAGGCTCCACGCTCGCACTGCAGCATATGCACCAGCAGACTGATGGCGTTAACCAGCACGCCAAGCTGTGCCAGCCTGCTCAGTTGCTCCCGGCGCATCGACCTTGCACGCTGGAGCCATTCGGTCGCACCTGGCGAAATGCCAGCCATAAATGTCATGCTTACTCTCCCGGACAGCGAAACCCTGGATAGCTAAGCAATATTCGTGCCTTTAAAAGAACAGGAGTCAACATGCAAAAGATTGTTATCGTCGCCAACGGTGCGGCTTACGGCAGCGAATCCCTTTTTAACAGCCTGCGTCTGGCGATCGCGCTACGTGATAAAGAGAGTGAACTGGAGTTACGGCTCTTTTTAATGTCGGATGCGGTCACCGCCGGGCTGAAGGGACAAAAACCGGCAGAAGGTTACAACATCCAGCAGATGCTGGAGATCCTGACCGCGCAAAACGTTCCGGTCAAACTGTGCAAGACCTGCACCGACGGGCGCGGCATCACCGGATTACCGCTGATTGAAGGTGTGGAAATCGGCACGCTCGTTGAACTGGCCGAGTGGACTCTGCGCGCCGATAAAGTATTAACTTTTTAATAATAAACCCGTAAAAATATTATTTTCTTATGGACGCGGTTTCAGCATCAAGTTTACCTGCAGGGTTGCCGATAGGCATGGAAACAACACAGCAGGTATTTCACTTATGTTCAGATCCATTCGTGCACGCATCATTGTCGCGACGACAGGTTGTCTGGTCGTCGCCCTTCTTCTTAATACTGTCATCAATTTTCAGGTCACACGCCAGGATAACCAGCAGTCACAGCGCGACATCCTGACCAGCACCAGCGCCAGCCATAACATGGCGATTGCGGACTGGGTGAAGAGCAAAATGACGGTTATCGCCTCCGCACAAACCGTTGCGCTCAGTGACGATCCGGTTCCGGTCTTTAAACAGCTTGCCCAGGCGGGTGGGTTCACTAACGTATACGTTGGCTATGCCAGCAAAACGGCGAAATTCTCTGAACCAGCGGGCGTACCGGCGGATTATGACCCCACGATCCGTCCCTGGTATCAGCAGGTCGTAAACCAGGATAGCCCGGTCGTGACCGCGCCATATGTTGACGCCGGTAGCGGAAAACTGGTGGTGACGTTTGCCGTGCCGGTGAAAGAAAACGGTACCCTGAAAGCCGTGGTGGCTGGCGATGTGGCGATGGACAGCGTGGTAGCTAACGTGCGCGGGATCCACCCAACCCCGGCAAGCAGCGGGCTGCTGCTGAATAGCGATGGCACCGTCATTGCCGCCAGCGACCCTGCCCTGACGCTTAAACCGTTCGCCGAAACCCTCAAAGGCATCGACTTTGCGGCGCTGAAAAGCGGAAACCCGGTAAACGGGACCTTCAATGGCGCCGAAAAAACCTTCGTGGCAACCGCCGTGCCGGGTACGAACTGGATGCTGGTTGTTGCCCTGGACACAGGCGATGCCACCTCCGGAATGCGCTCGCTGCTGAAAGCCTCGGCCATCTCGCTGGTGATCCTGGCCTTACTCAGCGGCGCCATTGTTCACTTCCTGATTGCGCGTCTGCTGAAGCGCCTGTCTGACATTCGCGATGCGATGCATAACATTGCGAACGGCACTAACGATCTGTCGCAACGCCTGCCGGACAGCGGCGATGACGAAGTGGCGCAGATAGCGCAGGCGTTTAACGCCTTCAGCGACAAGCTCTCGGTGGTGATGGTACAACTGCGGGATGCCAGCGCATCGGTGAAAAACGCCGCGCGGGAAATTGCGGCAGGTAACCAGGACCTCTCAGGGCGTACCGAGCAGGCCGCCTCCAGCCTTCGCGAAACGGCCAGCGCCGTGGAAGAGATCACCGCGTCGGTAACCCAGTCGAACGAGTCTGCGGCTGAAGCCAATGACCAGGCGAGTAAGGCCTCTGCGGCGGCGGCTCGCGGCGGCGAGGTGGTATCTCAGGCCATCAGCACCATGCAGTCCATTGAAGTGGCTTCCGCGAAGATTGGCGACATCACCAGCGTGATTGACGGGATTGCCTTCCAGACCAATATCCTGGCGCTGAACGCCTCGGTGGAAGCCGCACGCGCCGGAGAGCAAGGCCGTGGGTTTGCCGTGGTGGCCGGCGAGGTGCGTAATCTGGCCAGCCGCAGCGCGCAGGCGGCGAAAGAGATTAAAACGCTTATCGATTCCACCACCAACAGCGTGGCCACCGGCTCCCGCTACGTTCATCTGGCCGGGGAAAGCATGAACGAAATCCGCTCCAGCATCGGTAGCGTGTCGGGCATCATGCGTGAAATCTCCATCGCCACCAGCGAGCAGATGAAAGGCATCCAGGAGATTAACCATGCGGTGACCCATCTGGACAGAATGGTTCAGCAGAACGCCGAACTGGTGGTGCAATCTGCCGCTGCAGCCGGCGCGCTGCAGAGCCAGGCGGGCGACCTTGCTGAAACTGCCGGGCATTTCCGCATTTAATGTTAGGGTGGCGCGCGTTCACCGGGCAAAACGCGCGCCAGAGTAAATTTTCAGGGATTTTGTCATTTTTGTTTAATCGTTACGCCATTTTTTGATCAAAGTCAGCATCCTCACCCTCCCCCTTTGGTGTTATGCCATGAGTGAATTGTGAACAATATCACGCTCGGATATGGCAGCAGGGAGAGCGTTGTTTAAGACTACGGGGTAAAAAATGGCACTGGTAAAAACAAGTTTGAAATTGTTTGGCGGGGATACGGTCGTGGTGCGGTGTTCTGAGCGCTGCCGCATTCATTTGATGAGTTCGAAAGCACAACAACACTCGCAGGCGGATATCCTGACCGTGCAGGATGACAAGGCATGGCTTACCGTGCCGTACACCGGCACGTGGGATGTCCTGATTGACAGCCATAGCCAGTCACTGGAGCATTCCGTAAGCTACGTTGCTGCATAAGAGACAAACGCCCGGTCAGCTCACGCAGCCGGGCGCATTCTCAGGCAAAACCGGGACGCAGCGTATTATTCAGCGGGTTCCCTTCCAGCAGCGCTTTCACTTTCACCACCAGCTCATTCAGACAATCGTCCTTCATGCCGAGGCGCGTCAGCTCCTGGTCGAGCGAAAAGAGATACTGCGCGTTGGTGCCCAGCGGTCCACTGGCGGCAGCGATCAACGGGGCAATAACCTGCGTGCGGGTATCCGCTTCATACAGCGGATGGCGCGGATCCATAATAAACACCAGCGCGTTAACGGTACGTCCGTCATCGAGTTCCAGCTTGCACCAGCTCGGCATATAGCAGCCGGTGATCATCTCGCGCTTCCACAGCAGCGTCAATTCGTCTTCCAGCGTTGCATCCGGCAGACGGTAGGCCACCCCCGTGGTGCGTCCGCCTTCTTTTAGTGCAAGCATGCGTCCAGGCTGACACGCGCTACCTCGACCGGCCGTCAGGCGCAAACAAAATGCGCGATGCCAGCCAGGAAGTGTACCTGTTGCCGATTCGACAAATTCGAGAGCCGGGTTCCACATCAGCGAACCGTAGCCAAAAATCCATACCGGGCCATCATCCGGGCGGCACGCCAGCGTGGCAGCGAGCGACGCCGCACGTTGTTCAGCTGACCAGAGAAGCGATTCCTCAATAGCACCAAATGCCGTCTTACAATCTGCCTTCATTAAGAAATCACGCGTTAACACTTTCCACCTCCGCCACTGCATGCTTCCTTGCGACATCTGTAATCCGCCTTCCCGGCATTGTGTGCTGGTCATTTTGCCAGCAGTTGAGTAACGATAAGCAATTCACGGGCCAGTTGCAATACAACGGAAGTTCAACCGCCTGAAAAGTCAAAACGAAGGCAGCGAATGATTTCACGGCTATTTCTTTTTATGCCATTTATCGTCGTCTCCTTTCTCATATTCATGTTTTACTGCGGCCCAGGCGACTTTGTGCGCGGTCTCTTCACGGCTGGCATCATCACGTCGATCTTCTTTATCTTTGTATTGATCCCAGGCGCTGTTAAAGGCCTCTTTGTAGATATCCTGCGCGTGCGCGGGCAATACGTGTTGCACGCTGTCTGGTAATTCGCGTTTCGTTTTATATGGCATCGCTAACCCCTCTTTTGGTTAAAGAGGTAAGTGTGGACGACGATACGGCATGGTGCCAGTAAATTAAGAATTATGCGTAAATGATAATTTTAATATTATGTTATTAAAGGATTAATTATAGAACACACCATATTATCGACACCACACAGCCAAAACATTACAAACAGTAAAATTGAGTAAAAAATCAAGGGTATTTAACAGAGATCTGTTAATTTAATGACCGAAAATTCTATCTATAATTACAAGCACCTGCATTGATGGAGAAGCACATGACAGCAGCACACGAGGCGGTGAAGACCCGCCACAAGGAGACATCACTCATTTTCCCGGTCCTGGCACTGGCTGTGCTGCTCTTCTGGGGAAGCAGTCAGTCACTGCCAGTGGTAGTTGGTATCAATATTCTTGCTCTGGTGGGTATCTTAACCAGCGCCTTTAGCGTTGTTCGCCATGCGGACGTATTAGCCCACCGCCTGGGTGAGCCTTACGGCTCGTTAATTCTCAGCCTTTCGGTGGTTATCCTCGAAGTCAGCCTGATTTCCGCGCTGATGGCGACCGGTGACGCCGCACCGACCCTGATGCGTGACACCCTCTACTCCATCATTATGATTGTGACAGGTGGTCTGGTGGGCTTTTCACTGTTACTGGGCGGCCGCAAATTTGCGACCCAGTACATGAATCTGTTCGGCATAAAACAGTATCTGATTGCCCTTTTCCCGCTGGCAATTATTGTGCTGGTCTTCCCGATGGCATTGCCGGGGGCCAACTTCTCAACCGGTCAGGCGCTGCTGGTTGCGCTGATTTCCGCAGCCATGTACGGCGTGTTCCTGCTGATTCAGACCAAAACGCACCAGAGCCTGTTCGTCTATGAACATGAAGATGACGGCGACGACCCGCATCACGGTAAGCCATCGGCTCACAGCAGCGCGTGGCATACGGTTTGGCTGATCGTACATCTGATTGCGGTTATCGCCGTGACCAAAATGAACGCCAACCCGCTGGAGACGCTGTTAACCGAGCTGAATGCCCCGGTCGCGTTTACCGGTTTCCTGGTGGCGCTGCTTATCCTGTCGCCTGAGGGTCTGGGGGCGTTGAGGGCGGTGCTGAACAATCAGGTGCAACGCGCAATGAATCTGTTCTTTGGCTCGGTCCTGGCGACAATCTCACTCACCGTGCCGGTGGTGACGCTGATTGCCTTTATGACCGGTAACGAGCTGCAGTTTGCGCTGGGTGCGCCAGAGATGATTGTGATGGTGGCTTCACTGCTGCTGTGTCAGATATCCTTCTCGACCGGGCGCACCAACGTGCTGAACGGCGCGGCGCACATGGCGCTGTTTGTGGCCTATCTGATGACGATATTTGCCTAAGCGTTGTTCGGTGAGGCTCTGAGGCCACACCCGACATCTCTTCTATCGGAAGAGGAATAACCAAAAAAAACCCGCCGAAGCGGGTTTTTTTACTAGTGGCTGGTATCCAGCTCGTCGAAACTCTTCACCAGATCGTCAATCGCTTTGATCTGTTTCAGGAACGGCTCCAGTTTAGCCAGCGGCAATGCGGATGGGCCATCGCACTTCGCGTTGTCCGGGTCCGGGTGCGCTTCAATGAACAGACCGGCCAGGCCAGTCGCCATACCGGCGCGCGCCAGCTCGGTGACCTGCGCACGGCGGCCGCCAGAAGCTGCACCAAACGGGTCGCGGCACTGCAGCGCATGGGTCACATCGAAGATGACCGGAGACTGGTTGGACACGTTCTTCATCACGCTGAAGCCGAGCATATCAACGACCAGGTTGTCGTAACCGAAGTTTGCGCCACGGTCACACAGGATCACTTTGTCGTTGCCGCCTTCGATAAATTTATCGACGATGTTACCCATCTGGCCAGGGCTCACGAACTGAGGTTTCTTCACGTTGATGACCGCGCCGGTTTTCGCCATCGCTTCCACCAGGTCCGTCTGACGTGCCAGGAACGCTGGCAGCTGGATAACGTCGACAACGTCCGCAACAGGCTGCGCCTGAGAAGCTTCGTGCACGTCGGTGATCACTTTCACGCCAAAGGTCTGTTTCAGTTCCTGGAAAATTTTCATCCCCTCTTCCAGGCCCGGGCCACGGTAAGAGTGAATGGAGGAACGGTTGGCTTTGTCAAAAGAGGCCTTAAACACGTACGGGATACCCAGTTTCTGGGTCACGGTCACGTAGTGCTCGCAGATACGCATCGCGAGATCACGGGATTCCAGCACGTTCATACCGCCAAACAGCACGAACGGCAGGTCGTTTGCCACGTTGATATCACCAATGCTAACCACTTTTTGTTTCATAGGATCGCCTTATTCAGGTGTGAATCGGAATTAAGATTAATGCAGTGTAATTTGTTTGTGCGAGATCGCGTTGATCTGCGCACGAATCATTTCGCTAATAGGGTCTTCCGGGCATTGCTCAACGAAATAATTCAGATCGTTCAGCGCCACATGCTCGCAATCAAGCTGGGCATAAATCAGCCCGCGATCGCGGATTTCGTACGGATCTTCCGGATTAAACTGCAGCAGCACTTCACTGGCACGTAATGCCAGCTCCATCTGACGCTCTTCCATCAGCGCAGATTTCAGCGTATCCAGCAGTTTACGGATCACCTCGGCGTTATCCGCCTCGTCGAGATCTTCATTAAAGAGCTCGGCAACCGGGCTGATATTGCCTTTTAACCAGACGTCCAGCGTATGCTCATCCAGCGTATCGCCGTTAAACGGATTGATGAGCCACATCTCACCGTCCAGCCACTCCGCTCGCAGGATCATCTGCGTCGGGAAAATGACCGGCACCAGTGGAATATCCAGACGATGCGCGACCCACAGCAAAATGGAACCCAGCGCAACCGCGCTGCCCTGACGATTTTTCAAGACCTGATCCAGCCATAGTGCGTCAGACAGACGATACACGCCACGCGTGTCGCAGAAACCCCATTCGCCGTAGAAAAGCTCAAGCAGCTTCTCTAATTGCCAGTCCTGCGGGCGCGCCTGATTGATCTCTTCACGCGCCAGGCTGACCAGATTCTCCAGCTCTTCGTAGACGTACTGCGACGTAAAATCGTCGCGGATCATCTCCGAAATCAGGATCATGCCATCGCAAAGCGGCACTTTATTAAATTCGAAATCGGCTAAGGACCTCATGACTTACCCCAGTAACGGTATTCTTGTGGTGGCGAGTTTAATGATGATGTACAGCACCACCAGCCCCAGCAGAAAGGCGATAAAACCGGCCTGCTGGCTGCGCGGACGACGACGCCCAAGCGCGATAAAACCCAAAACGATGTAGATGATAACGCCAAACAGCTTTTCAGTCAGCCATGCGCCTTTATCAGTAAATGGCAGATAGCCGGTCTTCCACATTAATCCGGCCCCTGAGAGAAACAGCACCGTGTCAATACAGTGCGGCGCAATACGCACCCAGCGGGCGTCAATCAGCGGATTATTGCTGTAACGCCACCCGTAACGGACGATGAAAAAGCTGATGGTCAGGGCAACGGCTATCAGGTGGGCCGTGATCAGCACGGTAAACAGACTCATGCCCATTGTCCCAGCGTCAGACGGTCGTTGCCGCCATAGTCGCGACAGGTTTCCACCGCACGATAACCTGCAGCGATGAACACGTCACGCACCGCGTCCCCTTGCGTCCAGCCGTGCTCGACCAGCAGCCAGCCGCCGGGGTGCAAATGCTGTCGTGACGTTGTCACAATATGCACAATATCCGCCAGCCCTTCGTTGGCAGCGACCAGCGCCGTCAGCGGTTCAAAACGCACGTCCCCTTGCGTCAGGTGCGGGTCATGCTCGTCGATATAGGGAGGGTTGCTGACAATCATCCCGAACGTGCGGTTATCCAGCGCGCTAAACCAGCTGCTTTGCAGAACGGTGACGTTCGGGAAGCCCAGACGCGCCACGTTACGCTGCGCCAGCGCTACCGCATCGGGCATCACGTCAACCGCCGTCACCTCGCAGTCCGGACGCTCGCTGGCCAGCGCCAGGGCAATTGCGCCAGTGCCGGTTCCAAGATCAAGAATTCGGCAGGCTTGTGCGGGTAAACGCGACAGCGCCTGCTCCACCAGACACTCGGTGTCCGGACGTGGGATCAGGGTCGCTGGGGAGACGTACAACGGCAGTGACCAGAACTCACGCTCCCCGACCAGATGCGCCACCGGCTCACCGGTTTTGCGTCGGGCAAGCAGCGTAGCGAGCTGCGCTTCCTGCTCAGCGCTGAGCTGAGTCTCGCCGAAAGCCAGCAGGTAAGTGCGGGCTTTCCCCGTCACAAACTCAAGCAAAATTTCGGCGTCACGTTTAGGGCTTTCGCTCGCGGAAAGCTCACTGGCGGCCTGCCGTAACCAGTGCTGAAACTCCATTATTCCTGCTCGGACAGTGCTGCCAGCTGGTCGGCCTGGTATTCCTGCACGATAGGCTCAATCAGCATATCCAGCTTTCCTTCCATCACTTCGTCCAGACGGTACAGGGTCAGGTTGATGCGGTGGTCGGTAACACGGCCCTGCGGGAAGTTATAGGTACGGTTACGGTCGCTGCGATCGCCGCTGCCCAGCAGGTTACGACGCGTGGAGGCTTCCGCCTGTTGACGTTTTGCCATTTCAGCCGCGTGGATACGCGCGCCCAGCACGGATAAGGCTTTGGCTTTGTTCTTGTGCTGTGAACGTTCGTCCTGGCACTCCACCACGATGCCGGTTGGCAGGTGGGTAATACGGATAGCGGAATCGGTGGTGTTAACGTGCTGACCCCCTGCCCCGGAGGAGCGGAAGGTATCGATACGCAGGTCCGCCGGGTTGATGTCCGGCAATTCTGCTTCAGGCAGCTCTGGCATCACCGCAACCGTACAGGCAGAAGTGTGAATTCGCCCCTGAGATTCGGTGGCAGGTACGCGCTGCACGCGATGACCGCCGGATTCAAACTTCAGACGACCGTACACGCCGTCACCGCTGATTTTAGCGATAACCTCTTTGTAGCCGCCATGTTCACCGTCGTTGGCGCTCATGATCTCAACGCGCCAGCGACGCGCTTCGGCGTAGCGGCTGTACATACGGAACAGATCGCCGGCAAACAGTGCCGCTTCGTCACCGCCGGTCCCGGCGCGGACTTCGACAAAGGCGTTACGCTCATCGTCCGGATCTTTTGGCAGCAGAAGCACCTGCAACTGTTGCTCCATCTCTTCAGCACGCGCTTTTGCGTCCAGCAACTCTTCCTGCGCCATCTCGCGCATTTCAGGGTCGTCGAGCATCATCTGCGCGGTTTCAATATCTTCCTGGACCTGTCGCCAGTCGGTAAAGCATTTTGATACATCACTCAACTGCGCGTATTCACGCGAGAGCGCGCGAAAACGTTCCTGGTCAGCAATGGTCCCGGCATCGCCGAGCAGCGCCTGTACTTCTTCATGGCGCTCGTGCAGAGCTTCCAGTTTAGCGACGATAGAAGGCTTCATAGGCGTAAATGCACCTTGTAATAGAAAATGGGTATAGGGCGCTATTCCAGCCCGAGGCTGTTGCGCAGAATAGTCAGGCGTTCATCATCCCCGTCACGGGCGGCCTGCTGAAGAGATTTGGTTGGTGCATGGATCAGGCGGTTGGTCAGTTTCCAGGCCAGATCCTGCATAATGGCTTCTGCGTCGCCGCCCTGCTGAAGGGCGGCCAGCGCTTTGGCGGTCAGGTCATCACGCACCTGCTCCGCCTGACCGCGGTACTCACGGATAGTCTCGCTGACGCTTTGCGCGCGCAGCCAGGCCATAAACTCACTTGTTTCCTGCTCTACAATGGTTTCCGCCTGAACCGCCGCCGCTTTACGCTGGGCAAGGTTATGCGAAATGATGCTTTGCAGGTCGTCTACGCTGTAAAGGTAGGCGTTCGCCAGTTTACCGACTTCCGGTTCGACATCGCGCGGGACGGCAATATCCACCAGCAGCATCGGCTGATTACGGCGGGATTTCAGGGCTCGCTCGACCATCCCTTTACCGATAATCGGCAGCGGGCTGGCGGTAGAGCTGATGATAATATCTGCCTCTTTCAGGCGCTCATCGATGTCGCTCAGCGCAACCACCTCGGCACCCACCTCGTCCGCCAGCACCTGTGCACGTTCGCGGGTACGGTTAGCGATAATCATCTTTTTAACTTTGTGTTCGCGCAGATGGCGCGCCACAAGTTCGATGGTTTCGCCCGCCCCGACCAGCATCACAGTGACGGTCGACAGGGATTCAAAGATTTGACGGGCCAGGGTACAGGCCGCGAAAGCAACAGAAACCGCACTGGCACCAATGTCGGTTTCGGTTCGCACACGCTTCGCCACGGAGAATGACTTCTGGAACATACGCTCCAGTTCACTAGCTTTCAGATGCCCTTTTTGCGAATCGGCAAACGCCTTTTTCACCTGACCGAGAATTTGTGGCTCGCCGAGCACCAGCGAGTCCAGGCCGCTGGCCACACGCATCAGATGGCTGACTGCATCGTTATCCTGATGCCAGTAGAGGCTATTACGCAGCTCTTCTTCGTTGAGGTTGTGGTAATCACATAACCAGCGGATCAGCGCTTCATGCAGGTTGTCCTGCTCTTCAACGCTTAGGTAGAGTTCAGTACGGTTGCACGTCGAGAGCACCACGCCACCCTGCACCATCGGCTGTGCAAGCAGGCTGTCCAGCGCCAGGTCAAGCGTATCCGGCGAAAACGTTACGCGTTCTCGCAGCGAAACCGGGGCTGTTTTGTGGTTAATACCGAGTGCTAATAGGGTCATGTTGAGCGGGAGTAGTACCAGCGTTAATAAGGTTAGCAGAACGCATCATACAGGATGCGCGAGATCAATAAAAGAGACTGCCCCCTTTCGGAGTAATAGCTTATACAATGCTTTGAGATAATTTGAACGTAGACGGTGGCACCCTTCGACGCTAGCATTAACAGTTATAACTGCAACGTATCTCAAGGATTTGTCCTCATTATGACCCGACTGATTCGCCTGCTGCCCCTGGCGGCACTGGTTCTGACCGCATGTACCGTCACCCAACCTAAAGGCCCGGGCAAAAGCCCTGATTCACCGCAGTGGCGTCAGCACCAGCAGGACGTCCGCAATTTGAGCCAGTACCAGACCCGTGGTGCCTTCGCTTATCTCTCTGATGAACAAAAAGTGTATGCGCGTTTCTTCTGGCAGCAAACCGGGCAGGACAACTATCGCCTGCTGCTGTTAAATCCGCTGGGCAGCACCGAACTGGAGCTTATTGCCAAACCGGGTGAAGCGCAGATCACCGATAACAAAGGCAAGCACTATACCGCCACCGACGCCGAAGAGATGATCGGCAAGCTGACCGGAATGCCTATTCCGCTGAACAGCCTGCGCCAGTGGATCCTGGGCCTGCCGGGTGACGCGACCGACTACCAGCTTGACGACCAGTATCGTCTGAGCCAGGTGAACTACACCCAGAACGGCAAAACCTGGAAAGTGGTGTACAGTGCCTATGACAGCAACACCAGGCCTTCCCTGCCATCCAATATGGAACTGACCCAGGGCAGCCAGCGGATCAAGCTAAAAATGGACAACTGGATCGTTAAATGATGACCCACTGGCCTTCTCCGGCAAAACTGAATCTGTTTTTATACATCACCGGACAGCGTGCTGACGGATACCATACCCTGCAGACGCTGTTTCAGTTCCTTGATTACGGCGATACGATCGCGATTGGCCCGCGTCAGGACGGCGAGGTTTGCCTGCTGACGCCGGTTGATGGCGTGGCGCATGAAGATAACCTGATCGTGCGCGCTGCACGTCTGCTGATGAAAGTGGCGTCGGACACCGGTCGCCTGCCGGCAGGAAGCGGCGCGGATATCCGTATTGAGAAGCGTCTGCCGATGGGCGGTGGACTGGGCGGTGGCTCATCAAATGCCGCCACCGTGTTAGTTGCCCTGAATCACCTCTGGGGGTGCGGATTATCTCAGGATGAGCTGGCAGCGTTAGGCTTAACGCTGGGGGCGGACGTCCCGGTTTTCGTGCGCGGTCATGCGGCGTTTGCTGAAGGGGTGGGCGAAATACTTTCCCCGGTCGAGCCGCCGGAAAAATGGTACCTGGTGGCCCACCCGGGCGTCAGCATTCCGACCCCGGTCATCTTCAACGATCCTGACCTGCCACGGAATACCCCGGTGCGGTCAATAGAAACGTTATTAAATTGTGAATTCAGCAACGATTGCGAGGTTATCGCAAGAAAACGTTTTCGCGAGGTTGATGCGGTGCTTTCCTGGCTGTTAGAATACGCGCCGTCGCGCCTGACTGGCACAGGGGCCTGTGTCTTTGCTGAATTTGACACCGAATCCGCCGCTCGTCAGGTGCTTGAGCAAGCGCCGGTTTGGCTGCATGGTTTTGTAGCACGTGGGATGAACACCTCCCCCCTACAGCAAGCCATTCTGGCGCAGACTGAGTTTCGGTGACAACGTCACCCTGTTCCAGACGTTGCATCGCGCTCTTTAATACACCGCCTGGATAGCATTTCGCCTGGCCCGCACAGTTTGCGGCGAACGCTATCCACCACTGGACGCATGCCTGAGGTTCTTCTCGTGCCTGATATGAAGCTTTTTGCTGGTAACGCCACCCCGGAACTAGCACAACGTATTGCCAACCGCCTGTACACTTCCCTCGGCGACGCCGCTGTAGGTCGCTTTAGCGACGGCGAAGTCAGCGTACAAATCAATGAAAATGTACGCGGTGGTGATATTTTCATCATCCAGTCCACCTGTGCTCCAACAAATGACAACCTGATGGAACTGGTTGTTATGGTCGACGCCCTGCGTCGCGCTTCAGCAGGCCGTATCACTGCTGTTATTCCTTACTTCGGCTATGCTCGTCAGGACCGTCGTGTCCGTTCCGCGCGTGTGCCAATCACTGCCAAAGTTGTCGCTGATTTCCTCTCCAGCGTTGGCGTTGACCGTGTTCTGACCGTTGACCTGCATGCAGAACAGATCCAGGGCTTCTTCGACGTTCCGGTTGATAACGTATTCGGTAGCCCAATCCTGCTGGAAGACATGCTGCAGCTGAATCTGGATAACCCAATCGTGGTTTCTCCGGACATCGGCGGCGTGGTACGTGCTCGTGCTATCGCTAAGCTGCTGAACGATACCGACATGGCAATCATCGACAAACGCCGTCCACGCGCTAACGTTTCTCAGGTGATGCACATCATCGGTGACGTCGCTGGCCGTGACTGCGTGCTGGTTGACGACATGATCGATACCGGCGGTACGCTGTGTAAAGCAGCAGAAGCGCTGAAAGAACGTGGTGCCAAGCGCGTATTCGCCTACGCGACTCACCCGATCTTCTCCGGCAATGCAGTAAACAACCTCCGCAACTCCGTTATCGACGAAGTAGTGGTGTGCGATACCATCCCACTGAGTGACGAGATCAAAGCGCTGCCAAACGTGCGCACCTTGACCCTGTCCGGGATGCTGGCCGAAGCGATTCGTCGTATCAGCAACGAAGAATCTATCTCAGCAATGTTCGAACACTAATCGAACACGGCCGAAAAACCCGCTGCGGCGGGTTTTTTTGTCTCTGATATTTATTTGTATGATCAATGCCTCCTTCACCTGCCATTCACATGACAGATGATGCGCACACGGATGAGAGATAATTGTGAAACACGTAACCTCCTCACATGTTCTTCCCTTTCGCGCCCTCATCGACGCTTGCTGGAAAGAGAAATACACCGCTTCACGTTTTATGCGTGACCTTATTGCCGGTATCACCGTCGGGATTATTGCCATTCCGCTCGCCATGGCACTGGCAATTGGCAGCGGCGTAGCACCGCAGTATGGGCTTTACACGGCGGCCGTCGCCGGGATTGTGATTGCGCTAACGGGCGGGTCTCGCTTCAGCGTTTCCGGCCCGACAGCCGCATTTGTGGTGATCCTCTATCCCGTTTCTCAGCAGTTTGGCCTGGCAGGCCTGCTGGTCGCCACCCTGATGTCCGGCGTCTTTTTGATCCTGTTTGGTCTGGCCCGTTTTGGCCGGCTGATTGAATACATCCCCCTTTCCGTGACGCTGGGGTTCACCTCCGGGATTGGCATTACCATCGGGACAATGCAGATCAAGGACTTCCTCGGCCTGCAGATAGCCCACGTCCCTGAACATTACCTGCAAAAAGTCGGGGCGCTGTTTATGGCGCTCCCCACCGCCAACCCGGGCGATGCCGCCATCGGGATTGTTACCCTGGGCACGCTGATTATCTGGCCTCGTTTAGGCATTCGTCTGCCTGGCCACCTGCCCGCCCTGCTGTTGGGCTGTGCGGTGATGGCCATCGTTAATCTCTTTGGTGGCCACGTCGCGACCATTGGATCTCAGTTCCACTATGTTCTCGCTGACGGTTCACAGGGAAGCGGTATTCCTCAACTGTTACCGCAACTGGTACTGCCATGGGATATGCCGGGTTCCAGCTTCACCTTAAGCTGGGACTCCCTGCGCGCCCTTCTGCCCGCGGCCTTCTCAATGGCGATGCTGGGGGCCATTGAATCCCTGCTCTGTGCCGTCGTGCTGGACGGCATGACCGGCACCAAGCATAAAGCCAACAGCGAACTGGTTGGGCAGGGTCTGGGCAACATCATCGCCCCGTTCTTTGGCGGTATTACGGCAACAGCGGCCATCGCCCGCTCTGCGGCAAACGTACGTGCCGGGGCGACGTCGCCGGTATCGGCAGTTATCCACTCGGTGCTGGTGATCCTCGCCCTGCTGGTCCTCGCCCCGCTGCTGTCCTGGCTGCCGCTTTCAGCCATGGCTGCCCTGCTGCTGATGGTGGCGTGGAACATGAGCGAAGCACATAAGGTGGTCAATCTGCTGCGTCGCGCACCGAAAGACGACATCATCGTGATGCTGATTTGTATGTCGCTGACCGTGCTGTTCGATATGGTTATCGCCATCAGCGTCGGGATCGTGCTGGCCTCCCTGCTGTTTATGCGCCGTATAGCGCAGATGACGCGCCTTTCCCCGGTTAACGTAGAGGTACCTGACGATGTGCTGGTGCTGCGTGTGATTGGCCCGTTGTTCTTTGCCGCCGCGGAAGGTCTGTTCAGCGAACTGGAAACCCGTATCGTGGGCAAACGCATTGTGGTGCTGAAATGGGATGCCGTGCCGGTGCTGGATGCGGGTGGTCTGGATGCCTTCCAGCGCTTCGTTTCGCGTCTGCCGGAAGGCTGCGAACTGCGGGTGAGTAATCTCGAATTCCAGCCGCTGCGCACCATGGCGCGCGCGGGCGTGCAGCCTATCCCTGGCCGCCTGGCCTTTTATCCCAACCGTGAAGCCGCGTTAGCGGATCTGTGAATGCCCTGATGCAGAGAAACGTCTCTGCATCATCACGGCTATCGCCTGCTGGAGCCATGCAAGCACGGCAGGCGTCATCCATGTTCCTTTCATCAGATGCGGCTCCTGCTGCATGGCAACGCGAAACTTTTGCTGGGTTTCAGGATTCGTTCCCGCGTATGACTGGAACAATACCCGCCAGTGTTCAGCGAGCATTTGCGCCTCACCAGAAGACGGGTCAAGGTTTTCCCGCTGCGCCTGATGCAATTTCGCTACCAGTGGCGGCCATTCCATCATGCGATCAAAATAGTGTGCGCGGGTAAAGGCCATCTCTTCTGCAGAGAGATACTTTTCCCAGATGGCAAGCTTCGATTCGGCAAACGCCCGCGTAATATAGTCAGTCATTTCCGCCGTAATACCCGTCTGCTCACGCATCTGCGGCTCGACGCTGTGCATTTCGTTCAGCCGGGTGAGAAATTCCGGCTTACCTGCCGTATCCTGCTCCAGGCGTGACATCCAGCGCGTCGCCAGATCCCTGGCACGGGGATCCGAAACGTCGATATTATGCTTCAGCAGGTTATTTGCCTCAGCAACCAGACCTGACCAGATATCCGCAAGTGCCTCCTTCTGTACGGCAAACGGCAACTGCTGTAACTCCTCTTTGCTAAACCAGCGTTCGTACATATTCATTAACTCCAGAGTCTGTAGCCAGGATTCCAGATTGGGTGCCGCATCGTTGGTAAGCCCGGTACGCAATTCCACCAGCCTCTCGCGCAGCGTCAGCATGCTGCGCAGTTGCTTATCCAGCAAACTGATTTGCGCATCGAGTAATTCGGTTAACGACAGCGACTCCTGTTTCAGAAAATCCCTGATTTCAGCAAGTTCCAGCCCGGCTTTTGCCAGCACCTGAATCATATGCAGACGTTGCACATCCGCCAGATTATACAGCCGGTAACCTGCCGCACTTCTGGCAGAAGGCAGTAACAACCCTGTTTGCTCATAGTGATGCAATGTTCGCACGGTGATCCCGGCACGTTTCGCGAGTTCACCCACCTGAATCAACATAACTGCTCCTTTACTTTGCCAGTGGCACCACTCTGAAGCCTTACGTTACGTGAGGGTCAACCTTTCATGCAAAAAAAAACGACTCCATGAGGAGCCGTTTCGGTGTTCTTTCGTCGTAGCACGTTAGCTGTGTTTGTGCTGGTCCCTGCGGCAGCGCTTATCGTAATGGCGCACCCACCAGTATTTGTCGCAGACTTCTTCATGTCCACTCACGCGCGCACCGGCAAGCCATAGCACTGCACCAAGGAAGATACTCAATACCGCGCCATGCGCGAAGTATTGCGGAAGGTCAAGCTGCGGCAATTGGTTTAAAATTGAATAACCCACGCCAGCGACCATCACAAACAGTCCCAACCCCATCAGCACATTACCGAGTATCGAAGCGTTTTTGCGTTTCATATGTCACCTCCGGAACTTTGGGTTGTAAGGGGAAAAGCCCCTGATCCTTGTGTGTAAAGTATAGACAACGGCTCTTTTATGAGTTGCGTGAATGATCACATTTACAGATAACTCCCAGACAAAAGTTTACAAATAAGACATTGAACAGCTTGAAATTCTAATTGTTCAGATAAGTAATTATTCATATCTCGCGGTTCGGGCAGCAGAATTTTGTCAAGCGGCGCGTCAGACAGTAAACTACGCGCCAGATCTGGAACCCATTAGGAATTGAATCGTGACGATTAAACTGATTGTCGGCCTCGCGAACCCAGGCGCAGAGTACGCGGCGACCCGCCACAATGCCGGTGCCTGGTACGTTGATCTGCTGGCCGAACGGTTACGTGCTCCCCTGCGTGAAGAACCAAAATTCTACGGGTATACTTCACGTATCAATCTTGCTGGCGCAGATGTCCGTCTGCTGGTGCCCACCACCTTTATGAACCTGAGCGGCAAAGCTGTTGCAGCCATGGCGACGTTTTATCGCATTAACCCGGATGAAATTCTGGTGGCCCACGATGAGCTGGACCTGCCCCCCGGTGTGGCAAAATTCAAACTGGGCGGTGGTCATGGCGGTCACAATGGTCTGAAAGACATTATCAGCAAGCTGGGCAATAACCCCAATTTCCACCGTTTGCGCGTGGGAATCGGCCATCCGGGCGATAAAAACAAAGTTGTCGGTTTTGTGTTAGGTAAACCGCCGGTTTCTGAGCAGAAACTGATTGACGAAGCGGTCGACGAAGCGGTGCGCTGCACCGAAATCTGGCTGCAGGATGGCCTAACCAAAGCGACAAACCGCTTACACGCTTTCAAAGCGCAATAATCCGCCCGATACGGCTTTTTTACCGCGCGTGGTGCGGGTTACGTGTATAATAGGCGTAGTTATTTACTTTTCATCAATCGGTTATCGTTAACGGATTGATTATCAAGATATTAAGGTGATTTAGAAATGGGATTCAAATGCGGTATCGTCGGTCTGCCAAACGTGGGCAAATCCACCCTGTTCAACGCGCTCACCAAAGCAGGTATTGAAGCGGCGAACTTCCCGTTCTGTACCATCGAACCGAACACCGGCGTTGTGCCAATGCCCGATCCGCGTCTGGACCAGCTCGCGGAAATCGTGAAGCCGCAGCGCATTCTGCCGACCACCATGGAGTTCGTGGACATCGCGGGCCTGGTGAAAGGTGCATCCAAAGGCGAAGGCCTCGGTAACCAGTTCCTGACCAACATCCGTGAAACGGAAGCAATTGGTCACGTTGTCCGTTGCTTCGAGAACGACAACATCATCCACGTTAACAACAAAGTGGATCCGGCTGACGACATCGAGGTGATCAACACCGAGCTTGCACTGTCTGACCTCGACACCTGTGAACGCGCTATTCACCGCGTGCAGAAGAAAGCCAAAGGTGGCGACAAAGACGCGAAAGCAGAACTGGCTGCGCTGGAAAAATGTCTGCCACAGCTGGAAAACGCGGGCATGCTGCGCGCGCTGAAAAACCTGACAGAAGAAGACAAGGCGGCAATCAAATATCTGAGCTTCCTGACTCTGAAGCCAACTATGTACATTGCCAACGTTAACGAAGACGGTTTCGAGAACAACCCGTACCTGGACAAAGTGCGTGAAATCGCGGCGGCTGAAGGTTCAGTGGTTGTAGCGGTTTGCGCTGCCGTTGAATCCGACATTGCAGAGCTGGACGACGCTGACCGTGACGAATTCATGGCCGAGCTGGGTCTGGAAGAGCCGGGCCTGAACCGCGTGATCCGCGCAGGCTATGAGCTGCTGAACCTGCAGACCTACTTCACCGCTGGCGTGAAAGAAGTGCGTGCGTGGACCATTCCTGTGGGTGCGACTGCGCCTCAGGCGGCCGGTAAGATCCACACCGACTTCGAGAAAGGCTTCATTCGTGCGCAGACTATCGCGTTTGAAGATTTCATCACCTACAAAGGTGAGCAAGGTGCGAAAGAGGCAGGCAAGATGCGTGCGGAAGGGAAAGATTACATCGTTAAAGATGGCGATGTGATGAACTTCCTGTTTAACGTTTGATTTATTTTGAATGAAAAAAATCCACGCTTTGGCGTGGATTTTTTTCATTCCGGGGTTAAAACACATTTTCCAGGAGTTCTGTTTTCATGCTGGGTTCAAAGGGAATGATTTCAACAGTCGCAAGCTTTAACTTCTGAAAAGGATCCTCGCGTAAGCGCTCTTCAAGAGAGGCAAGACTCTCGCACTTAGCGAGAATGACACCGCCGTTTCTTGGGATCCGTCTACCGGACGCCAGAAAAATCCCCTCTGCATACCCCTTTTTTAGCCACTCAACATGAGCAGGTATCGCTGCGTCGATTTCATCGAGTGGTTTTATATAGGTCAAAATGACAATGTAAACCGTGCTCATCCTTTGCCTCTTAACTCTATTTTTTTAAACCGCTTGTTGGAACTGCTGATACAGTCCCTGTTTTGCCACCGGTTATAGTTATCATTTTTTTTAGCGCTTTTGATCTTAATATGCAGGGCCCGATTGAGACAACGCGTTACGCTTCATATCCCAGGAATAAAACCAATCATGCCAACCATTTTGTTTTGCTGGATAGCTACAGAAAACGAACACTTCCTTTGACAGATTGAATGTTAAGTAATAGAAAGTCGCACCTTCAGGAGGTGCAGATCAAAATAGTTTTTCGCCCTGAGCATCGAAGATGGTCAAAACGGTTGGTAATGGCTTAGACTCGCTTAACGCAAAGACTAACTGGCGTGTTGAGTCGACCATTGCATGGTCTAAAAATGGCATACTAACCACTCTGTTACTTTCACCACTAGCCCAATGAAGCAGGTTATTTTCTTTAAAATAAATGAGATTTTCAATCATTGGTAAACCTCAACTTTTAAAGTTTTATCTTTTTCAAATCACCTTCAAAAAGCCCCACAAGATATACCCGGTATCGTGCTGGTTGCACTTCTTTATACGTTAATACACTAGAAAAATCTTTCAAACACTTTGAACATGTATTTTTCGAAACATCTAATTGGCTATCGTCGTAGCTATATTTCTTATGTTCACTAACAAGCTTCACACCTCTCATTTTCTTAACCAAAAAGCTTTTTACCTCTTCAGTAAGCGTATCAAACTCATATGAGTTTACGATAGAGTAGACTATTACCCCGTCACATTCAGGGCATGATATTTCCTTTCCATACTCTATGAAATCATTGTCAATGCCATCGAGGACTAATAACTTCATTTTAAGTCGATTAGTTATTTTCATTTCCTCTATAACTTTTAACCCCAATAATAACAAGTAAGATTAAAAGTAAATAGATGATGTTATTAGTCAATAACTTAATTTAGGCAAACCTTGGTTATTGATTATATTGAATTCCAAACTATATATATACCATGGTTGAATGACTTTGTCTCATACGAGACAGAAATTCGGCCCCATTCATAATCCCATCTAATCATTTCTGTTTTCGTAATATCAGGAACCCCTAAATTTAGAGAAAGGCTTAGCCAATCAGACAAGCTTTTCACTGAGTTATTTAGCATGTTAATATTAGTTCTCGCATCCCAGTCCTTTAGGGATTTATAATATTCACTATCTTTATCGACAAGATGAACCATAAAAGGAAAACCAAAACATATTGGCCGTATGTTAATTTCAAATTCTTTATCGCAAAAAAACACCGGATCAATAAGATAGTGATAAGGCATGTATTTCTTTACAGCATTAAACGTATTTAGTTTGTGATAAAGTTTACTGTTGCAAAATCCTTCTTCAGTATCAATCTCTAAAGTTAGACCATCGAAAATTAGCTTTCCCGTTTTCGCATTAAAATTTAAGTTTATCATATATCTAAAATCTTTCCTGGGGTTAAAAGATGTCTCGATTCCTCTGGGATAAAGAACTGAAGTCCTCCCCCATCTCCATACAACTTATTGGCTGCAGCTCTACCGTAAGCAACATCTATGTCTTCGCTTACATAGAAAACCCTTAATTTCGTACGTACAGGCCATCGAGGATCTAATTTCACCTGTAACGCTTGATGATAACCCAAAGGATAGCCTCTATATTGATTGACTGTTGGGAATGTCACAGTATATGAGGGTTGTTGATTCCCATTCGGGTAAAGAGCATAAAGAATTGTACCTTTTTTCAGCTTCCTATTCTTATAAACATCAATACCGGGATAATCATCATTTCCAGGGCCTTGCCACTTCGTTGCTTCTTTAGATGGATCCTTACATTTACGACTCAACCCCCACGGATCCACCCACCCCAGCGCATTAGGCGCATACTGGTAAAGGTTTATCCCCCCCGCCAGCCCTATCGGGTCCTGCTGCGTAAATCTTCCGCAGTCCGGGTCATAATACCGGAACAGATTGTAGTGCAGCCCTGTCTCACGGTCCAGGTATTGCCCCTGCATGCGCAGGTTCTGAGAATATCCTGATACCTGCGTCTCGCTTTCCCGCAGCAGCTTGCCCCAGGCGCTGTTCACCCCTTCCCAGCGCACCTGCCCTTCGCTATCCGTCATCCGCTCCGTCGTGCCGTTGGGCTGGCAGTGGAACCAGAAAATCTCCGGGGAATCAACGCCATCGACACGCGCCAGCGGATCGTAACTGTCCTGATCGCTGTAGACACTGGTCAGCGGCACATCCCCGTGCACCTCCTGCAGCAGACGGAACCCTTCCCAGACAAACCGGGTGGTGACCGGCTTGCCGGTTGGCTGTCCGCCCAGCATCTGGCGTCGCGTTTTGCTGATGCGTCGCCCAAGCGGATCGTAGCGGAAGCTGACGCCCAAGCGGATCGTAGCGGAAGCTGACCTGCGTCTGCGGTTTGTTGCGGTCCCGCGGCTGTCTAATCACTTCCGTCAGGCGATGCTCCCCGTCGTAGCAGTAGTGCCAGCGGGTCTGGCCGTTATCCTTCTCCACGGTGCGGCCGTGGATATCATAGCGCCAGCGAATGCCGTTCAGCTGCGTCAGACAGTTGTGCGTGACTTTCTCAGCAGAACCTTCGAGCAGTGAAGGTTCTGTAGTGGTAGCGGTTTGCGCCGCGGTGGAATCCGATACCGCTGAAATGGACGACGCCGGCCGTGAAGAGTCCATGGCCGAGCAGGGTCTGGAAGAGCCGGGCCTGAACCGCGTGATCCGCGCGGGCTATGAGCAGCTGAACCTGCAAAGCTACTTCACCGCTGGTGTAAAAGAAGTGCGTGCGTGGACCATCCCGGTCGGTGCGACTGCGCCTCAGGCAGCCGGTAAGATCCACACCGACTTCGAGAAAGGCTTCATTCGTGCGCAGACTATCGCGTTTGAAGACTTCATCACCTACAAAGATGAGCAAGGCGCGAAAGAAGCGGGCAAGATGCGTGCGGAAGGGAAAGATTACATCGTTAAAGATGGCGATGTGATGAACTTCCTGTTTAACGTTTGATTGGTTTTGAATGAAAAAATCCACGCTTAGGCGCGGATTTTTATTCCGATATAAATTTCCCAGATATTATTAAATTTAAAAAATACCTTCTTTGAGAGGATGGTCTTTTATTCCTCCCCAAGGGTCATCTAGTAAAAACTTAGCAGCAACAGCTTCTTTTGCCGGTACAAGAGTGAAATTATAGTAAATTTCATCGCCTTCACAAATCTCATAAAAAAGTGAATAAACTTTATCGTTCACATCTATATTTAAATCGAATTTCTCAGTTGCAGAAGCGATTTGCAGCTTATGTTTATCCGTAATGAAAAATGGTACAACAATACAGCGCTGAGCATTTTCATCCAATTTGAAAGCATTCTCTATTTTGATATTGACGTTTGCTCCAAACGCGTCCTCTGGTAATGGATCGAATATAACATAATCCTTGTGAAGAACAGCACCTTGAGAAACATTACCCTTTCCCCACTGACTCAGCTTTTCGTCATAGTCTCGGGATCGTAACACTATTTGACTATGTGAAATCAGTAGATCAACTATTTGTATTTTTTTATCATTCATTACACTACCTCGATTTTTATTATCGTTCTACCAATAATGTGAGGTCAGGCCATCAAAAATAAAATACCTGTGATATTTTTAAGGTGTTAATGAGTGGCGGTAATACGAAATCTGACAGGGGAAGCACCCTACCCCTGATGCTCAAATATTGGTCAGGATATTATCGACAAGCTCAAACCCTGATACCCCCATTGTTGTGTAATTAGGGTATTCGGCAACAGTTAACCGCCTGGTTTCGTCCTCTCCATTATATAAACCACCAGCATAATTAAATATTTTCAATTGTTTTTTTTCTTCTGTAAGATCAGTGTGACCAATAATTTTCCAAACGCCCTTGCTGATATTTTGGTTGCCGGTAAAGATAATTTTCGTCTCTTTGCCAAACTTTTCAAAACTTAGCGGTGTTAATGAATCGCCATCAATAAGTTCTTCAGCCTGCTGGATTGATAATATGCAGAACCCTATGGCTTGCTGAAATTTTTTGCTTGGAGCAAAAACAATATGACAAATCGCATATTTCCCATTGCTCAATGGAATGACAAAGATGTCACCCTCTTTGTATTTTACTTTCATAAGCCATTACCTTTCAGAATTGATAACGCATCATTCAATACTTTTCCACCTCAATCACTGCTATGACCCGCAATATCATATGTGCTAGCATTTGGGTTATTAGGACTATACGATCTGATTTTATTGAGGAGATTTGTTAAGGAATTCGTTGGCTTAGCTCCACCATTAAGATCCATAATTCTTTGTTCCAAGTATTTAGCTTCAGCTTTGGTCAAATTATTATCAAATATGGTCAGCTGTTCCAAATGAGATTTACCCGGTGTATTCGCATGGCTATTCAAACGCGTTGGTGCATCCCCACGTCCTACATAGATAATATTCTTTCCATCGTGTAGCACATACAACCCTTGTCCATTTACAGGATCATAATGTTTGCCTGTCCCCCCAGCCCTACGTGTAGAAGGTAAACCCTTACAAGGTGTTAGACCTAAAGGATCAGTCCAGATTATAGGATTAGGAGCATAGCTGTAAAGATTTAACCCGCCATTTAACCCTATCGGGTCCTGCTGCGTAAACCGCCCGCAGTCCGGGTCGTAATACCGGAACAGATTGTAGTGCAGCCCTGTCTCACGGTCCAGGTATTGCCCCTGCATGCGCAGGTTCTGAGAATATCCTGATACCTGCGTCTCGCTTTCCCACAGCAGCCTGCCCCGGCGCTGTTCACCGCTTCCCTGCGCACCTGCCCAGGCAGCGTACCGTCCTGAACCAGCAAACGCCCGGCGCTGTCGTATTGCCAGCGGTACCAGCTGAACGGGTTATCGTCATGCTCTTCCCGCACCAGATTATTGCGGTAGTCGTAATCCCAGCGGCGATGCAGTCGGCTAAGACGGACAGGTGGTCAGCAACCCCTGGGTGCGGCTGATCTCACGGTGAAGTTCGTCGCGGCTAAAATCTGAGACCGACAGCTTATTGAGAGCAGGATGAACAAGGCGCGAAGAAGCAGGCAAGATGCGTGCGGAAGGGAAAGATTACATTGTTAAAGATGGCGATGTGATGAACTTCTTGTTTAACGTTTGATTTATTTTTTATTGCAGGGTCAAAATACATTTTCCAGGAGTTCTGTTTTCATGCTGGGTTCAAAAGGAATGAGATCAGCAGTCGCAAGCTTTAACCTCTGAAAAGGATCTTCGCGCAAGCGCTCTTCAAGAGAGGCAAGACTCTCACACTTAGCAAGAATGACACCATCGTTTCTTGGGATCCGTCTACCGGACGCCAGGAAAATTCCTTCTGCGTATCCCTTTTTAAGCCACTCAACATGAGCAGGTATCTCTGCGTCAATCTCTTCGAGTGGTTTTATAAAGGTCAAAATAACTATGTAAACCGTGCTCATCCTTTGCCTTTCCGTTAGGTTTTTCTCTAAGTAATAATTAAGTCGTTCGTTGGACCTAAAGAAACATTTCCTCTTATGCCATAAGATCACGTTATAATTTTTAGCGGAAATTTTAATCTTAAAAGGGATCACTATGAGATATTATCTTACGCTTCACCATAATAATGCCATAACATACGATACAAACTGGTAAGCTCTTTATTTTTAAGCTTTTTATTTCACTTAATCACTAAAAATAAAGTTTTCTTCTGCCAGTTTATTTTTTTCCTTGTATTCCTTTTCCCACTCGAAGTATCCGTCAGGTTCATTTGGAGAAACTCCTGTTGTCCAATATTGATCACCATAAGCAATTAACATTGCCCAATGATATTCACTTTCATGACAGCGCAAAGCAATAGACATGTAATCATTTTCCGTAAAACGAACAAGTGGAGAGGCTAATACTATTCGTTCAGCCTCACTCTCTGTTTCATTCGCATATTTAACAATGATCGCTTTAATTAACTCAATCCAACTATAGTAATTAAAAACAACACTTTCATTTGAATCATTAAATTGGATACCATCGATAATATTCATTGCCCTTTACACCTTTTTTTACTTTGTAACGATCAAACACGGTTGCAGCTTTATTTAAGAAAATAGCAAGCTGTGAACCTATGGGCTTAGCCTTTCCCCCTTTTTTTACAGCACCAGGGTTTGCTAACATTGGCTCACTTACAGCATCATAACTATGTGCAAGTGTATTGGCTCTACCCTGAATTACAAATTTAGCCCATTCATTATCAGCAGACTCAAATACTTTTATATTTAGTTTATTCAGTTCTCCATTCTACCCATTTAATAGCCGGTGATTTATCAGTATTTAGAGATAAATACCCTCTTCTAATGCATTTTCAGTAAACGCTGCTTTTGTAAAGAAAATGAGAACATCCGCGCCTTGTTTTGTATATTTAACTTCATAATTACCAGGTTCTAAAGTAATAAACTCATCTGACATAGCTTCGGAGTCATCAGGATCAAGGGCGCCGCCCGTAACATTCTCCCCCTCCCCGATGAAAACTTTCCCAGAAGATACGCTTAAGAATTATGCAACTGTATACTCACCAACATCGTATCTAATATTGACATTATAGGTTCCGTCACCACCAAGATTGGAGATAACATATTGCATTTTTATTTCTTCATCTTTTGGTAGACTGCACCAATCTACATCCTCATTAATTCTATGCTTTAATAGCATCAAATCATAAATAACTAATACGGCAGTATCGGTTTCTATAGTTATAAATTATCAAGTAATAAATGAAGGGATTAGGTTAAAAATAGGTATAAGCCCACCTGGCACTCAAAAATATAACAATATGTTTTTTATAAGCTAATCATCATAACATGCTGCGGTAAAAATAAAAGACCGAAAAACACAAACTACTCACCGACCTGCATATTAGTTAATTATACTTTCTATAGATTTTACAACGCTTTTATAGAATTGAATCGACTCTTCACCTATTAGTATATTCTCAATCGGCGAGTCTACTTCCACGCCATGATGATCATATATTTTATTTCTAACAGGGTTTTTAAAATAATGTTGAGGTAAGACATCCACTTCACGCATGTCGATAGTTTTAAACGTTACGAAATAACCGTTTTTCCAACATGAATTATCAGTAATAATTGGCGACAGCAGCAAATTATCTTTTGCCAATACAGCATCTTCTTGAAGCGAAGATGTAAAATAGTTATATATATATATAACTATGGCATTCTTGAACGGGCCGACATCTATTTTACCCAAAGAGACCATGCCATAGCCTAACCGACCATCATTTAACTGAAAGTAAAAAACATCGCCTTCTTTAGGCCATTTTTTTTGATTTTCTTTTGCTGGCACTATAGTAAGTCTATCGACCATTTTCCATTAACCCTATTATTTAAGCCAATTTCCGCCACACATAATAGCATCCGAGTATAACTTTCTTGTCGGACTTATGCTATTGATAGAATTTTAAAAGTGGGGATTATTGTGAATAATTTCTGGTTCTCTGATCCACGCATGACCGCAATTTAACAGTTCTTCAGTAATTCTAACTATTTTATCGAACATTTCACCAAGCCACCAAGCTGTACAGCACGGATATCTACATCCTTAGTGATCCCTACATAGATAGGTCTGACATCTTTATATCTTAAATACACATGGGTATTATTTCCACTTTTTTCTTTTAATCCACTCAGCAAAAGACATGTTTCTCATTGATCGTTTAGGGCATCCGTTTTTGCAAACGGTTAAACCAACAGGATCCACCCACCCCAGCGCATTCGGCGCATACGGGTAAAGGTTTATCGCCCCACCAGCCATATCGGCCCCTTTTGCGTAAACCGCCCGCTGTCCGGATCGTAATACCGGAACAGATTGTATGCAGCCCGGTCTCACAGTCCAGGTATTGCCCCTGCATGTGCAGGTTCTGAGAAAATCGTGATACCTGCGTCTCAGCTTCCCGCAACTGCTTTCCCCACGCGCTGTTAACCCCTTCCCAGCGCACCTGCACTTCGCTATCCGACGTCCGCTCGGGCATGCCGTTAGGCTGGCAATGGAACCAGAAGATCTCCGGGGTATCTACGCCGTCAATTCGTACCAGCGGATCGTTGCTGTCCTGATCGCTATAGACATAGGTGAGCCGCACATCCCCATGCACCACCTGCAGCAGGAGGAACCCTTCCCAGGCAAACCAGGAAGTGACTAGCTTGCCAGTTGCCATCCAGCATCTGGTATCGCGTTTACGCCAGCGAATGCCATTCAGTTGCGTCTTACAATTATTAACGACCTACTACTTAGCAGAATCTTCGAGCGGGTTATCTGCTGCATGACAGCGGCGCTGGCGACGGGCATTGCCGACAAAGACGTCCCGGCTATACAGTTGGCCCATGCGATCGTACTCGCTGCGGGTGGTCAGAAGCCTTGCGTACGGCTGATCTCACGGTGGAGTACGTCGCGAGTATACTCACCGCTAATCGAGAGCAAGGCGCAAAAGAAGCAGACAAGGTTCTTGCCGAAGGGTAGGATTATATCGTTCAGATGGTGAAGTGCTGAACTTCTTGTTTAACGTTTAATTTTTTTTGAACAAAAGAAATGCACGCTTTGGCGTTGATTTTTATTGATATTAAACAAGTAGTCCATAATTGAATCAGGAACTCTTATAACATAAATATAGTATTACTTTCTTTAATCATATCCAAGCTTCCTAACGCACCAAGTTCTAAAGAATAAACCTCATCAGTACCTCTACACAAATTAAGGAAATACCCTAGATCGCCATCTTGACCAATCAATAAAAATTCAGGTTCAACCTCTTGAATTGTGTATGTAATATTTCTTTCAAGTAAATCGAAACAATTGAATACATATAAATGTTCACCATTCGCTCTTTTAATCTCATAAGAGTCAGTGTCTCTAACATTCTCAACCATAAATCGCTTATATTCAGCAGGTAAAGATTTGTGCACTAGTTGTTCAATTTTATCCAACTGATCGATTAAATCCTGCTTTACCATATGTGTTTACCGATATAAGAACAAGCCATATTAAAAACAAATGTCATTGCAATGAGACTAGCATTTGTTAGTGAATTAGTAGAAATTAACAATGCGGAAAAGTGTTGTTAATTGCCTACAGATAATTAGTTGTTAATTGTTTTTTATAGAATCCATGCAAACTACACCTCTTCCCAAACTTTTATTAATGCCGATATGTTTCTTCAGCGTTTAAGATTATAAACTTCAAAAATATTTTTTCAAAATAAATTTCGCACCCAATAATGAGCATCAAGTCCAGTGTGGCCATCATTAACTATATCTCTCAAATAAGGATAGCTTCCAATTTCATAAACACTTAATCTATAATGACCTATCCACATCGGTGCATACTGGTAAAGGTTTCCCCCCCGCCAGCCCTATCGGGTGCGACTGAGTAAACCGCCCGCAGTCCGGATCGTAATAACGGAACAGATTGTAGTGCAGTCCTGTCTCACGTTACAGGTATTGCCCCTGCATACTCAGCTCCTGGGAATAACATGATATCTGCGTCTCGCCTTTTCGCAGCAACTTGCACCAGGCGTTGTCTCCCCCTCTCCAGCGCACCTGCCCTTCACTATCCATCATTCGCTCCGGCATGCCGTTAGGATGGCAGTAGAACCAGGAAATCTCAGGTCAGCAACGCCATCAATACGCGCCAGCGGATCGTAGCTCTCCTGATCGCTGTAGACATAGGTCAACGGCACATTCCCCGCACTTCCTGCAGCAGGCGGAACCCCTCTCAAGCAAACCGGGTGGTGACGGGCTTACCGGTTAGCTTTACGCCAGCGAATACCATTCAGCTGTGTCAGCCAATCTTACTCGCTACGGATGGTCAGCAGCCCTGCGTAAGGCTGGTCTCACGGTGGAGTACGTCGTGAGTATACTAACCGCTAATCGAGAGCAAGGTGCAAAAGAAGCAGACGAGGTTCGTGCGGAAGGGAAAGACTACATCGTTAAAGATGGCATAGTGTTAACCTATTGTTTAAATTGTAAATTCTATAAGTTAACTATCTTATACCCTCTTGCGCATAGAGAACTTAAGGTATTTTTAGGCCGATCCTGAAAAGCACGCTGTTTTCCATAAACATAAGCATCGTTAAAATATTTATTCGCTTCCTCGAATAATTCCACTCGGTACGGTCCGTTACGAGGTCGATCAATGGCGCAGTGCCTATATTCGTTCGACGTTTGCGTAATGTGGTCTCTCCCCATTTCTTCGCCTTATCATACTCCGCGAGATCGAAGTAAGGGCTGTACATGCATACAAATATCCAGTTGGCAAGTTCCAATGCACCCTTCAGCTAAGATAGCGCTTTCTGGACTTGTTGTTATTGCTCAAAGCCTCGATATAGTTCTTGTTATCGTGTAAATCGTTTCCTTTTCAATAGTATTTATTATAGATATTTGCATACTAAAGTCCTTGCCTATGTCAATAATGCATTTATTTTAGAGCAGCAAATAAGCCTTACTAAAAAACCGTATCTAAATTTAACTTAAAATTATAAAGTCAATACAGTACAATCAATCATCTTATAACAAATATTTTTTAATATTAATGACTCTATAATACTCCAATCACCACCACCAAGGCCAGCTCCTATTCTTGGCATTTGTACTGAAAGACGATTCATCAACGCAAAGTCAGACAATTTTGCGAGACAAATATCTAAGAATTCATAGCATACATATTGATTATTATCATTGTTGTTTTTCTTGATCCCATCCTGTGCAAACATATTAGCAACAAATATCCTTTTTTGATCATCAACCATAACAAAATCTACCTTACCTAATTCTGGAACGCCATTATCTTTAAAATTGTTGTGATAGTTTTTCTTCGAAGCTGGATATTTTTTCGAAAGAGACAAAACAAATCCCTTCCCCCATTTGCCTTTGTTATTTACAATGTGAGCAATAACTGTGGATTTGTTCAAACACTTTACAGCATCTCCGGATAAATACTTTATTCGGTTTTTTTCTTTAAATGAATCGAGTGAATCCATCCAGACACTTTCAAATTTTTCATTTGAAATCTCTTCAGAGTCACTTAAGTCTAAGTCGCTTTTCTTACCATCATAAAGCAGGAAACCTACTTGTTCGTTTTTATCTAACAAAGAGGAAGAAGCATAATACTCACCATCAACAATATTTATTTGACGTGTCGCGACATCTCCTATAAATTCACTAAGAATGCACCCTTGCCCAGAGATAAAATCAACGTTTCCTTTAAAATATTTTTTCTCCAACTACAATCCCTCCCTCTTTTAACAATTCTTTTAGAATCATCAAAATCTTTTATATACAAGACCAAAAGTGTATTTTCTCGTGATTCAATTACCATCTAAGCCAATAGCAGCTATTTCGGCAAAATGGCTTATTCCTTTTAATTTTCTTGCATTACCATATCTATCAACTTCTAATTGGCCTAGTAACATTTTCACAATTGCATCAATATCTTTGAAGTGTTAGTCCGCCAATCATTTCAGGTATGATATTAATGAAGTATTGTCCATCCTCGAAGCGGACAAGTATATCTCCTGTTGAAGGTCTTATTACACCACTCTTCGTGATATCTTTCATCTCTTCTTCGGCTGTATCATGAATCAATGTGTAAGAAGTCAACTCCACCCAATCGCATTCGGCGCCTACGGGTAAAGGTTTATCCTCCCACTAGCCCTATGTGTCCTGCTGCGTAAACCGCCCGCAGTCCGGGTCGTAATACCGGAACAGATTGTAGTGTAGCCCTGTCTCACGGTCCAGGTATTGCCCCTGCATCCGCAGGTTCTGGGAATATCCTGATACCTGCTTCTCGCTTTCCCGCAGCAGCTTGCCCCAGACGCTGTTCACCCCTTCCCAGCGCACCTGCCCTTCGATATCCGTCATCCGCTCCGGCGTGCCGTTCGGCTGACAGTGGAAACAGAAGATCTCCGGTGCTTCCACGCCGTCAATGCGCGCCAGCGGGTCCTAGCTGTCCTGATCGCTGTAGACACATGTCAGCGGCACGTCCCCGTGCACTTCCTGCAGCAGACGGAACCCTTCCCAGACAAACCGGGTGCTGACTGGCTTGCCGGTTGGCTGTCCGCCCAGCATCTGGCGTCGCATTTTGCTGATGCTGCGACCGAGTGGATCGTAGCGGAAGCTGACCTGCGTCAGGCTGTTGTGCGTGACCTTCTCAGCAGAATCTTCCAGCGAGTTACCGGCAGCATCCCAGCGCCACTGCTCCTTGCCGGGCAGCGTGCCGTCCTGAACAAGCAAACGCTCGGCGCTGTCGTACTGCCAGCGGTACCAGCTGAACGGGTTATCGTCCCGCTATTCAGGTATCAGGTTATTACGGTAGTCATAATCCCAGCGGCGATACCCGCATCGCGGTGCCGGACGCTGGGCATTGCCGGTAAAGACGTTCCGGCGATGCAGTTGACCAAGACGGTCGTACTCGCTGCGGGTAGTCAGCAGCCCCTGGGTGCGGCTGGTCCCATGGTGAAGTTCGTCGCGGCTAAAATCTGAAACCGACAGCTTATTGAGAGCAAGGTGAACAAGGCGCGAAGAAGCAGGCAAGATGCGTGCGGAAGGCAAAGATTACATCGTTAAAGATGGCGATGTGATGAACTCTTGTTTAACGTTTGATTTCCTTACGGGGTCAAAACACATTTTCCAGGAGTTCTGTCTTCATACTGGGTTCAAAAGGAATGATTTCGGCAGTCGCAAGTTTTAACCTCTGAAAAGGATCCTCGCATAAGCGTTCTTCATGAGAGGCAAGACTCTCACACTTAGGGAGAATGACACCACCGTTTCTTGGGATCCGTCTACCGGACGTCAGGCCCCCCCTCTACGTATCCTTTTTTAAGCCACTCAACATGAGCAGGTATCGCTGCGTCAATCTCTTCGAGTGGTTTTATATAGGTTAAAATAACTATGTAAACCGTGCTCATCCTTTGCCTCTCAGTTAGGTTTTTACGCCGATTGTTGGAACTGTTTATGCAGCTCCTCTTTTGCCACCCGGTATTGTTATAACGTTTATGTGTATTTTAATCTTAATACGCGGGTCCGGATTGGGAAAATACGTTATGCATCATATGAAAAACCAATCATGCCAGCCGTTTTTTTACCGCATAACTACAGACAATGATGACTTACCTTGGAAGAGTGAATGTTAAGCAATAAAAAAGTCCCTTGGGGAGGTGCAGATAAATATACTTTGTCACACAGTGCATTGAAGTTTGTCAAAACGGCTGGTAACGGCTTTTGTTCATTTAATACAAAGACTAATTAACGTGTTGAATCTAACATTGCATAGTCTAATAATGATATGCCGAAAGTATATTTTTACCGTTTAACGATCACAATGCTTCTATAATCTGTTTCATTTTTTATCCAGAATATTTCATCTTGAGGTAAGGTTCCATCACTGCAGAAATCAACAAGTTCACCTAACCATCCATCAGGAACATATTTGTGATAATGCATATTCTCAACACATTCAGAATATAGTCGCTTACTATCAAAGTCTATAAATAAATCCGGCATTAGATCATATATATCCCACCATGTTGTTTTTTCTGAAAGCCTATTGTAAAACGCCACAGACATATCATCCTTATCGTATAAATAACCCTCTTTAATTAAGTTATCAATGAATATTTGTACGTTTTCTTCATTTACTACTGGTATGTCATATCTTTCTTTATGGATATCCTGTAAGTTAATTTCCACCCCGTTTTTCACAAAATCGTCTACCCATCTAACTCTGTCCAAAACCCACATTTCTTTAAAGGCAACGAACCAGTAAAATCTTCCTTCGTTCTTCACTATTACAAGGAGTTCATCATCTTTATTAACATTCATATAGTAACCTATTTTACATTCCCCGAGCCTGGAATCGCTACTTCTTCAAGCCATTCTGCCCACATTGATGGTAATTCATACGATCTACCTGGCGTTGTCGGATCGACACGCTTAGGAGCTAACCAACCTTGATTTAACGGATTAGTACGATAAACGGCCTGAGGTATTGCACTTTCTTCTATGAAATCCGCCATCCACTTAGGAAGTTGAAAGGAGACAATTTCTGCATTACCACCTCTAATATCAAGGAAATGCTGAGCATGTGAGCTATCTCCAATACTGATATTTAAGGTTCCACTATTTAAGTGGTCCACGCTGAATTTTGGGGTTATTAGCAGAATCTAATTTGATTCTGACCCGACTTGCATTTGGTGGAATTCCCGCTTGAACCCTAAATATAGATTCAGTTGCATTGGGATCCCCTCTCTTGCATAGACCCAGCGGAGCTATTCAACCTAATGGATTAGGAGCATAGCTGTAAAGATTTAACCCGCCATATAGCCCTATTGTCAACGCCGCTGGATATAACCTTTTTTCACCGTTTTATTTTGATTGCCGCT